>NZ_JBQQBR010000059.1:0-77146 GCF_052245935.1 Nonomuraea sp. 3N208 | reverse complement strand
TGAGGGCAACGGTCTGTCCACAGGACTCGAAGATCGGTCCAGCGTCCGGGAGTGCTCACTCACCAGCGGCCACCAGGCACCGAGTCTGCCCGATCAGCGGACTCGGTGGTTCCCATTAGCGTCCGGCTCGCCGACACCCAGCTCTACCGGGTGGCCGACGCCATGCGCCTGCTGCGCATGAGCCGCACCGTCATCTACGACCAGATCCGCACCGGCCGCCTGCGCTCCGTCAAGCAGGGCCGCGCCCGCCTGATCACCTCCGGCGCCATCCGCGCCTACATCGCCCTGTTGGAGAAGGAAGCCGAGGGAGCAGCCCGATGACCAAGCGACGCAGCCGAGGAGACAGCGGCCTCCACTGGGACGACAAGCGCCAACGCTGGATCGCCACCGCCAGCCTCGGCTACGACCCCAGCGGCAAGCGCATCGTCAAGCGAGGCAGCGGCAAGACCAAGACTGAAGCCAAGAACAAGCTCAAGGAAGTCCTACGCGACTACGAGGACGGCCTGACCATCGCCCCCGGCGACTACACCGTGGCACAGGCCACGAACGACTGGCTGACGTACGGGCTCAGCGGCCTGGACCCGAACACCGTCGCCACGACCACAACCTTGTGCAAGATCCACGTCATCCCGGCTCTGGGCAAGAGGAAGCTCCGCGAGCTCAGTGCACAGGATGTGGATAAGTGGCTGGCGGAGAAGGCCACGGCGCTCAGCACCAGCACCTTGTCCCGCCTCCACTCCTGCCTGAACCGGATCATCAAGCGAGCTATGGCGCGGGACAAGGTGCGGCGAAACGTCGTAGAGCTGTGTCGCGTCCCCCAAGGGCAGAAGGGCCGACCGTCCAAGGCGCTGACGATGGCGCAGGCGGAAGAGGTGCTGAGGGCTTCTGAGGGCAAAAGCCTGCACGCCTACATCGTGGTGTCTCTCCTTACGGGAGCCCGCACGGAGGAGCTACGCGCGCTGCGCTGGGATCACGTGGACCTGGTCGGCGACCTCGACGCCGTCCCACCCGCGCCCCCGTACATCGCCGTGTGGCGTTCAGTACGGAACGGTGGAGACACCAAGACCCGCAAGTCTCGCCGCACGCTCGCGCTGCCAAAGCTATGCGTGGACGTGCTGACCGAACTTCAGACAGCTCAGCAGGAGGAGCAGGGCGACACCCGGTCTGAGCGCGGTCTGGTGTTCGCATCCGCAACCGGAACCGAACTGGACGCCGCCAACGTGCGCAGGGCGTTCCGACGCGTGATCAAGCACACCAGCCTGAACCCGGCCGAGTGGACGCCAAGGGAACTGCGGCACAGCTTCGTGTCCCTGCTGTCCGACAACGGGACGCCCTTGGAGGAGATCTCCCGGCTGGTCGGCCACAGCAGTACGGCTGTAACGGAACTGGTCTATCGCAAGCAGATCCGACCTGTTCTCCAAGGAGGCGCCGTAGTTATGGATCATATTTTCGATAGCCAACAGAAGAGGTAGTCCGCGCACGCGCCGGAGAAGAGCTAGCATCGGGGTCAGTTTGAAGTTCCACCAAGAACTTCCGACGGCTCTGGTTGCTCCTGCGAACGAGCGACCGCAGATAACTCAAAACCGGCCGTACGGTCTTCTCTCCCGGCTATCAGGAGATGGACCTTACGGACAGCCGTCACCCCGCTTCTGCCAGCGGTTCCCCGAGTGGGTTAGCTGGGCGGGTGGTAGTAGGTATACCAACTCCACAGGAGTGGAGAGCAGGTCAGCGCCTTAGCCGGGAGGGCGCACTATCGACTTGCTCTTCACTGTGAGGAGAATAGGTGACCTTCCGGCGTCCGAAGTTCAACAGGAAGAAGCGCACGCGCAAGCTCGACCACGCGCATGGTCAAGACAAAGTGATCATGTATCGACAGCAGCGCCGTACGCGGTCTCACATCGTCTTCGCCATCATTTTGGGCGTGGGTCTACTTACCGGCCTCGCTGCGGGGATCGGCGCTGGTGATCTAGGTACAGGACTGATCACGGGACTGGTGACCTTTCTGCCTCTGCTGGGCTCACACCTCGTTGAGAAGCTCAGTTCGTATGACCGTCCGCCGAAAACCGGCTCCACGGAGACGGTCACAGGGGAAGCGTGTCCTCCTGAAGAGGAGTGACTCGGCAGGCTCTGCTGACTATCGTCCCCTGACTGCCAACGACGCCCATCAGGATCGATAGTCACGCAGATAGACGCGCAGACAGCAGAATGGCCGCTATCCGAAGATCGGAAAGCGGCCATTTCGCTGGTCAACTGGGTGGGGCTACCAGGACTTGAACCTGGGACCTCTTCCTTATCAGGGAAGCGCTCTAACCGTCTGAGCTATAGCCCCGCGCACACCGAACGGTACAGCATCCGCAGATCGGAGGCGAACCGGTTGTTCGAACGGGAAAAGCTTACCGCCTCCGGCGGGCTGCTCGCGCCGTACTCACCCCCGAGCACGGCCCAAGCAGCCCGCCTGACGCGCCTACTCAGCCTCGCTGAAGGTCACCTCAACGCCCCCGACCAGGTCGGACGAGATGTTGTAGATGACCGCCCCGAGTGTGGAAAGGGCCGTGATCAGGACCACGTTCACGGCCCCGATCAGCGCGGTGTATCCCAGGATCCGCACCGGCTCGAACCAGGAGGCGATGTCGATGGGAATCGAGCTCTGCCCCTGCTCACCCTGCCCAAGCTGGTTGACCAGGTTCACGATCGAGTCGAACACCCCCAGGGCGGACAGCACCCCGTACAGGACGGCCACTGCCACGAACAGCACCACGAAGCACACCAGGGAGACCACGAAGCTGAACTTCATGGCCGACCACGGCTCGATGCGGCGCAGGACCAGGTGGGCCTTGCGGGGCAGCCGACCGGCACCGGCGTTCGACTTCTTCTTCGTCAGCTCGACCATGGGCGGGGCCTCGGTGGCCAGCGAAGGGCGGAGGCGGACGGTGTCGTTGCCTTCCCCTTGCGGCCCAGGTCCGGGCGCAGGAGCCGACGGCGGCCCCGGCGCAGGAGCGGGCGCGGAAGCAGGGGCCTGCGACCGCTGCTGCTGCCCGTCCTCCTTGGGCGGGACAGGCTTGCCCTGAGCGGGCGAGGTGGTTTCCTGTCCCTCGTCGACTGGCTTGAAAATCTCGGTTTCTGCGGGCTTGTTCGGTTGCTGTCCGTTACCCGAAGCCGCCTTTGTCCTGGCGGCACCACCACCCTGGGCGCTCATGGACTACTCTCCTCCCCCGTCTTCCTCAGTTTCCACCGAAGTCTCCATCGACTCCGCGTTCCGGGCGAGGGCCACCACGCTGTCGCCTTCCGCGAGATTCATCAATCGCACTCCCATGGTCTGGCGGCCGGACTGCTTGATCTCGCCGGCACTCGTCCGGATCACCCCGCCGGCGGACGTGATCGCGAAGACCTCGTCCTCTGGGTTGACCATGACGGCTCCGACCAGCTTGCCACGGGAACTCACGATTTTCGCCGTCAGCACCCCTCTACCGCCACGGCCCTGAACTGGATACTGCTCCACTGGCGTCCGTTTTGCGTACCCACCCTCGGTGGCGATAAGCACATCTTGACCGTCGGCCATCCGATTCATGGACAGAAGTTCGTCACCTTCGAGGAACCTCATGCCGATGACACCGCTGGTCGCCCGGCCCATGGGGCGAAGCGCCTCGTCGGAGGCGGTGAACCTGATCGACTGGGCTCCTCTGGAGACCAGCAGCAGGTCGTCTTGCTCGGAGACCAGGCGGGCTCCGATGACCTCGTCGTCCTCCCGCAGGTTGATCGCGATCAGACCGCCGGACCTGGGGGAGTCGTACTCGGACAGGCGGGTCTTCTTGACCAGGCCGCTGCGGGTGGCCAGGACGAGGTAAGGGGCGACGTCGTAGTCGCGTAGGTCGAGAACCTCCATGACTGTTTCGTCGGGCTGCATGGCAAGAAGGTTCGCCAAATGCATGCCGCGGGCGTCACGCGCGGCTTCAGGCAGCTCGTACGCCTTGACCCGGTAAACCCGGCCCTTGTTCGTGAAGAAGAGCAACCAGTGATGCGTCGTGGTGACGAAGAAATGGTCGACGATGTCGTCCTGGCGCAGCTGCGCACCGCGTACGCCCTTGCCGCCCCGCTTCTGGGCGCGGTAGAGGTCGGTCCTGGTGCGCTTGGCGTAGCCGCCGCGGGTGATCGTGACGACGATCTCGTCCTCGGCGATGAGGTCCTCGATCGACATGTCGCCGTCGTAGGCGATGATCTCGGTCTTGCGCTCGTCGCCGTAGCGGCCGACGACCTCGGCCAACTCGTCGTTGATGATCTCCCGCTGTCTGGCCTCGCTGGCCAGGATCGCGTTGTACTCGGCGATCTGCGTCATCAGCGAGTCGAACTCGTCCTGGATCGCCCGCCGCTCCAGGGCGGCCAGCTTGCGCAGCTGCATGTCGAGGATGGCCTGCGCCTGCACCTCATCGATCTCCAGCAGCCCCATGAGGCCCTGCTGGGCGTGCGAGGCGGACTCCGAGGCCCGGATCAGCGCGATGACCTCGTCGAGCCGCTCCAGGGCCTTCAGCAGGCCGCGCAGGATGTGCGCCCGCTCCTCGGCCTTGCGCAGCAGGTAGCGGGTCCTGCGCACGATGACCTCGACCTGGTGCGCCACGTAGTGCCGGATGAACTGGTCGAGGCGCAGCGTCCGCGGCACGCCATCGACCAGCGCCAGCATGTTGGCGCCGAAGGTGTCCTGCAGCTGGGTGTGCTTGTAGAGGTTGTTGAGTACGACCTTGGCGACCGCGTCCCGCTTGAGGACGATGACGAGACGCTGGCCGACCCGCGAGGAGCTCTCGTCGCGTACGTCGGCGATGCCGGAGAGCTTGCCCTCACGCACCAGCTCGGCGATCTTCAGGGCGAGGTTGTCGGGGTTGACCTGGTACGGCAGCTCGGTGACGACCAGCGCCTGCCGCCCCTTGTCCTCCTCGACCTCGACCACGGCGCGCATGGTGATGGAGCCGCGCCCGGTGCGGTAGGCATCCTCGATCCCGCGCCGGCCGACGATCAGGGCCTTCGTGGGGAAGTCCGGCCCCTTGACCAGCTTGATCGACGCTTCGAGCAGTTCCTCGTCATTGGCCTCGGGGTTTTCGAGGTACCACTTGACCGCCGCGGCGACCTCACGCAGGTTGTGCGGCGGGATGTTGGTCGCCATGCCGACGGCGATGCCACCCGAGCCGTTGACCAGCAGCTGCGGGAAGCGCGCCGGCAGGACGTCGGGCTCCTGAGACTTGCCGTCGTAGTTGGGGCGGAAGTCGACGGTCTCCTTGTCGATGTCCCGCAGCATCTCCATGGCGATGGGCGCGAGCTTGCACTCGGTGTAGCGCATCGCCGCCGCCGGGTCGTTGCCGGGCGAGCCGAAGTTGCCCTGCCCGTCGACCAGCGGGTAGCGCAGCGACCACGGCTGGGCCAGGCGCACCAGCGCGTCGTAGATCGAGGTGTCGCCATGCGGGTGATAGGTGCCCATCACGTCGCCGACGACGCGGGCGCACTTGAAGTAGCCGCGGTCGGGACGGTAGCCGCCGTCGTACATGGCGTAGAGCACCCGCCGGTGCACCGGCTTCAAACCGTCGCGCACGTCCGGCAGCGCCCTGGACACGATGACGGACATCGCGTAGTCCATGTAACTGCGCTGCATCTCGGACTGGATGTCCACCGGTTCGATGCGGTCAGCCGGGGGAGTGGTGTTCACGTCGGTCACAGGAAAAGGTCCTTCTTAAACATCGAGGAAGCGCACGTCGCGGGCGTTGCGGATGATGAAGTCGCGCCTGGCTTCCACGTCCTCGCCCATGAGCACGCTGAACAGGTCGTCGGCCTGCGCCGCGTCGTCGAGCGTGACCTGGCGCAGCAGCCGGGTCTCCGGGTTCATCGTGGTCTCCCAGAGCTGGCCGGCGTTCATCTCGCCCAGACCCTTGAAGCGTTGTACGTTGTCCCGCGGCCGCGGGTCCGGCTTGCCGTTGGCGATGCCGTCGGCGATGACCGCGTCGCGCTCGGGGTCGGAGTAGGCGTACGAGGCGTCCTCGCCCTTACGGTCCCACTTGATCTTGTAGAGCGGCGGGCACGACAGGTAGACGTGACCGGCCTCGATCAGCGGCCTCATGAACCTGAACAGCAGCGTCAGCAGCAGCGTGTTGATGTGCTGGCCGTCGACGTCGGCGTCGGCCATGAGGATGACCTTGTGGTAGCGCAGCTTGGCGATGTCGAACTCGTCGTGCACGCCGGTGCCCAGGGCCGTGATCAGCGCTTGGACCTCGTTGTTCTTCAGGACCTTGTCGATCCTGGCCTTCTCCACGTTGAGGATCTTGCCGCGGATCGGGAGAATCGCCTGGAAACGCGAGTCGCGGCCGCCCTTGGCCGAGCCGCCGGCCGAGTCGCCCTCGACGATGAACAGCTCGCACTTCTCCGGGTCGTTCCACTGGCAGTCGGCCAGCTTGCCCGGCAAACCGCTGCCGGACTCCAGCAGCGACTTGCGCCTGGTCAGGTCACGTGCCTGGCGTGCGGCGATGCGGGCGCGCGAGGCCTGCAGCGACTTGTTGATGATGTCCTTGGCCTCGCCGGGGTTGCGCTCGAACCAGTCGCGCAGGTGGTCGTTGCAGGCCTTCTGCACGAACGACTTGGCCTCGGTGTTGCCCAGCTTGGTCTTGGTCTGGCCCTCGAACTGCGGGTCGGACAGCTTGACCGAGATGATCGCGGTCAAGCCCTCGCGGACGTCCTCACCGGAGAGGTTGTCGTCCTTGCCCTCCTTGAGGAACTTCTGCTCGCGCGCGTAGCGGTTGACGATCGTCGTCAGCGCCGCGCGGAAGCCCTCCTCGTGGGTGCCGCCCTCCGCGGTGTTGATGACGTTGGCGAAGCTGTAGACGGACTCCGAGTAGGAGTTGTTCCACTGCATGGCGATGTCGACCGCGAGCCCGTCGCTCTCCTCCTCGAAGGAGATGATCGACGCGTGCGCCGGCTCCTTCTTGGCGTTGAGGTGCTGCACGAAGTCGGCAAGGCCGCCCTGGTAGCAGTAGGTGACGGTCTTCGGCTCGCCGTTGACGTGGTCGGGACGCTCATCGGTCAGCGTGATCGTCAGGCCCTTGTTGAGGAAGGCCATCTCCTGGAAGCGCCGCGAGAGCGTCTCGTAGTTCCACGTGGTGGTCTCGAAGATCCCCGGGTCCGGCCAGAACGTGATCGTGGTGCCGGTCTCGTCGGTCCCCTCGCCCTTGGCCAGTGGTGCGACGGGCTTGGAGTGCTCGTAGCGCTGGCGCCAGTAGTGGCCCTTCTGCTTGACCTCGACGTCCATGGCGGTGGACAGCGCGTTGACGACGGCCGAGCCGACGCCGTGCAGGCCGCCGGAGACCGCGTAGGACTGGCTGTCGAACTTGCCGCCCGCGTGCAGAGTGGTCAGCACGACCTCGACGGCGGAGCGCTTCTCCACCGGGTGGATGCCCGTGGGGATGCCGCGCCCGTTGTCGACCACGCGCACGCCGTTGTCGGCCATGAGCGTGATGTCGATGCGGTCGGCGTAGCCGGCCAGGGCCTCGTCCACCGCGTTGTCCACGATCTCTTGGACTAGGTGGTGCAGGCCACGCTCCCCGGTGGAGCCGATATACATACCTGGTCGCTTGCGAACCGCCTCAAGCCCTTCGAGTACGGTGATTGAGCTAGCGTCGTAGGACAACTGCGAAATCCTCCTGCCGCGGACACGCGGCGGGGGAGGCGATCAAATGCAAAGCTGCCCCTGCCGTGCCCGTCACCGTCGTGAGTGCCCCGATGCGCGGTCACCCAGGGGAGTCGGCTTGCTGCCGGGGTGACACGCAAGCGGACGTGTCCGGAATCCTTTTTTTATTCTACCGCCTCCGGAGGCCGGAGGTGGCAATGAACGCGCCTGTGATGCCCGCTAGCTTGATTTGCCCCCGGGCCAGCATCCCCCCTCCGGAAAGGGGGCTCCTCGCGTCTGTGGCTTTCTGATCGCCCCCGGCGCCTAACCGCAGAGGCGCAAAGCGCCTGCTGCGGATGGCGGCTGGACGCCGCTATCCGTAGGTGTCCCTCGGTCCCCTGCTTCCGGTCACCCGCAATCCACCTGACGGCCGGGGCGCGTTCTGCGGCGCCCTGACCTTGACCTTTGTCACGGTGCCGTCGCCCAGCTCCTCGTTGAGCCTGCGTACGAGGGTGCGGGCGAGCAGCCGCACCTGCGTCGCCCAGGCGGTCGAGTCGGCCGCGATCAGCACCTCGCCGTCCTCGAATGACTCGGGCTTGGTGTGCGCGGCCAGGTCAGGGCCCACGATGTCGGCCCAGCGGCCGAACACCCCGCCGACCGCCGCCGACCGCTCCCAGCCGCGAGCGGCCAGCAGATCCGCGATCGCACGTCCGAAAAGTTGTGGATCGCCGCTGTCCCTGCGGGGCCCTTTCCGCCTCGGCTCGCGCCGGGGGAGCTGGCCGCGCTTGGCCGCGTCCGCTTTGGCCTGGGCGAGCTTCTCCCTGGCCATGGCCGCGCCCCTGGCCGTGGGGTTGTCCTCATCGGACACGGGTCACACTCCCCTCCGCGACGTCGAATCTGGCTCCGGTCAGCTCAGGTGGCACGTCATCCGGTACGGCGGCCGTGATGAGCACCTGCTCGGCGGGCGCGACCATCTCGGCCAGCCGCCTCCTGCGTTGGCTGTCGAGCTCGGCGAACACGTCGTCGAGTATCAGCACGGGATCGCCGCCGTCGGCCCGCAGCAGATCGTAGGCGGCCAGCCGCAGCGCCAGCGCGAACGACCAGGACTCTCCGTGGCTGGCGTACCCCCGGGCGGGCAGGTCCCCCAAGCCGAGGACGAGGTCGTCGCGGTGCGGGCCGACGAGCGTGACGCCGCGTTCGAGCTCTGACTGACGGACCTCCAATAGCCGCTCCCGCAGCCGTTCTTCAAGGGTTTTCCCCAAGTCTGTGGATAACGTCTGTGTATCGAAAGATCCGCGCTCACCGGCGATTTCGCCCTCCGGACCCCCCTCGTCGGCATCCCCACCTGTGGACAACGTGCTCCGGTACGCGAGCGTCGCGGGGACGCTCGTGGGGGCCAGCGCCGCGTACGCGCCCGCCACCAGCGGCCGCAGTGCCTCGACGAGCTCCAGCCGCGCCCGCAGCAGCTCGGCGCCGTGCCTGGCGAGGTGGGCGTCCCAGACCTCCAGAGTGCTCAGCACGTCGCCCGCGCCCGCCGAGGCGAAGGCGCTGTCGCTCTCCTTGCGCCGGGCGCTCCTGCTGCCTCTGCGGGCCTGCGCGGCCGTACGCAGCAGGGCGCCGCGCTGCTTCAGCACCCGGTCGTAGTCGGCGCGGACGCCGGCGAATCTGGGGGTCCTGGCCACCAGCAGGTCGTCGAGGAAACGGCGGCGCTCGGAGGGGTCGCCTTTGGACAGCGCCAGGTCCTCGGGGGCGAACAACACCGTGCGCAGCAGGCCGACGACGTCGCGAGCCCTGGACACGGGGGAGCGGTTGAGCCGCGCGCGGTTGGCCCGGCCCGGGTTGATCTCCAGCTCGATGAGCGCCCGCCGGTCGTCCCTGTGGACGGCGCAGCGGATGATCGCCCGCGCGGCGCCCCGGCGTACCAGCGGCGCGTCGCTCGCCACCCGGTGGCTGGAGTGCGTCGCGACGTAGCCGAGGGCCTCGACCAGGTTGGTCTTGCCATGGCCGTTGGGCCCCACGAACGCCGTGACGCCCGGCTCCAGGCCGAGCTCGACGGACGCGTAGGACCGGAAGTCGGTCAGCGACAGGTGGGCGACGTGCACCCCAAGAAGGTTAGTGCGCCTCGCCCATCACCGGGGTCACGGCACGCTTGCTATCGCTCCGTCTCGCGCGGGGGCGTCACGTCCGCACCCGGTGCGTCGGCGCCCTTGCCCGTGCTGCCCTCGGTCGAGGTGATCGCGTGGCCGCCGAACTGGTTGCGCAGCGCCGCGACCACCTTCATCGAGGGGGAGTCGTCCTGGCGCGAGGCGAACCTGGCGAAGAGCGCGGCGGTGATGACCGGCAGCGGGACCGCATGGTCCACAGCTGCCTGCACCGTCCATCGGCCCTCGCCGGAGTCCTGTGCATAACCGCGCAGCTGGTCGAGATGCTCGTCGTCGTCCAGCGCCCGGACCAGCAGGTCGAGCAGCCAGGAGCGGATCACGGTGCCGGTGCGCCAGCTCTTGAAGGAGCCCTTGACGTCCTTGACGACGTCGGAGGCCTCCAGCAGCTCCCAGCCCTCGGCGAAGGCCTGCATCATGCCGTATTCGATGCCGTTGTGGACCATCTTCGCGAAGTGCCCGGCGCCGACCTCGCCGGCGTGGACGAAGCCGTCCTCGCCCTGGGGCTTGAGCGTCTCGAAGATCGGCATCAGCCGCTCGACGTTGGCCTGGTCGCCGCCGCACATGAGCGCGTAGCCGTTCTTCAGGCCCCAGACGCCGCCACTGACACCGCAGTCCACGAAGCCGATGCCCTTACCGGCCAGCTCGGCTGCGTGCTTCTGGTCGTCCCCATAGTGGGAGTTTCCGCCGTCGATGACGATGTCGCCCTCATCGAGCAGCTCGCCGAGGTCGTCGATCGTGGACTGGGTGGGTTTGCCGGCGGGGACCATGACCCAGACCGCGCGCGGCGCACGCAAGCGTTCGATCAGGTCTTTCAGGCTGGTCACGTCGCTGATCGACGGATCGCGGTCGTAGCCGACGACCTCGTGACCGCCGCGGCGCAGCCGTTCGGCCATGTTGCCGCCCATCTTGCCCAGTCCGACCATGCCGATCTGCATGTTGTCCTACCCCCTTGTCAGGCTTCCATCATCCCCGATGACAGGTTCAGCCTGACAGGCGGATGGGCATGATCAGATAACGGTAGTCGGTGGTGGCACCGTCCTCCACAGGCTTGCCACCGGTGAGGATAGCGGGCTTTGTGGATGTGGTCATCTGGAGCCTGGCCACGTCGGAGTCGATGGCGCCCAGGCCTTCCAGGAGGAACTGGTGGTTGAAGGCGATGTTCATCTCCTCGCCTTCGTAGTCCACAGGCAGGGCCTCGACGGCCTGGGCCTCGTCGCCGCTACCCGCCTCGAGTACGACCTCGCCGCTCTTGAACGCCAGCCGTACCGGCGTGTTGCGCTCGGCGACCAGGGCCACACGCTTGACCGCCTCCACGAACGTGCTTGTGGACAAGTCGGCGCGCGCAGAGAACTCAGTGGGCAGCAGGGACCGGTATTTGGGGAACTCGGGGTCGAGCAGCCGCGTGGTCGTCCGCCGGCCCGCGCTGGAGAAACCGATCATGCCCTCGCCGGTGCCGCCTGCGGAACTCAGCGCGATCTCGACCTCGGCGCCGGTGCTGCCGAGCGCCTTGGCCGTGTCGGCGAGCGTCTTGCCGGGGATCATCGCGATGGCCGCGAAGTCGGGCTGACCCGGCTGCCACTTCAGCTCGCGTACGGCCAGCCGGTAGCGGTCGGTCGCGGCGAGGGTCACGGTGTCGCCCTCGATCTCCACGCGCACGCCCGTGAGCATCGGCAGCGTGTCGTCGCGTCCGGCGGCGACGGCGACCTGGCCGACGGCGGAGGCGAACACATCGCTGCCGACCCTGCCCGCGGCCGGCGGCATGGCAGGGAGCGAGGGGTAGTCCTCCACAGGCATGGTCAGCAATGTGAATCGCGCGCTGCCACACGTGACGACCGCCTTGGCGCCATCCACCACGAAGTCCACAGGCTGTGCGGGAAGAGCGCGGGTGATCTCGGCGAGCAGCTTGCCGGAGACCAGCACGACTCCCGGCTCGCCGGTGTGAAGTTCGAGCGTCACCTCAGCGGAGACCTCGTAGTCGAAGCCGGACAGCTTCAGCCGCTGCTCGTCGGTGACCTCCAGGCGCATGCCGGCGAGTACGGGCACCGACGGGCGCGCCGGGAGGCTGCGTGCCGTCCATGCCACCGCCTCAGCGAGGACGTCTCGCTCGATTCGGAACATCACGGTGATCAGCCTCCTGGTTCGTCGTTGATTCAAGGATCTCAAGGATCCACTCTCCCGCGCTCGCGCTCCGGGAGAAGCCCAACTATGGGTCTTTGAGTTCTTAGTTAGAGATAGAAGAGGTCATCACACTAGGGGCTGTGGGAACTGTGGACAACCAGCGTTGTGGCTGGTCAGCAGCCCTTTTTCCATCCACTGCGGTTGTGGGCGAAGCCTGGGGGAAACTTCGGAGCCTGGGGACGGCGAATCTTTGCCCACAGCTCTTCCCCAGATCATGGTCCGTTCATCCACGGCAATCCCCGGGTTATCCACGAGGTTTCCACAGGTTGTCCACGGGGTAAAAGGGGCGCTGCTGGAGTCCCAGATCGACTGTTCACAGCCCGTCCACATGTTATCCACGAGTCGTCCCCAGATCTGCGGGAGATGTCCCCACAGTTGTCCCCAGCCCCTGTGGGTGGATTTTTCACTCCATTGCCGGGCGTACGGCCGCGTCCTTTCGGCGTTTCCGCTGCTCCACAGTGTTTTCCACAGGCTGTGCATGACTATCAAGATCCACGCTGTGTCTGCTTGATCCGCATTGTCAGCTCGTTGACCTGGTTGTACATCGACCGGCGCTCGGCGATGAGGGACCGGATCTTGCGTTCGGCGTGCATCACGGTGGTGTGATCGCGGCCGCCGAACTGCTGGCCGATCTTCGGCAGCGACAGCTCGGTCAGCTCGCGCGCCAGGTACATGGCGATCTGCCGGGCGGTCACGAGCGCCCGGCTGCGCGAGGTGCCGCACAGGTCGTCGATGCTGATGCCGAAGTAGTCGGCGGTCTCGGCCATGATCGCCGCGATCGTGATCTCGGTGTCGGACTCCGACGTGATCAGATCCTTCAGCACCACCTCGGCGAGCTGCAGGTCCACACCCTGCCTGTTGAGGCTGGCGAACGCGGTCACCCTGATCAGCGCGCCCTCGAGCTCGCGGATGTTGGTGGAGATGCGGCTGGCGATGTATTCCAGCACCTCGGGCGGCGCGGCCAGGCCCTCCTGGATCGCCTTTTTCCTGAGGATGGCGATCCGGGTCTCCAGCTCGGGCGGCTGGACGTCAGTGATCAGTCCCCACTCGAACCGGTTGCGCAGCCGGTCCTCCAGCGTGATCAGCTGCTTGGGCGCGCGGTCGCTGGAGATGACGATCTGCTTGTTGGCGTTGTGCAGCGTGTTGAAGGTGTGGAAGAACTCCTCCTGCGTCTGCTCCTTGCCCTCCAGGAACTGGATGTCGTCCACAAGCAGGATGTCGATCGCCCGGTATCGGCCGCGGAACCCGTCGGCCTTGTGGTCGCGGATGCTGTTGATGAAGTCGTTGGTGAACTCCTCGGAGCTCACGTATCTGACGCGCGCGCCGTCGTACAGGCTTTGGGCGTAATGCCCGATCGCGTGCAGCAGGTGCGTCTTCCCCAGCCCGGAGTCGCCGTAAATGAAGAGCGGGTTGTACGCCTTCGCCGGCGATTCGGCGACGGCCACCGCCGCCGCGTGGGCGAACCTATTGCTGGCTCCGATGACGAATGTCTCGAATGTGTACTTTTGGTTGAGCCGAGCGGGTTCGCTGGGCTTATTACTCTTGGCCTCCCACCGGTTCGGCGCGGGTTCCGGGGCTTTCTCCACAGGTGGTTGTGCCTGTTCAAAAGCGAACCCAGCCTGTGGATACTCGGTGGATATGTGCGGAGGCTCCGGCTGTGGAGAATAGAACTGCGGCGGCTCGGAAGCCGGGTTGTGCTGGGGTTGCGCGGCCTGTGAATAACGCAGCTGACTCTCCACACCTTGGGGATAACTGTGAGTCACAGGCTGTTGATGGGGGTCGCCCGAAGGCTGCTCGGGCGCGGTCGTGTCGATCATCACGGCCAGCCGCATGGTCCGGCCCAGCTCTTGGGACAGCGCGTGCGCCACGAGCGGGCGCAGCTTGCCCTCGATGAGGTCCTTGAGGAAGTCGTTGGGGACGCCGAGCACGATCGTGTCGTTGGCCAGGGCGATCGGCCGCACCATGGACAGCCAGGTGCGCTGCTGTATCGGCACGTTTTCGTTGAGGAAGTTGCCCAGGGCCCTCTCCCATACCGTGCCGAGGTCGACACCGTTCACAGTGCGGTTCCCCCTCCTCCCTCTCGCGGCCCCCCGCGATCGTTTATCCACATGGCTTGGGCCGCCCAGTTGCTCAGCGGCCCTTCGTCCACAGCGTGGCGGCCGGGTTTCGTACCCAGGCCCTCCACAGGATCTCCACAAGTTGTGCACAGTGTTTCGGCGGGTCCGGAAGGGCCGACAGTAGCCCTGTGCACAGCTGTGTTCAAGACGTTGTCCACAGCGTAGTGGCACCCAGGTGCACATACTGTGGACGTCGCAGGGCGGTGGAAAACTGGCCTGTGGATCCGTGGATAACCGTTCCGGTTTGACCTGGGGCGGTCTTCACCCGTAACGTACGACGGTCGGCTTGTCACGCGACGGCTATTTCGCGTGCCCTCGCTTCCCTGGCAGGCCAGCCCTGTGTGTTAAGCGCCCATTGGGCGCACCTTCAAGCCTGGAGCCCACCCGTGAGCAAGCGTACTTTCCAGCCGAACAACCGTCGCCGCGCGAAGACCCACGGCTTCCGGCTGCGCATGCGCACCCGGGCCGGTCGCGCCATCCTCGCTTCTCGCCGCCGCAAGGGCCGCGAGACGCTGTCGGCCTGACCGTTCCGCGCCCGACTGACGAGAGATCCGTCACATGGACTGCCGCCCCGGCCTTGATCGGGCACGACAGTAGGGAGGCAGTCCCACGAACAGGTTTCTCGTTCGGCCAACTGGCCCGCCGGTGAATCTCGCCGGCGGGCGATAGGCGTATACGGTGCTGTCCCGGCAATCCCGCATGCGGCGCGGGGAGGATTTCGAGGCGGCCGTCCGGCGCGGCAAGCGCGCGGGACGGCCGACCCTGGTGGTGCATCTCGGCGCTTCCGGGGAAGAGTCACCTCTGGTGGGTTTCGTGGTGAGCAAGGCCGTCGGTGGCGCCGTTACCCGAAACAAGGTCAAACGACGGCTCCGACACCTGATGCGGGACCGTCTGCACCGGCTGCCGCGAGGTAGCCTGCTTGTGGTACGCGCCAATCCACCGGCCGCGTCCGCGCGATTCGAGCAACTGGCCGCCGAGCTCGATTCCGCGCTGGATCGTTTGCTCAGGCGGCGCGAGTCCTCGACGGGTGGACAGAGATGACGGAGCAGGCGCAAGAGGCGCCGAGTGAGGTGCCGAGCCTCGCCGCTCGGGTGTTGATCATGCCGATCCGGTTCTATCGGGCGTTCATCAGCCCGATGCTCGGCCCGCGTTGCCGGTTCTACCCGTCATGCAGTGCATACGGACTCGAAGCGATTGCCGTGCACGGAGCGGTGCGCGGCATTTGGCTGACTGTCCGGCGCATCGGGCGGTGCCACCCATTCCATCCCGGAGGTATAGACCCGGTGCCCCCACGCCCGGTCCGGTCTCACGAAACGCAAGGGAGATAGCTCGGTGGAGCTGTCCTGGCTGAGCTGGCTGTATGAAGCCGTAGCCCAAGTCATCATCTGGATCCATACTGGTTACAGCACGGTCCTCAACCCGGACAGCGGGCTGACCTGGGCGTTGACGATCATCACGCTGACCGTGTTCATGCGGGTCCTGATCTTCCCGCTCTTCCTGAAGCAGATGCGCTCGTCGCGGAAGATGCAGGAACTCGCCCCCAAGGTGCAGGAGATCCGCAAGCGCTACAAGAACGACAAGCAGCGCATGAACCAAGAGGTCATGACGCTCTACCAGGGCGCTGGCGCCAACCCGCTCGGCGGCTGCCTGCCCATCGTCGCGCAGTTCCCCATCTTCATCTCCATGTTCACCGTGCTGCAGGCGATGGCCAACGGCCGCCCGGTGTACGGCATGAGCCAGGAACTGGTGGACAGCGCACGGTCGGCGCACATCTTCGGCGCGCCGTTGCCGGCCAACTTCTTCATGTCCTCGGCGGACATCGCGGGCTTCGATGCGGGTGTCGTACAGACCAAGGTTGTCCTGGGGATCTTCGTCGCGGTCAGCTCGCTGACGACGTTCCTCACCGTCCGGCAGAGCGTCACCCGCTCCATGGCGCAGATGCCGGACAACCCCATGGCGCAGCAGCAGAAGATCCTGATGTACATCTCTCCGCTGTTCGCGTTCTTCAGCCTGAACTTCCCGCTCGGTCTGATCATGTACTGGGTCACCACCAACGTGTGGACGCTCGGTCAGCAGCACTGGTTCTACAGCCGGCACCCGATGCCCGAGTTCGATGCGAAGGGCAACGTGGTCCCCGTGCAGCCGAAGCCGGGCCTGCTCGGCAGGTTCCGCAAGACCACGCCGGAAGAGCAGGCACCTCCGCCCCCGCCGGAGCCTAAGATCATTAGGCAGCAGCCGAGCCGCCAGTCCCGCAGCAAGCGCACCGGCAGCAAGAAGTCTTGAACACGAAGGAGAGGCCGGCCATGACCGAGGCCGAGCAGAAGAAGGCTCCTGATCTCGCTGCGCTCGAGCAGGAGGGCGAGATCGCTGCCGACTACGTCGAGGGACTTCTCGACATCGCCGACATCGACGGCGACATCGACATGGACGTCGAGGGCGACCGCGCCCTGGTGTCCGTGGTCGGGCTCAAGAGCACGGAGCTGGTGGGCCCCGGGGGAGAGGTCCTGGAGGCGCTGCAGGAGCTGACCCGCCTGGCCGTGCACCGGCAGACGGGGGAGCGCTCGCGGCTGATGCTCGACGTCGCCGGCTATCGCGAGCGGCGGCGTGCGGACCTGACCAAGCTCGGCACCGAGATCGCCGGGCAGGTCAGGGAGGACGGCGAGCCGAAGTCGTTGCAGCCGATGACGCCCTTCGAGCGCAAGATCGTCCACGACGCGGTGGCGGCCGCCGGGCTCCGCAGCGAGTCCGAGGGTGAGGAGCCCTATCGGTACGTGGTGGTCCTGCCTGCCTGAATGTCATCCGATGCGGCCGTCAGCCCGCCTTAGTGCGCGGCGGGCGGCCGTTTTTCTTTTATCCTTGTACGTGGTGCCATCGGCTGCTATCAGCCGATATTTGCACATATGTGCCTATAAGGCACCATCGGCTATTCGAGCGCTCGGCGCGGATGGCCGCGTGCTCGAGGGTCACCTTTGGGCCAGCCCGCTAGTCTTCCTTTGTGATCGCCCCTCTAGCCTTGGTTAGGGACCGACTTCGAACCTGAGGGCAGGCCCCTGGTCCCGGCCATGGGGCGAGACCGGCTTCCGGCCTATCCTCGCTTCTCCTTGTCAGTGCGTTCACTCCCGGCTACGACCTAGCACCAAGAAAGGGCCACCAACCAGTGAGCGATGAGCTTCCGGCGCCGCCGGACATAGCGCGGGACGTCTTCGCCGGGGAGGCTTGGGATCGCGCGAACGCGTTCGCCGAGCTGCTGGCGGGTCCTGGCGTGGTCCGCGGACTGCTGGGTCCGCGGGAGGTGCCGCGGATCTGGGATCGCCACCTGCTCAACTGTGCGGTGGTCGCCGAGGTCGTGCGGCCGGACGTGCATCTGGTGGACATCGGTTCGGGCGCGGGGTTGCCCGGGCTCGTACTGGCGATCGTCCGGCCGGATATCACGGTCACGCTGCTGGAGCCGCTGCTACGCCGTACCGTGTTCCTGGAGGAGTGCGTCGGGGCCCTCAAGCTCGGCAACGTCGAGGTGGTGCGGGGGCGAGCGGAGGAGCTGGCAGGCAAGCGTGTGTTCGACGTCGCGAGCGCCCGTGCCGTGGCGCCGCTCGACCGGCTCCTGAAGTGGGCGATGCCGCTGCTCCGCGAGGGCGGCGAGCTGATCGCTATGAAAGGGGAGCGAGCCGCCGGTGAGCTGGCCGAGGCGGAGGAGCAATTGCGAGCCAGCGGAGCCCGAACGGCTGAGCTTGTGACCGTCGGGCGCGGTAAGGTCGAGCCGCCTGCAACATTGGTTCGGGTGGTAGCGGGTCGTCCGCCAGAGCAAGTAGGGCGGCGACGAAGGAGGTGACGGTTGTGCCAGTCGCGTCATGCGGCCTTGGATGGCCGGGCAACCGTTCGTCTGAGAGTGCAACCGGGGTTGGCTGGCCCGAAAAGGGCGTGTCGCGACAGCGAATTCCCGGCACCGGCATACCACTGGTTGAAAGGATGGCGATCGTGACCCAGACCCCCCTGAACCCCGGCGATTCGCCGTTGGTACGAGAGGCGCTCAGCTCAGTGGTTTCACGTGAAACATCCGCAACCCCGATGGCCGCCACCCAGATCGGCGAGACTCCCGGCGATGGCGACGGCACCTGGCCGCGCCCGTCCAAGTGCCGGGTGATCGCAGTCGCCAACCAGAAGGGTGGCGTAGGCAAGACCACCACGTCGGTGAACATCGCCGCCGCTCTGTCCATGCACGGCCAGCGCGTCCTCGTGGTCGACCTGGACCCGCAGGGCAACGCCTCCACGGCGCTGGCCACCGAGCATCGTGGTGACGTGCCGGACGTCTACCAGGTCTTGGTCGACGACCTGCCCATGGGGGACATCGTCAAGCAGGTCCCCGACATGCCGAACCTCTACTGCGCGCCGGCCACCATTGACCTGGCGGGTGCGGAGATCGAGCTGGTGTCCCTGGTGGCGCGCGAGGCCCGCCTCCGCCGGGCGCTGGGGGCTTACGGCGTGACCGACTTGGACTACATCGTCATCGACTGCCCACCGTCGCTCGGCCTGCTGACGGTCAACGCGTTGGTAGCCGCGGACGAGGTCATGATCCCCATTCAGTGCGAGTACTACGCGCTGGAGGGACTTGGGCAGCTCCTCAGGAACGTGGATCTCATCAAGGCCCACCTGAACCCGACACTCATGTTGTCGACCATCGTTCTGACGATGTACGACGGACGTACCCGTCTGGCATCGCAGGTGGCGGAGGAAGTACGGGCCCACTTCGGTGACACGGTGCTCAAGACGGTCATCCCGCGGAGCGTCCGCCTGTCGGAGGCACCCAGCTATGGACAGTCGGTCATGACGTACGATCCGGGGTCGAGTGGTGCGATGGCGTACATGGACGCCGCCCGCGAGATAGCGCACCGCGCCACCGTGGCCTGACGATCACCGCAGGATCGTTTCCTGTCATTCCGATGTCGCTCGGAGGCGCGGGCCGTACGGTCCTGCCGCCCCTGCGTCCGTTCCGTGGTGCCTTGATCGGGGAGCGGCATCTTGTACGCCGAATCCGTCCGCGAGCATCAGGTGCGGGATCGTTGTGGGTGAGGGCGGATTGGGTTTGGAGCCCACCGCGTGACGCTTCGAGCATGCTTTGCCAGATGACGGCGAGTCGGCCCTCATCCGGCTGATGGCGACCCTGCACCCAGGCCGCAATGACCGGTGCGCCTCGATGGCGTCGGGCTACGCGTGCCCCACCGGCGTTGATCGTGCGTGCGGCTGAGCACATGTCTGACGGCGTGGATCGTGCGTGCGCCGGAAAATGCGTGCCTGAATGTGTGGACGTGCCGGACGGTGTCGATCGTGCGCATGCCCGGCCAGAGCGCGAGGGCGATGGTGTCGATCGTGTGCGTGCGTGAACGGCGTTGGATTGCGGGCGGCTGGCTGCCCTTGGATGGCCGTGGCTGCAGACGGGCCAACTGGTTGGGGTGAGGAGGCACATGTCACTGGCCCTGGGGACAGTCACGGGTTGGGCAGGTATGTGACCCGTGTCGGTGTAAATCCAATAGGACGGTGTGTGGCGAGAGGGCGCTCCGTCGGGCGGTCAACGGTAACCTCTCCTGGAGTGACCGGAATCGGCCGGGTGGTGAGGAGACGCAGTGAGTCAGCAGCGGCGGGGATTGGGCAAGGGGCTCGGGGCGCTC
The DNA here is from genome assembly GCF_052245935.1 of Nonomuraea sp. 3N208. NCBI lineage: Bacteria > Bacillati > Actinomycetota > Actinomycetes > Streptosporangiales > Streptosporangiaceae > Nonomuraea > Nonomuraea sp. 3N208. Next base: position 57,390 of record NZ_JBQQBR010000059.1, on the reverse strand, counting down.
ATCCCGACCGGTCCCATCGTTGACGGCACGGGGGCGGCGCCGTCCCCGGCCAACGGATCGCCGGCGGAGACCGGTCCCAAGCCGATTGCCGGAGCCTACTTCAAGGAGGTCGCCCTCAAGGCGATCGTTCCGAACCCTCGCCAGCCACGTGAGATCTTCGACGAGGAGCGACTCGAGGAACTGGCCGCGTCCATCCGCGAAGTCGGCCTGTTGCAGCCGATCGTGGTCCGGTCGGTTGGCGGCGGTCAGTATGAGCTGATCATGGGGGAGCGGCGCTGGCGTGCGTGCCAGCAGGCAGGCCTGGACCCGATCCCGGCCATTGTCCGTAACACGCAGGACACTGATCTCCTCCGGGACGCTCTCATTGAGAACCTTCAGCGCGAGCAACTGAACGCGCTTGAAGAGGCGGCCGCGTACCAGCAACTCCTCGACGACTTTCAGGCGACGCATGAGCAGTTGGCTCAGAAGGTCGGGCGCTCTCGCTCCCACATCACCAACACCTTGCGCCTTCTGAACCTCCCGCCTGAAGTCCAGCGCACGGTGGCCGCCGGCGTCATCAGCGCCGGCCACGCCCGCGCCCTCCTTGGCCTCGACTCCGCCGAGGAGCAGGTTCAGTTGGCCAAGCGAATCGTGGCGGAGCTCCTTTCGGTGCGGGCCGTGGAGGAGATCGTCTCCATGGGCAGTGCCAAGGCCGCCACGAAGGCGCCTCGCGAGCGCCAGTCGGCCAAGCCCATAGCGCCCGGCCTGACCCATCTCGCCGACCGCCTCTCGGACCATTTCGAAACCAAGGTCAAAGTCGACTTGGGGCGCCGCAAGGGTCGGATCGTGGTGGAGTTCGCCACGATCGACGACTTGGAGCGCATCATCGGCACGATGGCGCCAGAGGCGGTCCGCGCCATGCGGGATCCAGAGAGCTGATCCTCGACGGGCTAAAGGGAGCGCTGACCACGTTTCACGGTTTCACGTGAAACAACCATGCGTCCTCCGGCATCGCCGGCCCGGTTCAGCCTACGCAAACGGACGTACTCCATTTGATGCTCCGCCTACCTGACTCGGCGGCTATTCGGCTGAATCGATGTTTCACGTGAAACGCGGCGGTGTCGCATGCGAGCGGCTGCCCCAGCCCGTGCCCCCCGCTCCGCGCGTCTGCCCGCCACCGCATCTCTGCCCGCCCCTGCGTCTGCGTTGCGCCCGTGCCGCGCCCGTGCCGCGCCCGTGCCGCGCCCGTGCCGCGCCCGTGCCGTGCCCGTGCCGTGCCCGTGCCGTGCTGCGCCCGTGCCGTGCTGCGCCCGTGCCGTGCTGCGCCCGTGCCGTGCTGCGCCCGCGCCTAGGCCCCCCGTCGCTCCGCTGCGTCTGCGCCGGCTCTGCGCCATCTGTGGCCGCGTCCGCGCCCGGGTCTGTGCCGCGTCCCGGTCTGTGCCCACACTGGGCGCGTTCGGCGTGGACGCCGCCTCATCGCCGAGCACTCCTTGTTTCACGTGAAACAGAGGAGCGGTCGGCGTGGGGGCGAGTGGAGATCGGGGTGAGGCGTGGGCGCGGTGGGGTCGGGCGATCTCCGCGGCCGTCCGACGTGTTTCACGTGAAACCAGGTCCAGGAAACGCGTGGCCTACAAAGAGGCGGCGGCCTTGCGGATGTCGTCGAGGAAGTCGTCTACGTGTTCAGGTGCCGTGTCGAAGGCTGTCATCCAGCGGACGACTCCCGCCGCTTCGTCCCAAGGATGGAAGAGGTAGCGGCGGCGGAGCGCCGCCGTCATGGCCGGCGGGAGGGTGGCGAAGACGGCATTGGACTGGACCGGCTGGGCCAGGGAAACACCCGGGACATCCGCGATGCCGTCAGCCAAACGTGTGGCCATCTGGTTGGCGTGTGCGGCGTTTCGGCGCCACAAGTCGTCCGTCAGGAGGGCGGAAAGCTGCGCCGAGATGAAGCGCATCTTCGAGGCGAGCTGAAGGGATTGCCGTCGCAAGAAGGGCACGGCGTGGGTGAGCGATGGATCGAGGACCACGACAGCCTCGGCGGCGAGAGCGCCGTTCTTGGTACCGCCGAAGCTGAACACGTCCACCCCAGCATCGGCTGTGATGGTCTTCAAGTCGCAGCCGAAGTAGGCCGCGGCATTGGCGAGCCTGGCACCGTCCACGTGAAGGCGCAGGCCTACTGCGTGCGCCGCCTCGGCGAGGTCGGCGATCTCTTCGGGGGAGTAGCACGTGCCGAGCTCTGTGGCTTGAGATATGGAGACGACCGTCGGCTGCGATACATGCGCGTTGCCAATGCCGCCCAGCCGGGCCTTGATGTCGGCGGGTTGAAGCTTGCCGTGTTCGGTAGGGACCGTCATCAGCTTCACGCCGAGCAGGTGCTCCGCGGCTCCGGCTTCATGGGTGGCGATGTGGGCGCTGTCGGGACAGACGATGGCGTCGTAGCGGCCGAGCATGAGCGCCAACCCGACCATGTTGGCGCCTGCTCCGTTGAGCACCGCAAAGCCTTCCGCGCCTGGACCGAACACCTCTTTGACTCTTTCCTCGAAATCTGAGGTCCATCGGTCGCCTCCGTAGGCGGGTGCGTCGCCGTGGTTCGCCGCCGTTATGGCTTCGAGGATGTCGGGGTGCACGCCTGCGTGGTTGTCGCTGGCGAAACTCTTTGGGTACGTCGAATCGATCAGCACATCGTAAGGCTACGACCCGTGGGTTCTGCGGTGTCCGGGTCCTCGCCCGTCAACCGATCGCGCGCCCGCACGGTGGCCGGGAACTTGACGCTCGGGTAGCGGCGCCAGAGCCGCGCAGCCACGGGAAACGAAGCAACGCATCATGAACCACGACAAGGAACCACTGGCACCGCCCCCGTCCCCATGCCGCCTATGGTCGGCCACCGTGACCGTCGCCGTCCTACGGGCGGGTCAGCGTGATCGCCGTCCTACGGGCGGGTCAGCGTGATCGCCGTCCTACGGGCGGGTCAGCGTGATCGCCGTCCTACGGGCGGGTCAGCGTGATCGCCGTCCTGCCCCCGCTGTTTTGCCATCTCGTCGTCTCGCCGTTCGAAGGATGTCCCTCGCTGACTCGCTGTCGGGTGAACCGCACGCTCACGATCTCGTTGTCTTGCCGTCGCGGGACTGACTGAGGGCTGTTCAGGCCGCCCGGCCGTCTCGCTGCCAGGTGGGCCTGCTGCCCCGTCCGTCCGGCCGTGTCGTTGGCTGGTGGCCTCTGAGCCACCGCTCGCGCCGTTTCGTCCGCCGATGGTGCCGACGTCTGGTGCCGACGTCTGATGTGGCGGCTGAGGATTGGTGGTGATGTCAGGTACGGGCGCGGGCGGCGGCGTTCTGGAGGAGGGTGCGGCAGAGTTCGCCCAGATCCTGGCCGGCCGCCTCGGCGGACATCGGCAGGAGTGAGGTCTCCGTCATTCCGGGGGCCACGTTGACCTCCAGGAAATGAGGAACGCCGTCGGCGTCGACGATCAGATCCGTGCGGGAGATGTCACGCAGGCCCAGAGCGGTGTGGGCGGTTACGGCGGTCTCCGCACACGCCGCAGCCGCCGGGGCGGGCAGCCGGGCCGGGGCGAAGAATTCGGTGTGACCGGCCGTGTAGCGGGCCGCGTAGTCGTACACGCCCTCGTCCGGGACGATCTCCACGGCGGGCAGCGCCACCGGGCCGTTGCCGAGGTCCACCACCGAGACCGCCACCTCCACGCCCTCGACGTAACGCTCGATCAGGGCCGTGTCGCCGTAAGCGAAGCAGCCGACCATGGCGGCGGGGAGCTCTTCTGCTGTGCGTACGATCGACGCGCCCAGCGCGGAGCCGCCCCTGGCTGGCTTGACGAACAAGGGCAGGCCGAGGCGCTCGATGATGCGGCCCAACACCACCGTGGCACCCAGATCGTGAAACGTCTCTTTGGGGAGGGTGACCGACTCCGGCGTGCGCAAGCCGACGGAGCGGACGACGGCCTTGGCGGTGGGCTTGTCGAAGGCGACCCGGCAGGCGTCCGGATCGGCGCCGACGTACGGCACGTTGAGGAGCTCTAGGACGGAACGGATCGCGCCGTCCTCGCCCGCGCCGCCATGCAGGGTCACGAACACCGCGTCTGGAGGGTCGGCGAGGATGGACGGCACGAGGGATGCGTCGGTGTCCCGGGTCTCCACGTCGATGCCTGCCGCGAGCAGCACCTCACTGACTCGGCGACCGGATCGCAGAGACACCTCCCGCTCGTAGGAGAGGCCCCCGGCCAGCACGAGCACGTGGCCCAGATCGCTCATCACATCTCCTCTGCTGATCGAACGATGTCCAACCGTACCGGCGTCCGGGGCGAATGGTGTACGTGAGGTGCTTCTCCCGCGAGTCTGCGCATCCTTGTGGGATTCCGTGCACGCGGCTACTCACGCAGTCGCCCTTCGCCTCGGCCTCCCTCTGCCCGTCCCATCTGCAACGATGCCGGATGATGACCAGCGACGACCGCACCGCAGGAACCGCTTTTGCGACGGCGTGCGCGTGATCGGAGTGGGTGGGAAGGCGGGACTCGTTGTGGGATGACTGTCTTGGGTGCCGGATGTGCTGTGCTGTAGCGGCAGCAAAGGCTGCGATGTGCGCTGGTGCTGGTTTGAGAGCTGGTGCTCGGATGCGCGCTGACCATCAAATGAGCGCTGGCGCTGCGACGAGCGCTGGTGCTGGAGAGGGCTGGCGCTGGAATCGCGACGGCGTGCGCGGCGACCGCAATGTGCGGCCACCGCGCCCTGCGGCCACCGCGACGTGCGGCCCATGCGTGCTCGGCCAGCCCTACACGACCTCTCCTGCCATGCGTCCTCGGCCTACACGGCCGCGGCGAAGCGATCTCGGCGGAGACGGCTCAGCCCAGAACGCGAGGCGAGCTCGATCAGTCTGAACGACCGAGCTCGCCCCGCGACTCGCCGTAAGCGGCGATGCGTCGTCTCAGCAACGCGCATCGGCACTGTGCCGGCGGTAGGCGGTTACTAAGCCAGGTCCGGGCCCGGAGTATCCACGCCGGGATGTTCGCGGACCGAGCCGGTCCCGAACGTGTCCCGCAGCTGCATCTCCTGCTCGATCACCCCGGCGAGTCTCCGCACCCCTTCCCGGATACGGTCCGGTTCGGGGAAGCAGTAGGACAGCCGCATGTGCCTCGCCCCGCTGCCGTCAGAGAAGAATCCGGTCCCTGGGACGAACGCCACTCGCTCGGCTACCGCCCGCGGCAGGATGGCCTTCGAGTCGAGTCCTTCGGGCAGGGTTGCCCAGACGAAGAAGCCGCCGCCCGGGCGGGTCCAGGTGACCTCGGGTGGCATGAGGGCGTCGAGGGCGTCCAGGAGCGCGTCGCGGCGCTCGCGGTAGAGCTCCCTGAACGACTTGATCTGCTCCTGCCACGGCTGCGTAGCCAGGTATTGGCCCACGGCCAGCTGCGTGAAGGAGGAGTGCGACAGCACGGCCGACTCCATGGCCAGCACGAGCTTGTCGCGGATGGCGTGCGGGGCCAGGGCCCAGCCGACCCGGAAGCCGGGGGCGAGCGTCTTGGAGAACGATCCCAAATAGACCACGCCGTCGGGATTGTCGGCCCGCAGGGCGCGCATGGGCTCCCCGTCGAAGCCGAGCAGCCCGTACGGATTGTCCTCGATGATCAGCACCCCGGCCCGCTGGCAGATGTCGAGCACCTGCTGCCGGCGGGCGAGGTTCAGCGTGACGCCGGCGGGGTTCTGGAAGGTGGGGATCGTGTAGAGGAACTTGATGGGCGCTCCGGCGGTCTCCAGCGCATAGATCGTCTGGGCCAGCGATTCAGGCACGATGCCCTGATCGTCCATGGCGACGTGGACCACTTTGGCCTGGTAGGCGGCGAATGTGCCCAACGCTCCCACGTACGACGGGCCCTCGGCGAGCACCACGTCGCCCGGATCGATGAAGATGCGGGTGATCAGATCAAGCGCTTGCTGCGAACCCACGGTGACGACCACGTCGTTCGCCCCGGCCTGGATCCCCTCCAGCCGCATGACCTCGCAGATCTGCTCGCGCAGGTGCGGGTCGCCCTGGCCGGAGCCATACTGCAGCGCGACGGTGCCGCGCCTGGTCACGAGGTCGGAGACCAGCTCGCCGACCATGTCGAGAGGGAGGGCCGTGACGTACGGCATGCCGCCCGCGAGCGAGACCACCTCGGGCCTCGACGCGACGGCGAAAAGAGCTCGGATCTCGGAGGCGACCATCCCGGCAGCTCGCGCGGCGTACCGATCGACGTAGGCGTCGATGCGCGACCCTTGGGTCGCGGGTGTCTGACCGTGATCCAGCTCTTTCGTCACGGCCCACCTCCTAGGTGTCATATGGGGCGGAAATACCAGATTACGCCAGACCGACATGTCGCACGTGACCGGCTCGACCGTCGTGGTGTCCGCTGGCGGCATCTTCACTCGGCTACGATGCCAGTTGTGGACGCGGTTTTCGCGCGCTTTTCCGGGTCAACGATAGGGGCCGTAGTTGTCGCGCCGGCTGGTCAACATAACCCTGGACAATCTTGAAGATTTGCCGCGGCGCTGCCGACGGTGCGTGTTCTGGGAGCTCGATCCCGTCAGCGGGGAGCGTGCGGTGGGCTCGGGCGACCCGGGACTGGAGAAGGAAGCCTGGATCTCCGCCACGCTACTGGAGTGGGGGAGCTGCGGGAAAATCGTCTATGTCGACGGCGTGCCCGCGGGGTTCGTGCTGTACAGTCCGCCGCTCTACAGCCCGAGGTCGGTCGCTTTTCCCACCTCGCCGGTCAGTGCCGACGCGGTGTTGCTGATGACCGCTCACATCATTCCCGAGTTCTCGGGCGGCGGGCTGGGGCGGATGCTGATCCAGGGCGTGGCCAAAGACCTGACGCGGCGCGGGGTCAAAGCCATTGAAGCTTTCGGAGATCTCAAGTGGGAAGAGCCTAGTTGTGTAGTTCCTGCGGATTACTTGCTGTCTGTAGGTTTTAAGACTGTTCGTCCGCATTTGCGATTCCCGCGGCTCCGTCTGGAGCTCAAGACCGCCGTCTCGTGGCGTGAGGACGTCGAGGTGGCCCTGGAGCGGCTCCTGGGCTCCATGAGCCCGGAACGCGCACTACGCCCCGTCTGAGAGCCGCTCAGCCCCCACACGCCGCCACTCAGCCCCATAAGGCCGCCCAGTCCCATAAGCCGGCCAAGCCGTGTGTCGCACGCTCCAAGCCGCACGCGAGCATGCCGCACGCGAGAGCCCCCCGCGGAAACAACCGCGGGGGGCTCTGCCGGGCGAAGCGCGCCGTAAGCGGCGAACTAGATGATGCCGTCCAGCTCGCGAAGCAGCATGGCCTTCGGCTTGGCGCCGATGATCTGCTTCACGACCTCCCCACCCTTGTAGACGTTCATCGTCGGGATCTGGAGCACACCGTACTGGCGCGGAACCTCAGGGTTCTCGTCGATGTTGAGCTTGACGATCTCCAGCTTGTCGCCGTGCTCGTTGGCGATCTCCTGCAAGATGGGCGAGACCTGACGGCACGGCCCGCACCACTCGGCCCAGAAGTCGACCAGCACAGGCTTGTCGCTCTTGAGGACCTCGGCTTCGAAAGTGGCGTCGGTGACAGCCTTCACGGTGCGCTCCTTACTTCTCGTTCTCGGCTAGCCAGCGCTCGGAGTCGAGCGAGGCCGAACAGCCGGTGCCGGCCGCGGTGATGGCCTGGCGGTAGGTGTGGTCGACGACGTCACCCGCGGCGAAGACGCCCGGGATGTTGGTCGCGGTGCTCGGGGCGGCCACCTTGATGTAGCCGTTCTCGTCGAGGTCGATCTGGCCCTTGACGAGGTCGGTGCGTGGGTCGTGGCCGATGGCGAGGAACAGCGCGTCGGTGGCGAGCTCGCACTCCTCACCGTTCTTGAGGTTACGCAGCTTCACCGCCTCCACCTTGGTGTCGCCGAGCACGTCGACGACCTCGGAGTCCCACATGAAGCGGATCTTGTCGTTCGCGAACGCCCGGTCCTGCATGATCTTGCTGGCCCGCAGCGTGTCGCGGCGGTGCACCACGGTCACCATGCGCCCGAACCGGGTCAGGAACGTGGCCTCCTCCATCGCAGTGTCGCCGCCACCGACGACCACGATGTCCTTGTTACGGAAGAAGAAGCCGTCACAGGTCGCACACCAGGACACGCCGTGACCGGACAGGCGCTTCTCGTTCATCAGGCCCAGCTCGCGGTAACCGGAGCCCATGGCCAGGATGACGGACTTGGCGTAGTAGGTCTCGGTGTGCGTCTTGACGACCTTGGGATTGGCCTCCAGGTCCACCTCGACGACGTCGTCGGCGACCAACTCGGCGCCGAACCGCTCGGCCTGCTTACGCAGGTTGTCCATGAGGTCGGGGCCCATGATGCCGTCGGGGAACCCAGGAAAGTTCTCCACGTCGGTGGTGTTCATGAGCGCGCCGCCCGCGGTGACGGAGCCCTCGAAGACCAGCGGCTTGAGCTCTGCGCGCGCGGAGTAGACGGCCGCGGTGTAGCCGGCTGGCCCGGATCCAATGATGATCACGTTACGAACGTCGCTCAACGCTCCACGCCTTCCTAGTCTGCTGGTTGCACCGGCGTCAACAGATCCTAGGCCGCCGTGATTCCCTGCCTACCCACGACGCCCGGGCGAAACGGAAGACCTTCGCCGAGGTGGTCCTCGTATGACCATCTGACCTGCGGCAACAGCGCGGGGCCGTACTATACCGCAAACGAAAGAGCCCGCCGTAGCGGGCTCTGACGCGGATATCTCTCCTACCAGCGGCCCAGGGTGGGCTTACGCAGGTTCTTGCAGTAGAACGGGTCGACGATGTCGATCCGGATCTTCTTGGCCGGCTTGTTCTTCCATGAGGCGAAGATGAGGGCCTCTTGCCCGTTGTACTGCCCCTGGTCGACCGCGAAGACGTCGAGCTTGCTCCGGCCGCTGACCTTGCTCGCGCACTTGGCGACCTTATCGACGCTGGCGGCGTCGCCGCCCAGCATCGGCATCGGACCGAAGAGGCTCTCCAGCGGCTGCCGCAACACGTTGTCGCTGTAGTTGTAGCCGCTGTCCGTCATCGTGTACGCCCTGGCCTTGGCCGGGCTCGTGGGCACGTCCGTGGTCGGCAACGCGACGGGCGGGGGCGCGCTGGTGCCGCCGCCTCCGCCGGAGGCGAGCAGCCCCGTCGAGACTGCGGCCGTGCCCACCACGGCGGCGGCCGCCGCGGCCGCGACCGCGGGCAACGCCCATCGGCGCCGCCTGACGGGTCTTGGCTTGGCCGGGACGATGGTGCCGTCGTCGGAGACCACTCCCAAGCGCACAGGCTCAGGCTTCGGGGCCTCGATCGGCCGCTCCCACGGGGCGTCCCGCATGAGCTCGTCCCAGTCAGGTGCTTCCACGAGGCCGACGCCTCCGCGCCGAGACTCGGCCTCGGCCGCCAGGGCCTTGTCGATGCGTAGTGCGACACCCATCGGCATGGCCGGCGTGGGGGTCGCCGCGAGCACCTCGCGAACCGCCGCCAGGTCCGCCAGTAGCTCCCCGCAGGGGTCGCAGACCGCGAGATGCTCGCGGACCCGGCTCGCCGTGGTGGCGTCTAGGAGACCCTCGGCCAAATCGGCCAGGGCGTCCAGATCGTAGTGCGTATCACCCGTCACGAAGTTCTGCTCCCTTCGCGGATGAGACGCGATTGAGGTCCGATCGGTTCCGCAGATGCGAAAGAATTGGGGCAAGTTTCGCGCGCCCTCGGGCGCACCGGCTCTTCACCGTGCCGCTGGGCACCCCGAGCACCTGAGCTGCGTCTTCGACCGAATATCCCATCATGTCGACGAGCACCAGTGCCGCACGCTGGTCGGCGGGCAGGAGTTTCAGAGCGGCCGAAACCTCCATCGAGACCTCGCGCTCGACGGTCTGGTCGGGCAGGGGCGTCTCGCGCTCGGCGGCCTCGATGAGCTCGTCATCGGCCACCGGCCGGACGGACTTGCGGCGCATCCTGTCGAGGCAGGCGTTGACCACGATGCGATGCAGCCACGTTGTGACGGCCGCCTCGCCTCGAAACGTGGCGGCCTTGCGGTAGGCGGAGACGAAGGCGTCCTGCACGGCGTCGGCGGCCTCGTCAGGGTCACCGAGCGTCCGCAGGGCGACCGCCCACATACGGTCGCGGTGCCTTTTGACGATTTCGCTGAAGGCGTGAGGATCCCCGTTGATGTGCGCGGTCAGCAGCTCGGCGTCAGTGACCGCCGGCCGTTCCGCTGCTGAGGGTGTCTCGGGTGGGGAGTTCACAAGAGAGATTCCTGATTATGCCGATCCGGGAGAGTGCACCACTACTTCATAGATGGTGCCATGAAACTTGCCTGCATCCGCCGGAACACGCGTAAACCAGATCAAAACGTACTGCCCGCTTGCCCCCTGATCAGGGGTCAGAGTGGTCTTGCCTGCCGCATCCTTCTCGGTCGCGACCGTCTTCAACGAGCCGAGATCGGGCGAGTCGCCGACCTTGAGCTCGACGGTCGCGCCGGGCGTATCGGCCAGCGTAGCGACCACGTCGCTGATCTGAACGGACTTGCCCATGTCGAGCAGCAGGCCTACACCCTTCTTGAGGTTGCCCAGCTCCGTGCTGGTGTAACCCTCGGTCTCCCAGAAGGTGCTGGGCTTGCCGTCGATGGCCAGCCCGGCTTTGTCCGACTTCTCGTCGTTGTCGCCGAGCGGGTCGAATCCCTGGGCCTTCTCCGGCTTGACGGCCTGGACAGGCGTCGAAGCCGTGGCCGTGGCGGTCGGGGTGGCGCTCCTGGCCTCGGGGTCGGTCGGGCTGCCCAAGCTGCGGCCGATCGTCCAGGCGCCGACGCCGACCGCGGCGATGACGAGCAGCACCACCAGCGTCATCAGCACCCTGTTGAGCGTGCTGCCGCCGCCTGACGGCCGCCGCGGCCGAGCGCTGGCAGGCCGGGGCTGAGGGACGTGGAGCTGCTGCCGGTGGGCGATGTCCAGGCCCTCGGTGTGCGAGGCGGAGGCCACCGCGGGCGTCGAGGGATAGGCCATCGGGATCGGCATGGGCCTGGCCACCTCGGCCAGCGACTCGGCGACCTCGGCCGGGCTGGCCAGCGCGCCCTGGCCCTTGCGGGACTCGGGCAGGCATGCCCGCACCGTCACCGAGTCGAGATAGCCGGGCACGCCGGCCGTGACCTGGCGGGGCGTGCAGAAGTGGCCGTCGCTCATGGGCGCGGCAGGCAGCCCGCCCTCCTCCTCGTCGCCCGGCCAGTGGCCGGTCAGGCCGGCGTACAGCAGCCGGCCCAACCCTTCGGCGTCGTCGAGCGCCGGCTGGTCGGTGGTCAGCCCGTACATGGCCGCGTCTACCGCCACGCCGAGCACCTTGACCGTGTTGCCAGTCGTCCACACCAGGTGCGAGGGGCGCAGGCACAGGTGGTAGAGCTGGGCCTGGTGGGCATGCGCGAGCGCCTCGGCGGCCTCGGCGACCAGCCCGGCAGCGCGCTCGGGCTCCATCGGGCCCGAGGCCAGCAGGTCGGTGAGGGTCTCGCCGGTGACCCACTCGCTCACGACGTACGCGTGCTTTTCGTCTTCGGCCGCATCGAACACCTGGGTCAGGCGCGGGTCGGTGAGCCGGCTCGCGGAGCGAGCGGCCGTGACGACCTCGTGCACGCGGGGGAAGTCCGGCGAGAAGGTGTGCACGGCCACCGGACGGGCCAGGATCTCGTCAATGGCCTTCCACAACGTGGCTCCGTCGGACTCGCTGACGCGGTCCTCGAGCCGGAAGCGCTCGGCCAGACGGGTGCCGGGTTCGACGGCCGACGTGCTCACAGGCTCTCTCCGCTTGGCCGATCGGGCGTGCTCATGGTTCGACTCACCTGCGTGGCCGTGTCCCACGAAGGCACGCTATGCCGGGTGGATCCGCCCACGCCCCTCCTGCTTCCATTCGCGCGTGTCGGGCTCCATCGTAGTGCCGAGTTTCTTTACCGACCTACCCGTCTCGCGACCATCCCAACGATCGAGTTGACCTCCGGTATGCGCATTCTGTGCGCCACGCCAAGGTAGAGCAGCAGTCCGAGGCCTCCGCCGACGGCCAGAACGATCAGCGAATTGACGAAACCGAGACCGCCGAACACCTGAGTGACCACCCAGACCGCGGCCAGCGCCAGCACCGCCGTAGGCAGCGAGGCGAGGTACATCCTGGTCAACGCCAGGCCGACGGCCCACCCGCCAAGCCCCTGCATCCGGCGGCCGGCCAGCCACCAGGCCAGGACCGCGCCCAGCCCGTACGCGATCGCGTATGCCAGAGCCAGCCCCATCACCGCGTACGCGGCCGGCAGCAGCATGTAGAACACCACCATCAGCGCAGCGTTGACCGCGGTCGTGCCCGCCCCGACGAAGACCGGCGTACGGGTGTCGCCGAAACTGTAGAAGACCCGCAGCAGCAGCTGGAACACCGAGAACGGCACCAGCGCGAGGCCGTAGACCTGCAGCACGTTGCCGATGTACACCGCGTCGGCCACGCTGTTGGCCCCGTGTCCGTAAAGCGGCACGGTGATCGCCGGGCCGAGCACCATGAGCAGCAGCGACACCGGCACCATCAACGCGCAGACGAGCTTCACGCTGGATCCGAACTCGCTGCGCACGTCGTCGAAGCGGCCCTCCCCGACGGCCCGGCTCATCCGCGGCAGCATGGCCGTGATCACCGAGACGCCGATGACCCCGTACGGCAGCTGGAAGAGCTGGAACGCCAGCGTGTACGGGCTGATGCCGTGCCCCAGCACCTCCTCGCCCGCCGCGCTCGACAGATTGACGGTCAGCAGGAAGCCCAACTGGGTGACGATCACGTAACCGATCGTCCAGACGCCGGCCTTGGCCATCTCACCGAGCCGGGCGTTCCACACGTCGAAGCGCGGCACGAACCCGAACCCGGCCCGCCGCAACGCCACGATCAGCACGGCCGCCTGCGCCACGATGCCGGCCGTGGTGCCCAGGCCGAGCAGCGCCAGCTCCCCGTTGCTCACCCGTTCGATGTCGTCCTTGGCCGAGCTCACCACGGCGTAGGCCACGAACACGCAGATGACGACCAGGTTGTTGAGCACCGGCGCCCACATGGGAGCGCCATAGCGGTCGCGGGTGTTGAGTATGGCGCCCGCCACCGCGCCCACACCGAAGAAGGCCAGCTGCGGCAGGATGAACCGGGCCAGCGTGACCCCGACCTCGAACCTCCTGCTGCCCGGTGCCCAGTCGGTGTAGAGGTCGATGAGCAGCGGCGCGGCGAACACCGCGAGCACCGCGACGACCACGAGCGTGACCGTGGCCACGGTCAGCAGCCGCTGCTCGTACGCCCGGCCGCCGTCCGGATCGTTCTGCTGCGCCCGGATGATCATCGGCACGATGACGCTGCTCAGCACGCCCAGAAGCAGCAGGTCGAGGATGCTGTACGGGATCGCGTACGCCGCGTTGTAGGAGTCGCCCAGAGCCGCCGTGCCGATGGCGTACGCGAGCACCATGGTCCGCACGAACCCGGTGACCCTGGACACCATCGTGCCCGCCGCCATGATGGCGCTGGCCCGCAACATGCGGCTCATACGGTCTCACTCTCCCGGTTCCTGGCGGCCCGCGCGCTCCGCCGCTCCGCCCTGCGCCGCACCACGCGCGTCACCACGGCGGCGAGCATCACGGTGAGCGCCGCCCCCACGATGACAGAGGCGATGCCGGTGTAGCCGGTGGTGCGGATGGTCAACCGCTGGGGCTTGCCGTACGCCCTGCCGTCGGCGGTCTTGAGCTGGACGGTCACGGTCGTGTCGCCGCTGGTGCCACTCGTGGCGGTCATCGGCACCTGAACCGTTCCGCTCTGCCCGACGCCGATGGACAACGGCTCCTCCTGCCTGAAGTTGACCTGCAGCAGCTTGAGGTTGTTGGACTTGACGTCGATGTACAGGGTGATGGGGGCGCCCACCGAGTTACGCACGCTGATGGGGACGACGCCGTTGCTGCCGGCCAGCGTCCGTGGCCGGTCGGGCCGCGCCTCGACGATCTCGACCTTGGCCATCCGGTCCGAGACGGCCGTGCTCACCGCCTTGGTCACCGAGCGGCCCGCGCGCGTGCTGTTGCGCCAGGCCGACGAGGCCAGCCTGAGCACCGCCGCGTCGAAGCTCGACGGTGTTCTGGTCGTCTTGATCAGCGCCGTGAGCTGCGCGTTCGACGCGACGTCCTTGACCGGCTCCAGGTATTTGCGGCTCAGCTCCTCCTTGCGGTCCGCATCGGTGTAGGTCAGTCCGGCCCGGGGGACCGACGCCTTGCCCGGCTTGATGGACTCCAGCGTGGTCAGCTGCAACCACGGCAGCCGTCTCGCGGTCTTTATCAGGCTGGTGACGAGCGTCGGGTTGGGGTCCCAGCGTCGCGACGGGGCGACGACCAGCGACCTCGGCTGGGTCTGGCCGGCCTCAGCGGAGATCATCGCGGTCTCGGCAATGAAGCGCTGGGTGCTGAGCAGCACGGAGGTGGGGGCCGTCGGCTCGAACAGGCGGCTCAGCTCGGCGTCCGCGACCAGCCCGGTGACCGGGCCGTTCACCGAGTCGAGCGTCGAGGCGGCGTCGGGCGTGAACGTGACCGGCGGCTGCGGCGGCAGGTTGGTCGAGTTGAGCAGGACCGTGTTCACCTTGTCGTCGCTGACGGAGAGCAGGTCGAGCGCGTCGGGGTCGAGCATGCCGGCGGCCGGCCAGTTGACGGTGGTCTTCACGTCGTCGCGGTTGAGCAACGCCTTCGCCTTCTGCCCGCCGAGCTGGATAGCCCTGTTGGTCAGGTCGTCCAGCCCCTGGTGCGCGAGCGCGGCCACGTCGGGATCGGCGTACGGGACCGCGACCACGGGGGAGGCCGCCAGCGAGGTGCGCATGGTCGTCAGCCACTGCCCGGCCTCGGCGTTGGCCGGCTTGCGCTCGGCCCCGTCCTTGGTCTTGACCCGGTAGTTCCTGGTCATCATGTCGAGGTCGTCGAGCAGCGAGGGGTCGACGAACCAGGTGACGTTGCTGGGCGCGGCCCCGGCGATGGTCGCCACGTCGGCCAGCCGGCCCTTGCCGGTGATCGACTGGCTCAGCTTGTCGTCGACGAACAGGGCCTCGCCGTTCGCCCCCGGCGCCGGGTCGACGTCGGTCGCCCGGTGCGGCTGGTCGATGACGGGCAGCGCGATGGCCATCTTGTTGCGCGGCGGCTTGGGCACCGTGGCCGGCGCGTAGGTGAGGTAGGTCCGCTGGGCCGCCAGCGAGACCAGGTTCTGTGACACGTCCACCGCGATCGGATAGACGCCGAATGTCCTCAGCCCCATCTGGATGGGCGTCGCCGTGAACTCCCAGCTTGCCTGCTGGCCGGGCGCGAGCGGCGGGATGTCCATGGCCGAGTTGCTGGAGGGCGTCCTCGGCAGGGTCAGGGAGTTCTGATCGTTCTGGTAGTCCGCCATCGAGGCACGGTCGGTGAACGGCTCCGGCGTGTAGCGCAGGCGTACGCGCAACCCTGACTGCGGCGCGCCGGTGTCGTTGCGCACCGTGCCGGTGAACTTGATCACATCGGTCATGTTCTTCGGAACGTCCGGAGAGATCGACGTGATCGTCACGGCGAACGGAAGCCTGCTCGCGATCACGGCAGCCGTGCTCGGCGCCGCGACCACTAGGGGGGCGAGCAACGCGGCGGACAGCACGGCGAGCAGCGTGGTCTTACGAATCACGCGGATGCCCGAGCTGGAGTACGACGACGCACGCCCGCAATGCTACGGGCTCAGTGCCGCCGCGCGACCGCCTCACGTGATCCTCTGGGGCGTGTGCTGCACAGGTCGACCATCTTGCCTGGCAGAAGGGTCAGCAGGTCGAGCGCGCGAATGGCAAGGGCGGTGTGGCGTTCGCCGGTGGCGGTGAAGACGGGCTCGGTGTCGGCGCGTAGCCGGTCGTCGATGAGCATCGGCAGCGACTCCGGCAGCAGCAGCGGGCAGACCAGCCCGTGGGCGTAGTCCGTGGCCGCATTGACGATGTGGGCCGGGGCCGGCCGCACCTGACGCACGCCGAGCAGGCCGCCTACGGCTCCTGGACGTGGGGGAGTCGCCACAGAGGAGGCGACCGCGACGACGGCCTCGTTGCCGACCCTGGTGGCGACCTCGAAAACCGTGACCATCAGGCACCTCTCGGGCGCGGCGGAGAGCGTCTCGGGCAGTTCGTCCGCGCAAGTCATAGGGCGCGGAAGGCGTACGATCTCATGATGGACCTGGTGTGCGAGGAGCCAGCGGTGGATCGCGAGGGCGTCCTTCATATAGACCTCCTAGCCTCAGCCTCGTTGCCATGGCCCCCGACGGTCCCTTGACCGACGGTAACCCGGACCCGGTGTGGCTCGGGGGATATGTTCCGGAAGTTCAGACCGACGAAGGACCCGACCCGGTTTGTCCGACTCAATTTTGACCGAAAGCCAGCAGCGGGCCATGACCGACCTGTTCCGCAAGATCGCCCCGGTGGCCGACGAGCTCGGCCGCCTTTTCGCCGCGAAGGGCCACGAGCTGGCCATCGTCGGCGGTCCCGTGCGCGACCTCCTGCTCGGCCGCAGCGGCAACGATCTCGACCTGACCACCGACGCCCGCCCCGAGCGGGTGCTGGAGATCATCAGGGTCTGGGCCGATGCGGTGTGGACGATCGGTATCGACTTCGGCACAGTCGGCCTGCGCAAGGGCCACTGGCTGATCGAGATCACCACCTACCGCAGCGAGGCGTACGACCCGAAGTCGCGCAAGCCCGAGGTCATGTACGGCGAGACGTTGGAGGCCGATCTGGAGCGCCGCGACTTCGCGGTCAACGCCATGGCGGTGCGCCTGCCGGGACACGAGTTCGTCGACCCGTACGGCGGGCTCGTCGACCTGGCCGCCAAGCTGCTGCGCACTCCCGGCACCCCCGAGCAGTCCTTCGGCGACGACCCGCTGCGCATGTTGCGGGCCGCCAGGTTCGCCTCACAGCTCGGGTTCGCCGTGGACGCGCAGGCGGTGGCGGCCATGACCGCGATGGCCGAGCGCATCGAGATCGTCTCCGCCGAGCGCATCCGCGACGAGCTCGACAAGCTCGTCTCCGGCGCCAACCCGCGTGAGGGCCTGCGACTGCTGGTCGAGACGGGCCTGGCCGCGCGCGTGCTGCCCGAGCTGCCCAAGCTTCGCCTGGAGATCGACGAGCACCACCGGCACAAGGACGTCTACGAGCACTCGCTCACCGTGCTCGACCAGGCCATCGCGCAGGAGGAGGACGGCAAGCCGGATCGGATCCTGCGCTGGGCGGCGCTCTTGCACGACATCGGCAAGCCGAAGACGCGCCGCCACGAGGCGGGCGGGCGGGTGTCGTTCCACCACCACGAGGTGGTCGGCGCCCAGCTGACCAAGAAGCGCATGGCCGAGCTGAGGTTCCCCAAGGACGTGGTGTCCGACGTCGCCCGGCTGGTCGAGCTGCACCTGCGGTTCCATGGCTACGGGACGGGCGAGTGGACCGACAGCGCCGTGCGCCGCTACGTACGCGACGCCGGGCACCTGCTGGACCGGCTGCACAAGCTGACCAGGGCCGACTGCACCACGCGCAACAAGCGCAAGGCGGCCGCGCTGGCGCGTACCTACGATCACCTCGAGGAGCGCATCGCCAGGCTCGCCGAGGAAGAAGAGCTGGCCAAGATGAGGCCCGAGCTCGACGGCAACGAGATCCAGCGCGTCCTGGGCATCGGGCCCGGCCCGGTGGTGGGGCAGGCGTACAAATTCCTGCTCGACCTCAGGCTCGACAAGGGCGTGCTCGGCAAAGAGGCGGCTACCGAGGCGCTGCTGGAGTGGGCGAGGTCGAACGACGCGGGCGCGTGATCATCCGGTAGGCGAGCGCGGCCGCGGGGTAGCCCACCGAGACGATCACGACGGCCAGGTAGGACTTGCCGTTCGCGGGCAGGATCATCGCCGACAGGGCCGCAGCGAGGACGTACATGCCGTTGAACAGCATGTCGTAGATCGAGAACGCGCGGCCCAGGTAGATGTCCTCGACGTCGCGCTGGACCGTGGTGTCGGCGCAGATCTTGACGCTCTGCCCGGCCACGCCCAGCACGAACCCCAGGATCGGCAGCCCCCACTCCTGGAACGGCAGCGCCAGCGCCGCCGTCAGCACGCCGGCCGCGGTCAGCGCGATCGGCACCCAGCGCTCGATCGTGAACCGCTCGGTCGCGTACGGGGTGATGATCACGGCGAGCAAGTAGCCGGCGCCGGAGGTGGCCACGACCAGGCTGACCCCCTCCAGTGCGGCGTCAGGGTCGCCGTCGTAGAAGTAGTAGCGGTAGAGGATGATGCCCAGCGCGGTCGCCATGCCGTAGAAGAAGCGGTGCGCGGCCATCGCGCCCATGGTGGCGGCCGCGACGCGGTGCTTGACCAGGTGCTTCGCGCCGTCCACGAGGCCGGCGAGCACATGGCGCACCGTCTCGCGCGCCTGCGGCCTGCTGGGGTCGGACTCCGGCCCGAGCAGGTGGCGGTCCATCGTCCGCGCGACCAGCGCGCTCAGCCCGAACACCACGCCCGAGATGATCAGGAGCAGCGCCACACCCTGGTCGTCGCCACTGAAGACCTTCCGCAGCAGGTAGCCGACCCCAAAGCCCAGGAACGTCACCACAGTGCCCGACGTGGGCACGATGGCGTTGGCCGCCATGAGCCGGTCGGTGGGCACCACGTGCGGCAGCGAGGCGCCGAGCGAGGCCAGGAAGAACCTGTTGACGCCGAGCACCGCCAGCGCCACCCCGTAGAACGCGGGGTCGGGCACGTCGGCGGCCACCAGGCCGGCGGCGACCAGCAGCAGCGCGCCGCGCACGAAGGGCGCGACCACCAGGATCTGCCGTCGCGACCAGCGGTCGATGAACACGCCGACGAACGGGCCGAGCACGCTGTATGGCAACAGCAGCACCGCCAGGCCTGCCGCGACCTGGAGCGCGGTCGTCCGGCTCTCGGGGCTGAAGAAGGCGAATCCGGCGACACCGAACTGGAAGATCCCGTCAGAGAACTGGGAGACCAGCCGCGTGCCGAACAGCCTCCTGAAGTCCCTGCCACGAATGACGACGCGGAGGTCGGCGACGAATGACACGCCGCCAGCCTAGCCAAGCGGCCGACTCCTAGGATGCAGGAGAGGTTGGCGCAGCAGGTGGGCCCCGGGTTACAAGCGGTCGTCATGATCTCGTACGCTTCATAGCGTGACGCTTGTGGAACACGTCGTGCTGGTCGATCCGGACGGTCGCGCGCTCGGGACTGCGCCCAAGACGTCGGTGCACGGCCGTGCGACGCCGCTCCATCTGGCGTTCTCCAGCTATGTCTTCGATCATGAAGGCCACGTGCTGCTCACCAAGCGTGCCGATCACAAGCTCACGTGGCCGGGGGTCTGGACCAACAGCTGCTGCGGTCACCCGCTGCCCGGGGAGGCGCTGGATCGGGCCGTCGTGCGCCGGCTCTCCTATGAGCTCGGGCTCGCGGTCGAGCGGGTGGATCTGCTGCTGCCCGCCTTCGCGTACCGGGCCGTCATGGCCAACGGCATCGTCGAGCACGAGCTCTGCCCGGTCTACCGTGTCACGGTCGACGGTCCCGTCGCGCCGAACCCGGAGGAGGTGGGGGAGACGCGGTGGATGCCGTGGAAGGAGTTCGCCGAGGGGGTCCAGAACGGACTGCTGGCGATCTCGCCTTGGTGCCGGGAGCAGGTGCCGCTGCTGATCGAGCTCGGCTCCGATCCGCTGACCTGGCAACCCGCCTCCCCGGCCGACCTCCCCCCAGCGGCCCGCCTCTAGCCCGCCGCGCAGGGCTTCGCTACCTCAGCCCTCCATCAGGACCCTCGCCACTCGGCAGCGCGCGCTCGTCCACAGGCGCACGCAGGCGCCGCACCCGAGCGTGGGCGCGGCGCCGTGGACAGGTTGGTCAGCGGATCAGCGCTCGACCTCACCCCGGATGAACTTCTCGACGTACTCCCGAGCCTCGTCGTCGGAGAACTGCTGCGGCGGCGACTTCATGAAGTACGACGACGCCGACAGGATCGGCCCGCCGATGCCTCGGTCCAGGGCGATCTTGACGGCCCGGACGGCGTCGATGATGATGCCGGCCGAATTGGGCGAGTCCCAAACCTCGAGCTTGTACTCCAAGTTGAGCGGCGTGTCGCCGAACGAGCGCCCCTCGAGCCGCACGTACGCCCACTTGCGGTCGTCCAGCCACGGCACGTGGTCCGACGGCCCGATGTGCACGTCGGCCTTGCCCATCTCGTGCGGGATCTGCGAGGTGACCGACTGCGTCTTGGAGATCTTCTTGGACTGGAGCCGCTTGCGCTCCAGCATGTTCATGAAGTCCATGTTGCCGCCGAAGTTGAGCTGGTACGTGCGCAGCAGCTCAACACCGCGGTCCTCGAACAGCTTGGCCAGCACGCGGTGCGTGATCGTGGCGCCGACCTGCGACTTGATGTCGTCACCGACGATCGGCACCCCGGCCTCGGTGAACTTCTCCGCCCACACCGGGTCGGAAGCGATGAAGACCGGCAGCGCGTTCACGAACCCCACGCCCGCGTCGATGGCGCACTGCGCGTAGAAGCGGTCGGCCTCCTCGGAGCCCACGGGCAGGTAGGAGACCAGGACGTCGACCTGGTTGTCCCTGAGCACCTGTACCACGTCGACGGGCGCCTCGTCGGACTCCTCGATGATCTCCCGGTAGTACTCACCCAGGCCGTCGAAGGTATGACCGCGTTGGACGGTCACCCCCAGCGGCGGCACATCCGTGATCTTGATCGTGTTGTTCTCGCTGGCGACGATCGCCTCGGACAGATCCCGTCCGACCTTCTTGGCGTCAACGTCGAACGCCGCGACGAACTCGACGTCGCCGACGTGGTAGTCGCCGAACTTCACGTGCATCAGGCCCGGGACCCGTACGTCCGGGTCGGCGTCCTTGTAATAGTGAACGCCCTGGACCAGCGACGACGCGCAGTTGCCGACACCGACAATGGCCACGCGAACCGAACCCATCGCACTCGCTCCCTTACTCATCAGTTGACGTGGTATCTCTTTCGGGCCTCTCCTCAGAGGAGGCCCGACGCTCCGTTGCGATCAGCTCGTTCAGCCAGCGCACCTCGCGCTCGACCGACTCGAGCCCATGACGTTGCAGCTCGAGCGTGTAACTGTCGAGGCGTTCCCTGGTGCGCGCCAGCGCCGTCCGCACGGCGTCGAGCCGCTCCTCAAGCCGGCTACGGCGACCTTCGAGTATGCGCAAACGCACCTCGGCCTCGGTGTGCCGGAAGAACGCGAAGTGCACACCGAAGCTCTCGTCCTCCCACGCGGAAGGTCCGGCCTGCGTCAGCATCTCCTGCAGCCGTTCCTTCCCCTCCGCGGTCAGCTTGTAAACGATCTTTGATCTGCCCCCGACGATCGTGGCGGGAGCAGGCTGCTCCTCCGCGATGAGCCCTTGGGCCAGAAGTGATCGAAGACAGGGGTACAGCGAGCCGTAGGAGAACGCGCGGAACATCCCCAGCAGGGCGTTGAGCCGTTTGCGCAGCTCATAGCCGTGTAGTGGAGTCTCGTGCAGCGACCCGAGCACGGCCAGTTCCAAGACCCTGCCCTGTCCGCCGGCCATGGGGAACCGCCCTCCTCTCGCGTCGATGTATCGAGCCGATACATCCCCAGGATACGTCTGGTCGCTATATCGCTGCAATCTACGGATTTCCCAAGTCGTTGGGACGATCGGCAGAAACGCCGTAGTCTGGCGCTCATGTGGTCACAACGAAGGGTGGTGGATTACGGCCTAGCGAAAAAGGCGGTGGTCCGCTCCTTCCACGCCGGGCGTACCTCGCGCGGCGAACTTTGTGACGCACAGCCGTACCTCCTTAGCGCGGCGCGCCACTTCGGCGAGCCGACCGAACGCCTCTGCCCGGTCTGCGAGAGGGAGAACGTCACCAACGTGACCTATGTCTACGGGGATGCGCTCGGACGGCATGCCGGACAGGCAAAGGTCGCATCGGAACTCGCCGCCATGGCTCATGATTACGATGAGTTCCGGGTGTACGTCGTCGAGGTCTGCCAAGGTTGTTCCTGGAACCACCTGACGGTTTCATACGTCCTCGGCAACGGACCGCCTGACCTCAACGGCCAAGCGTGAAGATCGAGGGCGGCGAGGAACCTCACGCCCAACCGCCGTTTTTGTTCCGACGACAGTGCGAGGACGTGTGAGTAACAGCATGAATGAGGGGACGGCTCGCCCGGGAAGGCGCCGTCGGTCCAGCTCATCCCGTTCTGTGCCCCAGGGTTCTCCACCGCAAACCGGCGAACCCTCCCGGGGTTCCGGCCAGCCGCAGCGTCGTCCGGAAGCCGCCTTCGAGCAGACGGGCGCCATGGCCGCGCAGCCGTACGACGGACCGCTGCCCCGGCGCGAAGACCCCGCACCCCAGCGCGGTGACCAGCCGCCGCCGCGCTCGCGTGCCCGTCAGGACACGCACACGGTGAGTAACCAGGACACCGTGGTCGCCGAAGGTCCGCGGCGCTCGCGCAGGAGGGCGGCGCAGGGCGGGCCGCCGGAGCCGCCGGGTCCCCCCGGGCCGCCGAAGAAGGACCGTGACGGCGGGGGCTGGCGGAGGTTCGTGCCCAGCTGGAAGATCGTCATGGCCGGGTTCGTGGTGGTCACGGCCGGGATCTTCGGCATGATCATGGTGGCGTACGCCAACACCCAGGTGCCCACGGGCACCCAGGACGAGGCGCTCGCGCAGCAGAGCACGATCTACTACAGCGACGGCAAGAACCCGATCGCTCAGCTCGGCATGAAGCGGGAGATCGTCAAGCTGTCGCAGATGTCCGAAGAGGTCAGGGAAGCCACGATCGCCATCGAGAACCAGACGTTCTACGAGGACTCCGGCATCTCCATCCCCGGCATGATCCGGTCGGTGTGGATGACCGCGACCGGGCAGCAGCTCCAGGGCGCCTCGACGATCACCCAGCAGATGGCCCGCAACTATTACGACGGCCTCAGCCAGGAAGTCTCGATCAAGCGTAAGATCAACGAGATCTTCGTCGCGGTCAAGCTCGACGACGAGCTGACCAAGGACGAGATCCTGGAGAGGTACCTCAACACGGTCAACTTCGGCCGGGCCTATGGGGTCCAGGCCGCCGCGAAGGCGTACTTCGGCGACAAGGTCACCGCCGCGAAGCTGACCGCCGAGCAGGGGGCCTACCTCGCCGCGCGGATCCAGCAGCCCAACTGGAAGGCCGACGAGCCCGCGCTGAGGACCCGGTTCAAGGACGTCGTCAACAACATGGCCAAGGTCTGGCCCGAGAAGTACGGCAACCTCCCGCAGACCGCGAAGTTCCCCGAGACGAGCAAGGACAGCAACGTCAACGAGCTCGGCGGCATCAAGGGTTACATGGTGACGCAGGTGCTGAAGGAGCTCGAGGGCCGCGGTCTCACCGGTGACGAGGTGAGGAGCGGCGGCTACGAGATCGTCTCCACCTTCGACAGAAGGCTCATGATCGCCGCGAAGGACGCGGTGACCAGCACTATGCGGGGGATGAACAAGGAGTACCACGCGGGCCTGGCCGCGGTGAACCCGAAGAACGGGCGCGTCGTCGCGTTCTACGGCGGCACCAACTACCTGACGGACCCGTGGAACGAGCCCTTCCAGTCCAAGAAGCAGGCCGCGTCCGCGTTCAAGCCCTACGTGCTGGCCGCCTGGCTGCAGGCCGGCTTCTCGCTCAAGAGCTACGTGCCGGGCAGCCAGACCGTCCCGAAGGTCCTGCCAGGGCAGGCAGCGGGCGGCATCAAGAACAGCCACAACGTCGGCGCGGCCGTCGACGTGGTCAAGGCGACAGCTCAGTCGGTCAACACCGCGTTCGCCTCGATGGCGTACGCGCTGCCCAACCAGCTGGCCGACGTGAAGAACCTCGTCACAGCGGCCGGGTTCAACGAAAAGGACATGGAAAAGGACATCGACGTCCACCACTACCAGTTCGCCATCGGCAGTGCCCCGGTGACCCCGGTGGAGCAGGCCGCCGGCTACTCCATTTTCGCCAACGGCGGCAAGTACACCCGCGCCCACGTGGTCATCGAAGTCAGGCAGGACAAGAAGGTCGTCTACCCGGAGCAGCGGCCGGCCAAGAGCGTCATCGACGCCGGGGTCGCCGCCGACTCCACGGTGGCCATGCAGGAGGTGCTGCGTAGCGGCACCGCGGCGGGAAAGGGTCTGGGCACCCGTCCGGCGGCCGGCAAGACCGGCACCAACAACGACGAGAACGGCGCCTGGTTCGTCGGCTACACGCCGCAGTACTCCACCGCGGTCGGGTTCTACCGCGAGCAGTGCAGGACGAAGACCGGCAAGGTCGTCGCGCCTCGGTACTCCAACTGCCCCATCACGCCCGGGGGCAAGCCACACAAGAAGTACAACATCAACAATCCGTACTCCCTGCCCTACGAGGTGTCCCTGGGCTTCGAGGGCGCCGGCCCGCCCACGATCGCCTGGCAGAAGTTCATGCTGGCCGCGCACCAGGGCAAGCCGGTCGAGCAGTTCCCGCAGAAGGCCGAGATCGGCACGCCCGAGAACATCGTGCCGAGCCCGACGCCCACGCCGACGCCCAGCGCCGACGATCCGTTCACCGATGAGGACCCGTTCGGCGACCCTGGCACCGGCGAGCAGGACTGCCTCATCGGGCCATGTGGTGATGACACCGGCACCGGTGACAACGCCACTACGGACGACGGCACCGACGAAGGGTTCCCGCAGGGCGGCGACGAGGGAGACGGGTTGGGCGGCGGCATGGCGCCGAACCCGCGGCCCTCCGGCCGGATAGAGGGTCAGTGACGAGCACGGAGGCACGCGTCCCGATGCTGGCGCGTGCCGTGCCGTACCTTCCCCTGGGGGTGATCGCGGCCCTGGGGGCGACGCTCGCGTACGTGGTGCGGCTGCCGTGCCGCACCGGCGGCTGGAACGACCAGGTCACGACGTACACGAACTTCTGCTACACCGACATCTACCCTCTCTACTTCGACCGGCAACTGGCCATCGAAAACCCCTATTTCGCCCACGTCAGCTTCGACAAGCAGGTCGAGTACCCGGTGGTGTTGGGCGAGGTCATGCAGGTGATCAGCTGGATCGCCCGGGCTCTGGAGGTCGACAGGGTCGCGCAGGCGGTCAGGTTCTACGACCTGACGGTGATCCTGCTCGGCATGTGCCTCGTGGCGGGCGTGCTGCTGATGGCCGCGGTGGCCGGGCCGACGCGGCGGTGGGACGCGCTCTGGTACGCGATCTCGCCGGCCGTGGTGCTGGCCGCGTACATCAACTGGGACCTGGTCGCGGGCGCACTGTCCATGGGCATGCTGCTGGCCTGGGCGCGGCGCCGGCAGATGCTCGCCGGGGTGCTGCTGGGGCTGGCGATCGCGACGAAGTTCTACCCGCTCATGTTCGTGGGCGCGTTGTTCCTGCTCACGTGGCGTACTGGGCGATGGCGACCGTTCCTGGTCACGATGGCCTCGGCGGCGGGCGCGTGGATTGTGGTCAACGCGCCGTTCATGATCTTCGCTTGGGAGGGATGGCGCCGGTTCTACGTCTTCTCCCAGGAGCGCGGGATCGACTGGGGCTCGCCGTGGTTGTTCTTCCAGAACAAGGGCTGGCCCGTCCTCGGCGAGTGGGACGTCAGCACGCTCGGCATGTTGTCGCTGGCCCTCCTGTGTCTGGGCATCGCCGTGCTGACGCTGGCCGCGCCGCGCCGGCCGCGGCTGGCGCAGATCTGCTTCCTGGCGCTGGCCGCCTTCATGATGACGAACAAGGTGTGGTCGCCGCAGTTCGTGCTCTGGCTGGTGCCGTTCGCCGTGCTGGCCAGGCCCAACTGGAAGCCGCTCGCGCTCTGGCAGCTGGCCGAGGTCTGGTACTTCGCCGCCATCTGGCTCTATCTGCTGTCCCAGCCGCCGCTGGACCGGGACGACTTGGGCATCGGTGACGACACGTACTTCACCGCCGTCTGGGGTCGCATCATCACCATCGGGATCATGATGGCGTTCGTGGTGCGGGACATCCTGCGGCCGGACAAGGACGTGGTCCGGCAGGCCGACATCGATGACCAAGGGGGCGGTGTCTTCGACGACGCGCCTGATCGGTTCACGCTGGCGTCCGCCGTACGATGATCACCCGCTCGGCCCGCCGGGACGCGTTGCTGCTCTGGTTCGGCTCGCGGGCGGGGCTTCTGATCGCGACGTTGTTCGGCGTCACGCTGGGCGAATACCTGGATAAGTGGCGCAAGTGGGATGCCGGGCTGTTCATCACGATCGCCCAGTACGGCTACGACGGCGAGCCCGGCAGGCCGCCGGACGAAGGGCTGCCCGCGTTCTTCCCTGGCCTGCCTGCGGTGCTGCGGCTGGTGCACTTCGTGGTGCCGGACTGGGCGGCGGCCGGGCTGCTGGTCTCGCTGGTCGCGGGCGCGGTGGCCATGGTGGCGCTGGCCAGGCTGGCAGAGTTCGAGGGCGCGAACGGGTGGATGGCGGTGCTGGCGCTGCTGGCCTTCCCCATGGCGGTGTTCCTGGTCGCGGGCTACAGTGAGGCGCTTTTCCTGGCCTTCGCCATTCCCGCGTGGCTGGCCGCCAGGCAGGGACACTGGGCGCAGGCCGTGCTGCTCGCGGCGGGGGCTTCGTGCGTGCGGATCACGGGCTTGTTCCTGGCGCTCGCGCTCGTCGTGGAGTTCATCGTGAGCCGGGAGTCGCCGCGGCGGGCCGGATGGCTGGTCGTGCCGTTCCTGCCGCTGATGGCGTACTCGTATTACCACTTCAGCAGGTCGGGTGACTGGCTGGCGTGGAAGCACGCGCAGGAGGCCGGCTGGGGGCGCGAGTTCGAGTGGCCGTGGGAGGCGTGGAAGACGACGTGGGGTTCGGCCATGGGGGCCGACGACTTCGCGGTGGCCTTCCGCATGGAGATCGCCGGAGCCGTGGTGGCCGTGGCGGTGCTGGTGTGGCTGCTCGTGCTGCGTCGGTGGAGTGAGCTGGCCTACACGGGGGCGCAGGCGGCGGCGCTGATGACCTCGGCGTACTACCTGTCGATCCCGCGTTCGCTGGTGTTGTGGTTCCCGCTGTGGGTGCTGGTTGCCAAGGTCGGGACGAGGAAGGCGTGGGTGCTCGTGCTCTACGGCCTGATCTCGGGGCCGCTCATGATCGTGAACACCGCCCGGTTCCTCAGCGGGGCATGGGCGGGCTGATGTGTATACCCGTTTATTCGTCTCGGTAATCCAGGGAAGTTATCCACAGGCTGTGAATAGTTGCTGGCACTCGCTATGTGGGTAACGCGGTTCTCGGCCACGGTGCGCCCGGGCTTGCCGACCGGACGGACGCGGCTTCGGCTTCCATCGGGCTGTGCGTATTCGCTAGAGGTTTTTCCTCAGGAACGCGATGTCGTCCGCCTGGCCGGCTGCGGGCGTCTCGACCACGATCGGCGCCCCGGCCGCACGGCAGACCGCCAGGATGAGCTCGGAGTCGATCTTTCCCTGGCCCAGGTTGGCGTGGCGGTCGGCGCCTGAGTCGAAGTCGTCGCGCGAGTCGTTGCAGTGGACCAGGTCGATGCGGCCGGTGATGGCCTTGACCCGGTCGACCAGGTCGATCAGCTCCTCGCCGCCCGCGTGGGCGTGGCAGGTGTCGAGGCAGAAGCCCACGTCGAAGCCGTCGAGCGCGTCCCAGAGCCGGGCGATGCGCTCCAGCTTGCGCGCCATCGCGTTGCCGCCCCCAGCGGTGTTCTCGATCAGCACAGGGATCGGGCACTCCATGCGCTCGAACACCTTGCGCCAGTTGTCGAACCCCTTCTGCGGGTCGTCGCTCTTGTTGACGTGGCCGCCGTGCACGATCAGCGCCTTGGCGCCGAGTCCCGCTGCCGCCTTCAGGTGCTGCTCCAGCAGCTTGCGACTGGGGATTCTGATGCGGTTGTTGGTGGTCGCCACGTTGATCAGGTAAGGCGCGTGGATGTAGATGTCCACACCCTCGACCGGCTTGGCGGGCAGCACGGGCTTGTCGTACCCCTGGGGGTCGCCGAGGAAGAACTGCACCACCTCGGCCCCGACCTGCTCGGCATGAGCGGCGGGGTCGTCCTGATCGACATGAGCTCCGATGCGCACCATGTCACCGAGCTTATCCGGAGCGGCGAGCCTGGGGCGGCGAGCCGCCGCTTGCGTAACCAGCGGAGCCCCGAGCGAGCGCGACCATCAGCACGCAGCGGCGAGCCTGGGGCGGTGAGCGGCCGCTTGCGCGACCACGAGCGGGTTTGTGGGCAGGGCGTTCGGGCAGTCGCAGTGCACCCCCTACCCGAGGAGAAACGCTATGGCAAGGTGGCGCTGGCGGGCGCTGATCTTATTGATTTACGTGGTGGTCGGGATCTACGTGGCCTGGGTGTACGACTACATCACGCCCGGGCTGCTGAGGGACCTCGCGGAGGCGTTGCTCGCGGTGTTCCTCTGGTTCCTGATCCTGCTCGGCATAGATCTGCACATCGGATGATCGACGGATACGAACGGCCCCGGCTTCCACAAGAACCCGGGGCCGTTGCTCGTCAGTGGGGGAGGAATCCGCCGTGGGCGATGCCGAGCGCGGCCCCCACGAACGATCCCACGAGTCCGACGATGTTGAGCGAACGTTGCGGCGTGGTCGCGGAGACGTACTGAGAGTAGAGACCGACGCCGAAGCCGAGTGTGCCGAACCAGGCCGAGATGGCGTGCGCGGAGGTCCAGAACGTCGAGACGAACGCCACGATGCCGCACACGAGCGTGACGACGGCCAGGACGTTCTCGATCGGGTGCGGACGTCCGTCGGAGTTGAGCGTGAGCCTGAACCGCTCCCTCTCGGAGGGTTGAAGCACATGTGGCACAGCCACCACCCCCTTAGGTTTCCTAAAGGCCTTCCCACGTACTCGCGGCTGGTAACCTGGGGCACGCTGCGTTGTGATGGGTGATCCGTCGCCCGGCGGTGCCGAAGTGGGCGCCCCGGTCCAAACGTCAGCGTCCTCCTGTCACGGCAGAGCGTCGTGACCGCAAAAGTCCAGAGGAGGTTGGAGTCCGCATGCGTCGTTACGAAGTAATGGTCATTCTGGACCCTTCGCTCGATGAGCGCACCGTCTCGCCGTCCCTCGACCAGTTCCTCACCGTGGTCCGCAACGACGGCGGCACCGTGGAGAAGGTCGACGTCTGGGGTCGTCGCAGGCTCGCCTACGACATCAACAAGAAGTCCGAAGGCATCTACGCCGTCATCGACCTGTCCGCGGAGCCCGCGACGGTCAAGGAGCTCGACCGGCAGATGAACCTCAACGAGGGCATCCTGCGCACCAAGGTCCTGCGTCCGGACGTGCACTAACCCCGGCTTTTTGTCGGGGAACACCCGTAGTCTGAGCCGTAACCCAAGCGAAGGCGTGCAGGAAGGCGAGCGCTAGCCATGGCAGCAGGCGACACCGTAATCACCATCGTCGGCAACCTCGTCGACGACCCGGAGCTGCGCTTCACCCCGACGGGGCAAGCGGTGGCTCGATTCCGCATCGCGTCCACTCCGCGGTTCATGGATCGCCAGACCAACGAGTGGAAGGATGGCGAGAGCCTCTTTCTGACCTGCAACGTGTGGCGGCAGGCGGCGGAGAACGCCGCCGAGAGCCTCCAGCGCGGCATGCGGGTCATCGTGCAGGGGCGGCTCAAGCAGCGGTCTTACGAGACCAAGGAAGGCGAGAAGCGCACGGTCTACGAGGTCGAGGTCGACGAGGTCGGCCCGTCTCTGCGCAACGCCACCGCCAAGGTCAACCGCACCTCCCGTCAGGGCGGTGGCGGCGGCTTCGGCGGCGGCGGCGGCCCGGCCGATGACCCGTGGGCCTCCGCGACACCCTCCCCGCCCCAGGGCGGCGGTTACCAGGGTGGCGGCGGTGGCAGCTACGGCGGCGGCGGCCAGCAGAGCAGCAGCAGCGGCGGCGGCTTCGGCGGCGGCGGCGGCGGCGGCAACGACTTCAGCGACGAGCCTCCCTTCTAGTCCACATCCACAAGTCCGAGTCCATTCCCGCCCAAAAGGCGGGGCTCTGAGAGGAGCACCACGATGGCTAAGCCGGCACTGCGCAAGCCCAAGAAGAAGGTTTGCCTGTTCTGCCACGACAAGATCTCCTACGTCGACTACAAGGACACGGCGCTGCTGCGGAAGTTCATTTCCGACCGCGGCAAGATCCGTGCGCGCCGGGTGACGGGCAACTGCACCCAGCACCAGCGTGACGTGGCGACCGCGATCAAGAACGCCCGTGAGGTGGCCCTGCTGCCCTACACGAGCACCGCGCGCTAAGGAGGACTTGTCGATATGAAGCTCATCCTCACCAACGAGGTCTCCGGCCTCGGCGCCCCTGGCGACGTCGTCGAGGTCAAGGACGGCTACGGCCGTAACTACCTCATCCCGCGCGGCTTCGCCATGCGCTGGACCCGCGGGGCCGAGAAGCAGATCGAGTCCCTCAGGAAGGCTCGCGACGCCCGCGAGATCCGTGACCTGGGCACCGCCAAGGAGGTCGCCGGCCAGCTCGGCGCCCTGCGCGTGCGCCTGACCACCCGCGCGGGTGAGTCCGGCCGCCTGTTCGGCTCGATCACCACGGGCGACATCGCCGACGCGGTCAAGGCCGCCGGCGGGCCCGTGCTCGACCGCCGCCGCATCGAGATCCCTAACCCGATCAAGAGCGTCGGCTCCCACCGCATCACCGTCAAGCTCCACCCCGAGGTGTCTGCCTCTGTGGATGTTGAGGTTGCTGCGGGCTGACCGTTTGTGATCAGGGTCCCCTCCGTCAGGAGCGGGGCCCTTTTCATTTGTTGCGGCTCGTTCCCCGCGGCTCGTTCCCTGTGCCGTGGTTCCTTCTTCTTTTACGCGCTGCCGTGGCCCACCAACCGCCGTACTTCGGTTGCCGGCCCTCCAGGAAACGGCCTCTGAACCCTTCACCGGCTGAGCGCCGTTACGCGAGCCCAGTCTGGGCCGATTGCCGTGGCAGATGCAGCGTAGAATGCCCTAGTTCTTAGCACGTTTCCCCCTGGAGGCAAGGCCATGGCCCGTTCCTTCATGCTGCTTGCGTTGGCCGTGGCGGTCGTCGGTTGTGCACCTGTGGACAACACGGCGAGCACGACGTCAGCCAGTCCGGCGACGTCCACTACCTGCACCAAGGAGCAGCTCGCGCTCATCAATCCCGGAAAGCTGACGATCGGGACCGACAAACCGGCGTTCGAGCCGTGGTTCAAGGACGACGACCCGAGCAACGGGCAGGGCTTCGAGGGTGCTGTGGCCTTTGCCGTGGCGGGGGAGCTCGGCTTCGATCGGAGCGAGGTGCAGTGGAGCACCGTCAAGTTCGATTCCGCGTTCGCGCCCGGTGAGAAGCAGTTCGACTTCGACATCAACCAGGTGTCGATCACTCCTGAGCGGGCTCAGGCGGTCGACTTCAGCAAGGGCTACTACACGGTCAAGCAGGCTGTCGTGGCCATCGAGGGCGGTAAGTACGCCGGGGCCACGAGCCTGGCCGAGCTGAAGGACGCGAAGATCGGCGTGCAGGTGGGCACGACCTCGCTGGCCGCCGTCAAGGAGATCATCCAGCCCGCGGACGACCCCAACGTGTACAACGAGCAGATCGACGCCGTGAACGCGTTGAAGAACGAGCAGGTGGACGCGCTGGTCGTGGACCTGCCGACGGCGTTCTATGTGACCGCCGCGCAGGTCGAGAACTCGAAGATCGTGGGGCAGTTCAGCTCGACTGGTGGCGCGCCGGAGGAGTTCGGATTGGTCATGGAGAAGGGCAGCCCGCTCAAGCCGTGCGTCGACCAGGCCGTGGATGCGCTGAAGTCCAAGGGTGAGCTGGCCAAGATCGAGCAGCAGTGGCTCGGCTCGGCCGCGGGCGCTCCCGAGTTGAAATGAGCGAGTGGGTCAAGTCCGAGCGGCAGGCTGAGCGGGAGCGGATCCGCAGGTCGCACGCCCGCCGCTCAGCCTCGATCGCGACGGCCTCGACGGTGGTGTTCATCGTCCTGGTCATGTGGGTGGTCACGAACTCGCCTGGCTGGCCGCGGGTGCAGGAGAAGTTCTTCAGCTGGAAGCATTTCTCCGATGCGATGCCCGACGTGCTGAGCGGGTTCATGCTCAACGTCAAGATCTTTTTGATCGCCGAGGTGCTGATCCTGGTCGTGGGGCTCTTGGTGGCGCTCGCCAGAGGGATCAGGACGCCCGCGTTCTTCCCGATCCGGGCGCTGGCCACGCTTTACACCGACATCTTCCGCGGCGTGCCGACGATTCTGGTGATCTATCTGGTCGGGTTCGGGCTGCCCGCCCTCCGGCTCCAGGGCATCCCGTCCGACCTGGTGACGCTGGGCATCATCGCGTTGACGCTGTCCTACGGCGCGTACGTGGCCGAGGTCTTCCGCTCCGGCATCGAGTCCATCCACCCGAGCCAGGTGGCGGCGGCCCGCTCGCTCGGGCTGAGCCACGGCAAAACCATGCGATTCGTGGTGCTGCCGCAGGCCACGCGCAGGGTCGTGGTGCCGCTGCTGAACGACTTCGTCTCGCTGCAGAAGGACACGGCGCTGGTGGCCACCATCGGCCCGCTGGAGGCGCTCAGACAGGCGCAGATCCACGTGACCAAGACCTTCAATTACACGCCCTACCTGGCGGCGGCGCTGCTGTTCATCCTGCTCACCATCCCCATGGCCAGGTTCACCGACCACCTGGCCGCCCGTACCCGCAGGAGGCGCGGCGTATGAGCATCCTGTCGATCGAGGGGGTGTGGAAGAACTTCCACGGCCACAACGTGCTGCGCGGCATCGACCTGGAGGTGAGCCCGCACGAGGTGGTGAGCCTGATCGGGGCCTCCGGCTCGGGCAAGTCCACGCTGCTGCGCTGCGTCAACCTGCTGGAGACGGTGGACGACGGCGTGATCTTCCTGGACGGTGAGGAGATCACCGACCCGCGGGTGAACGTCGACGACGTGCGTAAGCGGCTGGGCATCGTGTTCCAGGCGTTCAACCTGTTCCCGCACATGACCGTGCTGGACAACATCACGCTCGCGCCCCGCCAGGTGCACCGCGTGGCCAAGGAGCAGGCCGAGGAGCAGGCGCACGAGCTGCTGGCCAGGTTCGGGCTGGCGGACAAGGCGCGGGCGTACCCCGACCGGCTGTCGGGCGGGCAGCAGCAGCGGGTGGCCATCATCCGGGCGCTGGCCACGCAGCCCAAGCTGATGTTGCTCGACGAGGTGACCTCGGCACTCGACCCCGAGCTGGTGGTCGAGGTGCTGGGGATCATCAGGGAGCTCAAGGAGTCGGGCATGACGATGATCCTGACGACGCACGAGATGGGCTTCTGCCGCGAGATCTCGGACACGGTGTGCTTTCTCGACGGCGGCGTGCTGCTCGAGAAGGGGCCCGCGGACAAGATCTTCACGGACCCCGAGAACGCCAGGACCAGGGAGTTCCTGCGAAGTGTGCTGGAGACGAGGAGGTTCTAGCGCCGGTGGCGGCCGCGTGGGGTCTCGACCGGGCGGCCCAGGAGGCTGTGGCGGCGGCCGTACACGAGGTAGACCAGCAGGCCGAAGGCCATCCACAGGACGAAGTACGCCCAGGTCAGCACCCGCAGGTTCACCATGAGCCAGAGCGTGGCCACCAGGGAGAGCGCCGGCACCAGCGGCGAGAGCGGCACCCGGAACCCCCGCTCCAGATGAGGCATGCGCCGCCGCATCACGATCACCCCCGCGGCCACGAACGCGAACGCGAACAGCGCGCCGATCACCACGAGCTCCTGCAACGTGAGCACCGGAACGAACTCGGCCAGCACGATCGCGACCAGCCCGATCAGCAGCGTCACCCGCGACGGCGTGTGGTAGCGGCGGCTGACCATGGCCAGGCCGCGGGGGATCAGCCCGTCGCGGGCCATCGAGAACAACACCCGCGTCTGCCCCACGATCAGGACCAGGATCACCGTCGTCAGCCCGAGCACCGCGCCCACGTCGATGACGTGCGCCATCCAGTCCACGCCGGCCGCGCGGAACGCGCTGGCCAGCGGGGCCTCCACCGAGATCTTCGTGTACGACACCATGCCCACCATGACCAGCGCCACCGCGATGTAGATGATGGTGGCGATCACCAGGCTGCGGATCATGCCCCTGGGCACCGCGCGCGGCGCGTTGACGGTCTCCTCTGCCGCCGTGGCTACGACGTCGAACCCGATGTATGCGAACGCGATGGCCGAGGCCGCCGAGAAGATCCCGAACCAGCCGAAGGCGCTGCTCTCACCGACGAGGACTTCGAGTACGGTGGCCGGCGGGGCCGCCAGCGTCTTCGGCGGCACGTAGAACTCGCCGAAGTTGCCGGCGTCGAGGTGCGGCAGGCCCACGATGATGACCGCGCCGATGGCCAGCAGCTTGGCCGCCACCATGACCCAAAGCGCGCGCAACCCGACCCGGGCGCTCAGGGCCACAATTCCGGTGAGCAGCACCAGGATAACCAGCACGAGGAGGTCGGCGACGAGGTCGGGATTCGGGACGCGTACGCCGAGGTTCGTGATCGCGCCGACCGTGATCAGGCCCCACGCCCTGGCCACGACGGCGACGGCGAACTGCAGCTCCAGGATCAGCGCCCAGCCGATGATCCACGCCCAGACCTCGCCGAAGATGACGTACGTGAAGGTGTAGGCGCTGCCCGAGGTCGGCATCGTGGATGACAGCTCGGCATAGCACAGGCAGGCCAGCAGGCAGGCGATACCCGCGATCATGAAGGAGAGGATCACGCCAGAGCCGGCCGCGGTGGCCGCCTGCTGGCCGGCGATGGAGAAGATCCCCGCGCCGATCATCACACCGAGTCCGAGCACGACCAGGTCTGCCGGGCGGTAGAGCTCGGCCAGGCTGTGCCGGGCGCCGGTGCGTAAGCCGGTCGCTTCGGAAGGCGGCAGTCGTCGAAGAATTGTGGACAAGGAACACCCCGCTCAGGGACATCGCCCACAATGTCTCACCACTTGGACAACAGCAAGCACGAGACGGTTACGGTGGGCCGCGTTTCAGCGGTCCGCTGCAGGTCGCGGCGCAGCCGCGCCTACGCCCCGGTTACCAGCCAGGCGGTGCCGGCGGCACGACGTACGAGAGTGATCAGCCGCGCGATCATCCACACGCCCAGCGCGCACCATAGGACGACCACGCCGAGCCCGGAGGCGAGGAAGGCGGCCGGCAGGTACGCCAGCGTCGTCCACACCCCTGCCCACGCCAGGTAGCGCTGGTCGCCCGCGCCGATCAGCACGCCGTCGAGCACGAACACCACCCCGCACACCGGCTGGAACAGCGCCACCGGCCACAACAGGGCCAGCAGCAGCTCGGCGACCCGCGGATCGGCGTCGAACAACCCCGGCAACACCGGCCTGGCGACGAGCACCAGCAGGCCGAGCACGATCCCCGACCACACGCCCCACTGCACCATGCGCTTGGTCGCGGCCCTGGTGGTGGCCACGTCCCCCGCCCCGAGGGAGCGTCCCGTGATGGCCTGGCCAGCGATGGCGATGGCGTCAAGCGCGAAGGCGAGCAACGTCCACACCTGGGTCGCGAGGGCGTATGCGGCCAGTTCGGCCTCGCCCATCCTCGTGGCGATCACCGTGGCGACGGTCAGCACCATCCGCAGGCAGAGGGTGCGGACGAACAGCGCGAAGCCCGCCGTACCCGCCTGCTTGATCCCGGCCAGGCCGGGCGTAAGAGGTGTGCCGAGCCGCAGCGCGCCCTTGGCCACCACGACCAGGTAGACGGCCGCACCCAGCGTCTGCGCCAGCACAGTGCCCCATGCCGACCCGGCGATGCCCCACCCCAGCCCCAGCACGAACCAGGCGTTGAGCGCCGCGTTGAGCGCGAATGAGCCGATGGCCACGACCAGCGGCGTGACCGTGTCCTGCAGCCCGCGCAGCACCCCCGTGCCCGCCAGCACGACCAGCATGCCGGGTGCGCCCAGCAGGCTGATCCGCAGGTACGTCACGGCCTGCGCGCTCTGCTCCGCGCCGGCCCCGAACAGCTCCACGACCGCGGGGGCGAGCGGCCAGAACACCGCGATCAGCGCGACGCCGATGCCCAGCGCCAGCCAGATACCGTCCACGCCGCTGCGCATGGCCCGCGAATGTTCCCCCGCGCCGGTCTGCCGCGCCACGGATGCCGTCGTTCCGTAAGCGAGGAAGACGCACAGGTTCATCAGCGCTCCCAGGACCGTGCCCGCCACACCTAGAGCGCCCACCGCCGTGGTGCCCAGCCCGTGCCCGACGATGGCGTAGTCGGAGAGCAAGAAGAGCGGCTCTGCCACCAGCGCGCCGAACGCCGGCACGGCCAGCCGCAGAATCTCCCGATCTCTGGGTGTAATGAGCATTTGTCCATTATGACCCTTACGCGGCGTGTCGGCGAAACTTTCTTTCCTCCACAGCCGGTGGACACCGTTCGCCCAGCTCAGCGGCACTTTGGTGGAAATCGGAAACAGTTATCCCCAGCCTCGTCCACAGGCCGTTCACACCCTGGGGCCGATAGTGCACAGCTTGACCACAGGGTTGTCCACAGGCCGCGTTGCCGACGGACCCCGACTCCGCGAAACTGTCACACCGGTCGACTACAAGTGGGGGTGGTGCGACCGCCTGCAAGGTTGTTCGAGGGGGCGCGGTGAGCATTGACGAAGAGACCGGCGCGGGCCCGAGTGGTCCTGGTTTCGAGCGCACACCCCCGCACAACATCGATGCGGAGCAGTCGGTGCTGGGCGGCATGCTGCTGTCCAAGGACGCGATCGCCGACGTCGTGGAGATCATTCGGGCTGACGACTTCTACCGGCCCGCCCACCAGATGATCTATGACGTCGTCACCGACCTCTATGGCCGGGGGGAGCCCGCCGACGCGGTCACCGTCTTCGACGAGCTGCAAAAGCGCGGCGAGATGGCCAGGGTGGGCGGCGCCGGCTACCTCCACACGCTCACAGCAGTCGTCCCCACCGCGGCCAACGCCGGCTACTACGCCAAGATCGTCCGAGAGCAGGCCATCCTCCGCCGCCTCATCGAGGCCGGCACCCGCATCGTCTCCTACGGCTACGGCGGCCAGAACGAAGAGGTCGACGACCTCGTGGACCGCGCCCAGGCGGAGATCTACAAGGTCACCGAGCGCCGCACCTCCGAGGACTACGCGCCCCTGGCCGACATCATGCCCGGCGCCCTGGACGAGCTGGAGGCCATCGGCAGCCGAGGCGGCCAGATGGTCGGCGTGCCGACCGGCTTCCAGGACCTCGACCAGCTCACCAACGGCCTCCACCCGGGCCAGATGATCGTCGTGGCCGCGCGTCCTGCGATCGGGAAAAGTACCCTAGGTCTGGATTTCGCCCGTTCGGCGGCGATCAAGCATGGGATGACCACGGTCATCTTCTCGCTGGAGATGTCCCGCAACGAGATCACCATGCGCTTGTTGTCCGCCGAGGCCCGGGTCGCGCTGCATGCCATGCGGTCGGGGATGATGGGCGACGACGACTGGACGCGCCTGGCCCGCCGGATGAGCGAGGTGGCCGAGGCGCCGCTGTTCATCGACGACTCGCCCAACATGTCGATGATGGAGATCAGGGCCAAGTGCCGGCGGCTCAAGCAGCGCAACGATCTGAGGTTCGTGGTCATCGACTACCTCCAGCTGATGAGCTCGCCGAAGAAGACCGAGAGCCGCCAGAACGAGGTCTCGGAGATCTCTCGTGCGATCAAGCTGCTGGCCAAGGAGCTCGAGGTGCCGGTCATCGCCATTTCCCAGCTCAACCGCGGTCCCGAGCAGCGAACGGACAAACGCCCCCAAGTTAGCGATCTTCGTGAATCCGGATCGATTGAGCAGGACGCGGACATGGTCATCCTGCTGCATCGTGAGGATGCGTACGAGCGGGAGTCGCCCAGGGCGGGTGAGGCGGACCTCATAGTGGCCAAGCACCGTAACGGGCCCACGGCCACGGTGACGGTGGCCTTCCAGGGCCACTACAGCCGCTTCGTGGACATGGCCCAGCACTGACCGTCAGCCTTTGTAGGGTCCGCACTTTGATGTCCCTTTCCGCGTCGCCGTGTCCCATAGATGGCCCTTAGGACACCATTCGCGGACTCGCAGGTCTACAGGGTCGCACTATCTAGTGATGTTGTTGGCGTTTTTGGTGACGGTGGGGTCATTGGAGCCCATGATGAGGGCACCTGCCAGGTCTCCCTGAGGGGTCGAGGTGCTCTTGTCGGATGCTGATGTCGTAGGTTCGGCCGAGGTCCGCGCAAAGTCGCCGAACGGGACCGCGGCGGTGTCGTGCCGGTTCATGGATGCGCCGGTGCAGGAGATGCTTGCGGCCGGGCCGTGGCGGACGTTCCGCTGGCACCATGGTCAGAAGCACTATTCGGGTGCATTCTGGTCTGCTACCGAGGGCTCACATGTGATCTATGAGTCCCGGCTTGAGCTGGCGCGGCTTCTATTTGCCGACTTCGACCGGTCGGTCTCTCGGATCGTGGCTCAGCCGTTTCTGATGACGGCCCAGGTGGAGGGCGCTGAGCGTCGGCACATCCCCGATTTCCTGCTGATGACCGAGTCTGGTCCGCTGGTGGTAGATGTGAAGCCGGCACGGCGGCTGGCGCGTCCAGAGGTCGCGTTCACCTTCGCCTGGAGCAGGCGGGTAATCGAGTCGCGCGGCTGGGGTTTTGAAGTGTGGAGCGAGCCGGATCCGGTCGAGACCGAGAACATCCGGTTTCTCGCCGGGTATCGCAGGCCTTGGTTGTTCTCACCCGGTCTCGTGGCCGCGTTGGAGGCAAGCGTGACGGACGGGGTGACGTTGCGGGAGGCCTTCGCAACGGTGTCGAGCTTCGACCCGAGGCTGGTACGGGCGGCTGTCCTCCACCTGCTCTGGACCGGACGGTTCAGGGCTGATCTGAGCATCCGGCTATGCCCAGGCACCGTTCTGAGGAGATCGTCATGAGCCATGGCACAGTGCGGCTTGGCATTGGGGCGCGGCTCGTCTACGACGGGGAGGCCGTCGAAGTCGTCGAATTCGCAGCGACCGGTGCGGGCAACGAGGTGGTGCTCAAGGACGGCAGAGGGCGGATGCTGCGGGTCTCGGTCAAAGAGCTGCTGTTCTCCGACCGGGCCACGATCGTTCCGAGGAAGCCGGAGCCTGCTCGGGGGATGTCGACGATGTCGCCTCGGTGGTGCTCTCGCGGCTCGACCGTGCTGAACAGGAACGTGTAGCAGGCCTGGTGGGACATGTTCGAGAGGTGCGGTGCGGCTACCGGTCGGGCAGTTCCGAGCTGGCGGCGCCCGGTGAGCCGAGACCTGAGTACGACCCCGGTTTGCCGAAGATGACCAGATATGCGGCCAAGGCGCGGGAGTTGGACGTCTCAGTACGCACCATCAAGCGGTGGGTGGCCGCGGTTGAGGAACGAGGAGCGGCCGGGCTCGCGCCCCGCGCCCGTGGAACGACGATCCTCGACCGTCTCGACCCGAGGTGGGTTGAGACGGCGCTGGAGGTGATGGTCGAGTACACCGACCAGTCCAAACCGCAGCGCATCGAGGTGATCGAACGCACGCGGGCACGCCTGGTCGCACGATTCGGTGAGGGCGCGGTGGACATGCCCGGCCAGTCCAAGGCATATGAGGCGTTGGAAGCGCTGGAGCGGCAGCACCCGACGTTCCGGTTGAGTACGAAGCGGAACCGGGACATCGCCGGACGGCCCCGGGAGGTGTTCGGGCGTCTGCGCCCGACCCGGCCGGGTGAGTACCTGCTGATGGACACCACCCGGCTGGACGTGTTCGCGCTGGATCCGGTGACTCTGCGGTGGATCAACTGCGAGCTGACCGTCGTGATGGATTGGTACACCCGCTGCATCGTGGGGATCCGGCTGACGCCGGTGTCCACGAAGGCGGTGGACGCGGCCGCGGCCCTCTTCCAGGCATACCGGCCGTTACCGGTCGCGGCGCACTGGCCACGCGAGGCGGTCTGGCCCGAGCACGGCATCCCCCGTTCGGTGCTGATCGACCCGACGGCGATCGATGGGCCGATGGCGAAGGCGGCAGGACCCGCGTTAGTGCCCGAGACCGTGGTGATCGACCACGGGAAGATCTACGTCTCAGAGCATCTGCGCAGCGTCTGCGCCCGGATGGGCATCTCCATCCAGCCGGTCCGGCTCCGGACGGGCCGGGACAAGGGGCCGGTCGAACGGTTCTTCAAGACGTTGAGGGAAGGGCTGCTGCACACCCTGCCCGGCTACAAGGGCCCGGATCTCTTCTCCCGGGGCGAGGCGCCTGAACGGGAGGCGTTCTACTACATCGACGAATTGTTCGACCGGATCCGGCAATGGATCGCGGCGACCTATCACCTCACACCCCACTCGAGTCTGATCGACCCGGCGGTCCCGGGGCTGCGCATGTCGCCAGCGCAGATGTTCGAGCACGGGATGGCCAGGGCCGGTTACATCGAGGTTCCCCGGGACAGATTCCTGGCGCTGGAGTTCTTGGAGACCAAGTGGCGCACCATCCAGCCCTACGGGGTCGAGATCGACGGTCGGCGCTACAACGGCCCTGGTCTCTACCTCGACGGGCGCCCGAGCCCGTATCTGGGCGGCAAGTGGCCGATCCAGGTCAACCCGGACGACATCGACCACGCCTACTTCCGTGACCTGGACCGGACCTGGCACCAGCTGGATTGGGAGCACGCGGCCAGCCGCAGTTTCCCGCTGAGCGAGGACGCTCTGGAGTACGGTCGCAAGCTCGCCGCGACGAAGCACCCGTACTCCAACGACCGCCTGGCGGTGTCCGAACTGCTCGAGCGCTGGCAGTTGGGGCTGGGCATGACGCTGGCCGAGCGGCGGATCGCGCTGCGTGCGGCCAGGGAACAGATCGCGTTCGCCGTTGAGTGGGACAAGCAGCTCCCGCGCGAGCTCGTGCGAGAGCCCGCCGACATCGGCGGGGACGATGACGCCGCGGACGCCGAAGACTTCGAGGGCGGGGTGCTTGGCGAGGATGCCGAACTCGACGAGGAGTCCTTCTACGCCGATGCCCTGGAGGACCTGTGATCCTGTCTGAGGTCCAGGTGCCACGGGAGGATCCAGCGTGGAGGACCCTTGCACTCGACGATTTGACCCTGACCAGGAAGGAAGGCTTTGCGACGTTCGCCGAGGCGCCGGATTTCCCCCGCCCTCCAGACATGACCAGGTCCGGCCTCAAGGCTTTGAGCCCAGAGGCGAAGGCCGAGCACGATCTGTGGCGCCGCAGGTTCCTCGCCAACCTGCGTCCGATCAAGACCGCACAGGCAAGCCAGCTCGTCGCGGATTTGACCGACATCCTCCAGGCCGGCTTGGACCAGCCGAACTGGGAGGCCAAGGGGATGGCCGCCGTCGACGCGTTCCCCGGCCTGGGCAAGACCACGGTCGGACTGTCGTTCGCCAAGCGCGTCCACAACGACCTGATCCGCGAGCACGGCCGGTTCACCGCAGCCGGGCACGAGCGGTGGCCGGTGATCCGGGTCGGGATGATGGGCGACACCACGGTCAAGGACTT
Source organism: Nonomuraea sp. 3N208 (assembly GCF_052245935.1). Classification (NCBI taxonomy): domain Bacteria; kingdom Bacillati; phylum Actinomycetota; class Actinomycetes; order Streptosporangiales; family Streptosporangiaceae; genus Nonomuraea; species Nonomuraea sp. 3N208. Next base: position 15,943 of record NZ_JBQQBR010000059.1, on the reverse strand, counting down.
CAACTGGGCGATGCTGGAGTTCTTCGCCCACTCCGGGCGCAACAGCGGGACCGCGAACTCGTTCCTATCCCGCGCCCTAGACTGCGCCCTGTCCTGCGAGTCACGGCTCCTGCTGGTCGACGACCTGCAGTTCCTCCGATTCCGGTCGATTCGCGGGACCGAACTGGCCAACCAGTTCAAGACGATCGCCAATGAGTTCCCACTGATGATCCTTTTCATCGGGCACGGCTTGAAGGACAAGGGCCTTTACGACGATCCGCAGCTCGAACGCCGCGTCACCCCGCTTGATCTGGATCCGTTCACGATCGATGACGAGGCCGGGCGCACGCAGTGGCGCAGCTTCCTGCTCTCCCTGGAACAGCGCTTGGTGCTGGCCGATAAGCATCCCGGCATGCTCGCCGACGACCTGTCCGATCACCTCTACGCCCGCTGCAACGGGCACATCGGCTCCCTGATGACCCTGATCAAACGAGCGTGCCTGCGGGCGATCCGAACCGGGGAGGAGCGCTTGACCCTGGAGCTGATGACCACGATCAAACTCGACCGGGCCGCGCAAGATCAGCAGGCGCGGTGGGAGGCTCTGCTGGCCGGCGGCAAGAACACCAGCAAGCCGAAACGATCTGCGCGGCGGCGAGCGTGACCACCTTGCGGACGCTACCGATCCGGATGGCACCGCTTCCCGGAGAGTCCCTGGACTCCTGGCTGGAGGCACTCGCGCACCGGACGCAAACCAGCTACGGCGATGTGCTCTCCAGCCTCGGCCTGTTAACCAGGGCCGGGGACGAGGCGCCCGGCTGGACCCGTCCCCGCGACTGGACCATCGCCCTGAGCGAGCGCGAAGCCGCCGGCATCGCCTTCGCCACCGGCCTGGACGACCAGCGTGTGCATGCCATGACTCTGGCGCACTTCGACGGTCGAGCACTGTTGATCGATCGCGCGAAGCGGCAGGTCAACCGGCACCGGCTATGGGGGCGGGGCACCGGGTCGCGATACTGCCCCGACTGCCTGGCCGAGAGCGCCGGACGATGGAAGCTGGAGTGGCGCCTGGGCTGGTCGTTCGCCTGCACCCACCACTCCCTCCTACTCGTGGACACCTGCCAAGGATGTGGACGCCTGACACGAAGACGCCCCTTCTCTCGCCGCAGCCTGCCGATCCCGGGACACTGCCGCACCCGCCCGCCCCGAACCGCTGACCCCGACGCCCCGCGCGAATGCGACCAGGACCTCACCCAGGCTGAGGCTCTCCGCCTGCCCACAGGCCATCCCGCGATTGAGACCCAACGCCTGATCACGAACATGATCGAGACCGACCGTGCAGAATTCGGCCAGTATTACCGGCATCCTCAGCCCTCCGCCGTGGCGCTTTCCGAACTGCGCGCAGTTGCTAGTCGGATGCTGACCCACCTGGGCGCTGACGACTTGGCGGCAAGGGTTCCCGCCGACATCCTCAACGCCCACATCACCTCCCAGCCGAGCAACGAGCCAGAGCGACGGGAGGCGAGCCGCCCAGGGTTCATGGCACCGCCGACATCGGCGATGACGGCAGCCGCGGTCATCGCCGCGATGCAGGTGCTCGGCGTGGCGCAGCTGAGCTCAGCCGCCCACGCCCTACGCACGGTGATCGGTAAGTCCCGCAACGGATCTGAGAAGACCACGACCACCACCATCCGAGGCTGGGGCCGAGGCACCGGCACGGTTCTACGGACGATACAACTGGCCGCGCTCGGACCATTGCTTCGCCCGAGTGACCAACTGCGGTACCAAACCGTCGCGCTTCCCTCCCCTCCGTCTGCCACCGCCCGGCAGGTCAGTCGGCGCTCAAACAAACTCCCCGCCGCGCTGTGGCCGTCATGGGCCGTGCGGCTGAGCCCCTCCAGCGGCGCTTACCAGCGCATCCTGGCACCCGTGCTGGCTGCGGGGGTGCTTCTGGTTGGAACCAAACTCGAACTCGACGCGGCTGCATCAATGCTCGGATCGGCCAGCGACGGCAAGTCACTATCGCGCGTACTGCAGATGCTGCACGATCGGCAGTGTTGGGAACCGGTCGCCACAGCCCTGATTCGCCTCGCACATTACTTGGACGAGAACGACATTCCCATCGACTACCAGCGCCGCCGCACCCTGGACTACTCGAACCTGCTACCGGCCAAGCAATGGGTGGAGATATGCCGCCAAACCGGCCATTCCCCAGGAGGCGGGCGACGGGCCCGTATCGCGCGATGTGTTCTGTTCAACCAGATCAGCGGCATGCCTGTCGGCCACGCCCCCGACTTTCCCACCGCCGACGTGTACTCCTTCCGCTCAGAAGCAGAGCGCTTCACTGAGGTGTGGTCTCCGCAGCTCGCGGGCGCCCTCAAAGAAGTCGCACGCGACTTCGTCAGCGGATGCGGACTGCGGAGCGAACCGGTGGTCTGGTGCCCACCGCTCGGCCTACTCGACGGTCTCGACCTGCCCGGCACTGACCCGTCCACCATCGACATCGATCGCCTGCACGAGTTGACTCGCGGACGCCGTTACCCAGCCGGATCGGCCGCCCAGACTCTCGGCGCCAGCATCGAGGCCGTGCGTCTCGTTCTGGAGGAACACCCGATCCCGGCTGCGCCGCTCACCGCGGCCCAGGCCCGTGCCCTTGGCCAAGTGAGCCACGCCGCCCGCCAAGTACTTACGGGGAAGGAATTTCGCCGCCGATACCTCGACGAACATCAGTCTGCGCGCACCATCGCGCTCGACATCGGCGTATCGAAAACCACCGTAACCAGACTCGCAGCGGAGTACGGCATCGAGCTACGCAAGGTCGGCCGCTACTTCAAACACCGCAACGCCATCGACCCAGACTGGCTATACGAGCAGTACGTCACACGCCGCCGGACACTAGCGGATATCGCACGTGAGAAGGGCACCAGCACCAACTACATCACCCGCCGAGCCCATGACCTGGGCATCCCGCTCCGCCCAAGCGGTGGCGCCAGCACCCGCAAAGCCATGGACTCCAAGGCCGACTTCGCAGGCTATCTGGGGTTGTCAAGTGAACTGGCTGGTCAGCCGCTTGGAGGTCTGTCAGGTACGTCAGGCAAGTAGACCCCAGCATGCCGAGCATGGTGGGGTCCGGCGCGAAGGTATTCGAGCGTGTGGAGAGGCGATCGATCAGCGATGGGCCGTTGCGATGAGGCGCCGCAACGCGGCGTGGGCGGGTGGGCCCCAGGTGGGCTTGCCGCCTGGGCGGCCGCGGACGCCGGCTTCGCCGATGAGGAGGCCGCTAAAGGCACGGAGCACTGCCCATCCGCGGGCACGGCGCAGGGCCGCGGCGTCCGGGGCCGGCTGGTAGGCGGCGTGGAAGAGGTCGGTGGTGTCGTCCGGCAGCAGAATCCACGCGGCGGCGAGGTCGCAGGCAGGATCGCCGGCGAACAGGTCGCCGAAGTCGATCACGCCGCAGATGGTGCCGTCCGCGGTGAGGACGTTGGCCGGATGCAGGTCGCCGTGGAGCCAGAGCGCCGGGCCGGACCAGTTGGGCGCGGCGGCGTCGTCCCAGACAGCGCGGACGGCGTCCGGGTCGGGGATGAGCCGGGGCGCGACGAGCAACGGAACGAAAAGTCTCGGTTTCCGGCCAGCTCGAGCCGATTCAGGTCCCGCACGGCAACTGATCACATGGGTGGAGTCGCTGCGTTGCTTTACCCCCGGCCGCCCGTTGAGAACCTTAGCTGCGCTTTCAACACTGACCCCACGTCCGGGAGTCGTACCGTCACGGCGAGGCCGCCGCCGGTGCGGGGGACGGCATCGATCGTGCCTCCGTGGACGCGTGTGATGGCGGCCACGATCGACAGGCCGAGGCCCGCGCCGGACACCGACTCGGTACGGTCGCTGGTGAGGCGCCGGAACGGCTCGAACAGCGATGACACCACCTCGTGGGCGATCTCCTGCCCGGTGTTCTCCACGGTGAGGACCGCGCCTCCATTGCCCGTTCCGGTCCGGACGGCGATGAACCTACGCTGGTCGTTGTACTTCTCGGCGTTCTCCACGAGATTCGCGATCAACCGCTCCACCAGAACGGGATCGCCGGAGGTGAGGGCCGGTGACAGGTCCACCGTCGCGCCGGGGTGCTCGCAGAGGACACGCCGGGCCAGGTCGGCCAGATCGACGGGCTCTGCGTTGGTCAGCGTGTGTTCTGCCGCGGCCAGCATCAGGAGTCCGTCGATGAGCCGATGCTGGCGGCTGTTGGAGGCGAGGAGTTCATCCCGGGCCTCCAGCAGCTCCTCGGGAAGTTCGCCGAACGCCACCTGCAGCAGCGCCCGGTCCAGCGCCAGGGGTGTCTTGAGCTCATGGGAGGCGTTGGCGGCGAACCGGCGCTGAGCATCGGTCGAGCGCTCGAGCCGGTCGAGCATGTCATCGAAGGTGTCGGCGAGCTCCTTGAGCTCATCGTCGGGGCCCTGCATCGCGATCCGCTGATGGAGGTTGGACAGGGACAGCCGGCGGGCCGTGGAGGTGACGCTGCGAATCGGGCGCAGGACGCGTCCGGCCAGCCACCAGCCCAGGATCACGGAGACCACCGTCAGGACAGCGATGATGATCGCGGTGGCGGCCCATTGGTACCTCAGGAGTTCATACTGCAGCTGAAGGTCGCCTTGGAACACCGCTTCCTGGTCGACTTCGCCCCGGGTCGGCGCCCCGGCGGCCGAGGGCTGAGGTGCTCGGCCCGAGACGGAGACGCTCACCCCAAGCGCGCTGCTGAGCAGCAGGTTCACCGCGAGCAGCATGACCACGGCCATGATGAGGAAGGGGCTGGCATAGAGCGCGGTCAGCCGGACCCTGACGGTGCTCCGTGGCCAGGGTCGACGAGACGGTAGCCCGCTCCGATCACGGTTTGAATTACCGGTGGCGGTCCCAGCTTCTTGCGCAGCGTCGCCACCGTTACCCGCACGGAGTTGGTGAAGTAGTCGACGTTCTCGTCCCATGCCTTCTCCAGCAGATCCTCGACACTGACGACGCTTCCGCCCGACCGCATGAAGACCTCCAGCACCGTGAACTCCTTGGGGCTCAGAGCCACGTAGCGCCCGTTGCGATGCACTTCGTGGTAGGCGGGGTCCAGGGTGATGCCCGCCATCTGCAGAACCGGCTGGAGCCGGGTCGGCACCCGCCGTGCCAGGGCTCGGATCCGGGCGACGAGCTCGGGAAAGTCGAAGGGCTTGGCGAGGTAATCGTCAGAACCCAGGCTCAGCCCCTCCACCTTCGACCACAGGTCACCCGCGGCGGTGAGCATGATGATCCGTGCGGGGACCTGCGCCTCCATCAGCCTCCGGCAGACATCGTCACCGTGGATCTCGGGTAAGTCCCGATCGAGCACGATCACGTCGTATTCATTGGTCATCGCCCGTTCCAGGGCCGCGTCCCCGTCATAGACGACGTCCACGGCCATCCGGGCCTTGCGCAGCCCGGTGCCGATGATGTCGGCCAGGCCTTTCTCATCTTCGGCAACCAGCACGCGCATGTTCGATGCTCCCGGATGTCGGTCGTCATGGTACGTCTCAGGCGGACAGGGCCAGCGTCGGCGACATCCGAGCGGCCCGCATCGCCGGGTAGAGTCCGGCGATGGCGCCGACGGCGAGTGTGGCGCCGAGTCCGCCGCCGATCACCCACGTGGGCACGACCGGCGGCAACCCTTGTGTCAGCGCGAACCCGATGGTGCCGACCACGCCCAACAGCGAGCCGGTGAGCCCGCCCGCCCCGGCCAAAATCAGGGATTCGGCGAGAAACTGGATGCGAACCTGGGCGGTGGTGGCCCCGAGCGCGCGACGCAGGCCGATCTCACGACGCCGCTCCAGTACCGAGATGATCATCGTGTTGGCGATGCCGACCCCGCCCACCAGCAGGGCCACGCCGCCGACACCAAGCAACAGGCTGGTGAATGCCCCCGCCACCGCGGCCCTCGCCTCCAGAGCGTCGGAGGGGCGGCTGACCGTGACCTCTTCTGGATGCTCCGGGTTCGCCGCGTGATTCAGCAACGCCCTGACCTCCGTGACCTTCTCCTCAGCGATCTTCGTGTAGACCAAGGTCGGGTGTCCATCGAAACCGAGGAAGGCATCCGCCGCGGCGAAGCCGACCAGCGCGGCCACGTCGACGTCCTCCGCCAGTGGCGATTCGGCCAGGACCCCGATCACCGTCCACCACTGACCGTTGATCCACACCGAGTCTCCGGCGGTGGCGGCGAGCCGTGTGGCGGCCGTGGATCCCAGCACCACGGTGCGTTGCGCCGCGGTGGCCGCATCGTGCCACCTTCCGCTGTGGACAGGGGTCTGCAGGACCTCCAGCAGATCCAGGGATGTGGCGCGGACCTGAAGGCCACCGGTGCGCGTCGAAGGGATGCGATCGTTGCGGTAGATGGCCTTGCCGGTATCACCGGTCTGACCGGCCATGGCGACATGCTCCACGCCCCGGATCATCCGGCCCGCGTTCTTCGGCAGCCTGGCTTTCTTCTCGGAGAACTGCTTGCCGGGGGCGACGGTCAACATGTTCGTCCCCAGCTCATCCAGGGTCTCCATGACGCGAGCCTGGCTGGAGGAGGAGATGCCCAGCACCGCCACCATGGTCGCGATGCCGATGGCGATCCCCAACGCGGACAGCACGGCCCGCGTGGGCCGGGCCCGTAGCCCCGCCACACCCACCCGCGCCACATCCTCCAGGTTCATCCGGGCCGGGGTCAGCCGTGCTTTGCCGATCCGATCCGTCATCGGAGAGCTCCGATCTCGCCGGCCTCGGAGGCCTCATCCGCGACGACCAGGCCGTCACGGATGTGGATCCGGCGTGGCGCGGCGGCCGCGACCTCCAGGTCGTGCGTGATGATCACCACGGTGGCGCCGGCGGCGTTCAGATTCCGCAACGTCGCAAGAACCTCTGCCCCTGATGCGGTGTCAAGGTTGCCGGTCGGCTCATCGGCCAACACCAGCGACGGCTCCCCGACCACGGCGCGGGCCACGGCGACCCGCTGCCGCTCCCCGCCCGACATCTGATTCGATCGGTGCTCCAGCCGATCCGCCAGGCCGACACGCTCCAATGCCTCACCCGCCCGTCGCCGGCGTTCACGCCGCGCCACCCCGGCATATAGCAAACCGTCAGCGACGTTGTCGAGAGCGGAAACTCCGTCCGCGAGGTGGAACTGCTGGAAGATGAACCCGATGTGCTGGGCACGCAGCGCCGACAGCTCGGGATCGCTCAGCTGCGCCACGTCGTAGCCGGCGATGCGCACCTGGCCCTGCGTTGGCCGGTCCAAGGTACCGATCATGTTGAGCAGGGTCGATTTGCCCGACCCGGAAGGGCCGACCATGGCGACCAGCTCTCCGGTATCCACGCGCAAATCCACTCCTCGCAGCGCCAGAACGCCACCGGGAAACTCCTTGGTCACCTTCGTCAGCTCGACGATGGCGGTCATAGCTTGGGAACCTCGACTCTCACGCCCTCCGACAGGCCGGCACCAGAGATCTCGACACGGCTCCCCGTGAACAGCCCCGTCTCGACCGACACCACCTGCCGGGTCCCGCCCTGCACCACCCGCACACCGTACTGGCCGCCTTCTCGCGCGATCAGTGCCTCGACCGGCACCGACAGCACGTCCTTGCGGCGCCCGGTTCGTAGCTCGACCGTGACCGGCGCCTGATCCAGCCTGCCCAGTTCGCCGCCGACCTTGACACTGACATCGATCGTTGCCGGACTGTCCGCATCCTTCCCGGGCCGTGCGATGGTCCCGACAGAGGAGATCGTTCCAGCGACCTTCTTGCCGTCCGGCAGTTGCACCCTCACCCTGGCGCCCTTTCGAGCGAATTGCTGGTTGGAGGTCTCCAGTTTGATGGTGATAGCCCGTTCGGTCCTGGTTGTTGTCACCACCGAACCTTCAGCGGCATCCCCCGCCTCCTTGGTGTTTTCCGCGATCCGAAGCGCGCCCCTCGAGAAGATCACTTGGCTCACCTCCGCCCTGCCCGTCGCCACCAGCCCCTTATCGCGCTGCCAGGCCCACACCGCCTGGGCGGTCACAGCGGTAAAGGTCTTGTCGACCGTGCCGGACTTGTATCCCAGCTTGACCAGGTTCAGCTCCAGCTGCTGGACATCCGGGCCTGTGGTGCCGACACCAAGGCGCCGATACATCGGGACGGCGCCATACATCAGGAACACCGGTTTGCCCTCCACCTTGTACAGCCAGCCGCCCCGACGCACCACCGTTCCCTCGGCGCGGGTGGCCGTGACCACCCCGCTGGCGCGGTTCGGCTGGATGCGGCGGCCCGCGTACCCGAGGGTGCCGCTGACCTGTTTGGTGTCCACCATGTCGGAACGCGTGATCGGCACGGACGACGTCTGCGCACCGTTGGGGCTCGACGCCGGCGCTGCCGTACGACCGGGGAGGTTCATGAACCCCACCACAGCCCCGCTTCCGATCACCGCTACGCCGCTCAGCAGCACCGCCGTGCGCCTCACTCGGAGTTCCCAGGAGCCTGCTCCTTGCACGCCTTCTGCGCCTGCTGAACCACCGGCGTGTCCTCGGTCATCCCGTCCGGCAGCTTTACAGCGACACCGCCGTCAGGATCCTGCTTCGGGTCCGGCATGTCGACTCCCGCCTTGCGCATGCACGCGACGTACTGGAGCGCGGTGTCCATCGCCTGCTTCTTGTCCTCGGGCGACACCTCCTCACCGGCCGGGGCGTACTGCTTACAGGCCGACTTGGCCGCGTTGCTCTTCTCCGGGGAGTCCGCCTTGATGTCCAGCCCGTCGCTCCGCTCCGTGACGGTGAGACCCTGATCCCGCAGGCACGCCGCGTACTTCGCCTGATCACCGGAGTCTCCCTGCGCCCCGGGGCCACCGCCGCATGACACGAGGACCACTGAGGTAGCGAGGAAGGCTGCTCCCTTCAGGGCAATCTTTATGTTCGCCATGCCCCGCAGCATGCTGGACAAGGGTTTAAAAGAAGCTAACCAGATTTGCTTAACTCATCTTTAACTCAGGCCGCAATCCGAGCTCGACTTTGGCTATCTTCGCGATCTTGAAAAGTCGGTTGTGTGGGCGAGCGTTGCGGGCTCTTCGAACCTAAATAGGGCGGAGCATGATCCCGTAGTTGGGGGCTCCGCTGTTCCTCCCGGCCACCCGACCGGAGCAACAGTAGCCGGATGGGCAGCCCGCCCGTTTCCTCCACGGTCCAAGGCTTTCAGGCCAGGAGACCCAGGGTTTCGGGCGTTGCACGGTGTGCTGTTTCCGCCGGACGCCGAGGAAATGACATCAAGCGCGGAATGATCAAGGTGACACGGAGCGCGGAACCGCCAAAACGCCCAGCTCACAGGACCAACATGTGACACCGAAACACGGAACCTACAGCCTTGTAGGGTCCGCGCTTTGATGTCGTAGTCCACGTTTCCGTGTCGTCTGTCTGTCGTTTGCGACATGAATCGTGGACTGGCAGGTCAGCTTGCTCGCACGATCGGGTGACATCTGCTGGTTCGTACGTGACTGTGCGCGTACAGAGGTGTCATGGTGACGGCATAGACGAGATCGCCTTCTTGGGGGTCGAGCGGCTATGTCAAACTCTCGCGTCATATCGTCTGCCGAGATCCAGGCCAAGGCGCCAAACGGGACTGTAGCGCTCGAGGGTCGGTTCAGTCACGCACCAGTCGCGGATCTGCTCGGTGCTGGGCCATGGCGTGTCTTCCGTTGGCATCGAGGACAGCGGCACTACTCGGGTTCCTACTGGTCAGCTACCGAATCCTCGCACGTGATCTACGAGTCCAGGCTTGAGCTGGCGCGGCTGCTGTTCGCCGACTTCGACCCGTCGGTCTCACGGATCGTGGCACAGCCGTTCCTGATGACAGCACACGTCGACGGGGCTGGCCGGCGCCATATCCCGGACTTTCTGCTGATGACCGAGTCCGGCCCGCTGGTGGTCGACGGCAAACCGACCCGGCAGTTAGCCCAGCCAGAGGTTGCGTTCTCCTTCGCTTGGGCCAAGACGGTGATCGAGTCCCGCGGCTGGGGCTACGAGGTGTGGACCGAGCCGAACATGCAGCGCCTTGAGAACATCCGGTTCCTTGCGGGATATCGCCGATCATCACTGTTCTCGACCGATCTGGTGGGCGCGATCGAGGCGGCGGTGCAGGACGGCGCAACACTGGCTGACGCCTTCGCCGCGGTGCCGGATCTCGATCCGAGAATCGTGCGTGCTGGGGTGCTCAGGTTGCCGGCGCGTCCTCGATGATCCACTGGATCCCATGCGGGATAAGAAAGTCGAGGAAGGCGGTCGGGTGGTAGGCCTGGGCGGGTGCGAGAACTCCCGGCTTGGCGGGGTCGGCGATGAGACGGCGGACGCTTTCGACGGCGATCACCGCGGTCGTGCCGTAGGTGTCCGGGCCCTGGACGATGCCGCGGGCGCGGCGGCCGTCGGTACTGGTGGCGTCGACCACGTAGGTGAAGCGCTGGGTGCGGCGGCTGTCCTCATCGGGTCCTTCAGGCAGGCTTTCGATGATCTCCGGTGTGAGCGGCGTGTTCAGCCCGTCGCCCAAGGCCGCCTCGGTCAGGCCCTCGACATGCCGGACGCGGATGTGACGGGGAATGGTCACCACCTCCGACACAGGGAAGGCCATCACCGGGGTCGCCTCCGACTGTCCGGGCAGCCTGATCGCCGTGTGGCGGGCGGGCATGCCGGGGCGCCAGTCGCCGTCGTCGTAGGCCATGCCTCCCGCCTTGATGGCGTCGATCGTTTCGACCACCGAACGTAGCGAGCCGCGCGACATGCCGCCGCCCCCAACGACCACGTGGGTGGTGATGATCTCTTCGACCGGTTCCAGGCGGTCGGCCAGGATGTGGGCCAGAAGGTCTACCGGGACGCAGCCGTCGTTGGCGGCGGGTACGACGGTGACCCCGGCGTTCTCCGCCTCCGTGGTGAAGGTGTCGAAAATCTTCTTGACGTAGAGCTGCTCGCCTGAGGTGTCGACGTAGTTACAGCCGGCGGCGATCGCGGCGCGGACCACGGCCTCACCTGAGGAGGTGAACGGTCCGGCGCAGTTGATGACGCCGTCGCAGCCGCGGAACGCGCTCACCAGCGCCTCATGGTCACTGGTGTCGGCCAAGCGTCGTTCCGCGTCGGGGAGGCCCACCGCCGAGGCGGCCTCTTCCAGGCGCGCGAGATTACGTCCGGCCAGGACCGTCTCGATGTCGCGTCGCGCCAGTTCGGTGAGCACGAGCTTTCCCTGGTATCCACTCGCGCCATAAACGGCGATCTTCATGTCGTCTCCTCACGATGGGAGCTGCGCGGTTGCTCAGCCCACTAGCACAGTAAGGCGCCGACACAAGACGGTTGAATGCGTGATGCGCTCTAGAGTTTGCGTCATCGTCTTCGCCGAGGTCGTCGTTGGTTACACTGGCTGCGTGGATGTTCTGTCTGATGTGGTGAGTGCGGCGCGTACCGGTCGACCCCACTCGGGCCGGGTGACCAAGTCCGCTCCCTTCGCCGAGCGGTTTCCGCCGGTGCCGTCCGCCGGGTTCCACATCGTTCTCCAGGGAACGTGCTGGCTTTTCCCGTCTCAGGGTGAGCCGATCGCGCTCGGGCCGGGCGACGTGGCGTTCCTGCCGCGCGGATCCGCACACGGTCTGGCCGACGAACCGTCCACCCCGGTGAGCGAGCCGCCCACAACGCTCACCGGAGTCCATGATGGCCGCAACGACGAAACGTCAGCCGACCGGCCGCCGACGGTGGTCATGCTCTGCGGCGCCTACCTCCTGGACAGATCCGCGCCGCATCCGCTCCTGAACGACCTGCCCGAGGTCATCCACCTACCGACGCGGGTAGGGCGGCACAGGGAACTCCGCGCCGCGGTTGAACTCCTCGGCGTGGAACTGGACAGCGACGCCCGCCCGGGCTCCGACACCATCCTGCTCACCCTGCTGGATCTGCTCCTGCTCTACATCCTGCGCGCGTGGTTCGAAGAACAGAGTGTCTCCGGCCACTCCGCCACCGGCTGGGCCGCGGCCCTGCACGACCCTGCCGTCGCCGCCGCCCTCCGCGCCATCCATGGAGATCCCAGCCGGCAATGGACCGTCGAGGAGTTGGGCGCGCAGGCACGCCTGTCGCGCGCCGCCTTCGCCCGGCGGTTCACACAGCTGGTCGGCCAGCCACCGCTGACCTACCTGACATGGTGGCGGATGACCACCGCCGCCCGGCTCCTGCGCACCTCCGACGCCCCCGTCAACACGATCGCCCAGCAGGTCGGCTACAGCTCGCAGTACACCTTCACCCATGCCTTCAAACGCCAGTACGGGTCACCACCCGGCAGTTACCGGCACCACGTCGGCTGAAGCACAACACCCGCGTAGGGATCTTCGAGGTTTGGCGGCCTATGACACGTTGGTTAACTCACCCAAGAAATGACACCAAGCGCGGAACGATCAAGGTGACACGGGGCGCGGAACCGCCAAAAAGGCCAGCTCACAGAACCGGCATGTGACACCGAATCGCGGATCCTACAAGCCTTGTAGGATCCGCGATTCCGTGCGGCTGATCATGAGCACTGTCCCAGCAAGTCCGCGTGATCATGAGCTTTGATAACGCCCCGTGATGTCGGACTTACGGGACTTTTGCTCGCTATCTATTCGGCGGTCATCCGCGGGGGTCGGGCTCGTGGGGCGCAGCAGCGGCATGAAGCAGTCCAACCGCCGAATCGGCTTCTGGATTCGCTGCCATCAAGCCGCCTCGTCCCTGGAATCGGGAGTGGGAGCCAGTCGCATGCTGCCGGACTGGGCCTTCTCGTCGGGGAAGACCCACTTCCGGAGCGCCCAGAAGCGGAAGACCATGGCAATCAGCGTGCCGATGATCTGCGCGCTCATGAAGTCGGCGATCTCCTGGGTCACCAGGCTCACATCCGGGGTCTCCAGGCGAAATACGTACCGGGAGATCCATAGCGGCGCGGAGCTGAGCACTAGGCCGACGCCACTGACCAGGAAGAACAGCGCCGCCTCGTGACGGCGCTCGCGGCCGCCCCTGGTCCGGAACGACCATTCGCGGTTCAACACGTAGGACACGATCGTCGCCACGAGCACCGCGATGATCTTCGCGGTCACCGGCTTCGGTTCCAAAATGGTCAGCTTCAGCCCATAGAACACCGTGTTGTCCACTAAGAACGCTGTTCCACCCACCACCGCGAACTTCAGCAGTTCACGGTGCTTCAGCGCATGTGCGTGCAGCGGTTCCGGCAATCTTGCGAGTACTGCGTTTGCTATTCGGAGCACCCCCGATCTTCTCACCAGTCGAACACCCTGGTGACAAGATTTACGGACACGGCTTGTCCGGCTTCGCCATCATCAACCGCGCTCAACCCTTGGCGCCTACCGAGGCCGGGCACCAACTCCGCTCCTTGCAGGTCGCGGGGGCGGACGCCAGCCGAACTGGCGCTGGCTGATAGTCCGACGAGCGGGCTACGGGGGGCTTATGACGGTGAACATGCGGGCGAGCTTCCATGGCCGACGACCCCAAGTGGCGAGCTTTCCTCCGAGAAGCGGTTTCCATATTCCTTGTCGGCCGATGAACACCAGCATGAGAGCCGGGGGGTCCGCAGAGATGTGGGCGTCAACGTCACGTGCGCCAGCCGCGTCGAGCGTCAACGAACCGCCATCGAAGACAAGCAACGTGCGTCCACCTCCACGCAGGCGCACTTCGAACCGAGCTCGGAAGGAGCTGGCCTTCTCCTGGTTCAAGAAAGCAGTGGGCGGCAGAGCCGCGATAAGCGGAAGCGCGGCTCCCTCGATCGCGAGCAGAGCGTGGTGACGCTGTATCGGCCACGGGCGCCCAGTGACTCTGGCGATGTCATGGCCGTGGATCAGGCATTCTTCGAGCAGGTGACAAGCCACCGCCGAAGTCGGCAGGCGGACACCTTGCAGCCAATCGACGGTGGCTGATCGCGAACGCGACGCGACGGCGTCGAACTCGTTTGCGAGCGTGCCGATGCGATCTGCGAGTACGGCCGGGTCCCGTTCGCCGTCCTCGGCCAGCATCTTCGCGTTAACGTCGGCCATTCCCGCCGTCGTGACTATGGCTTGCGGGACCGGTTTTCCGGCGAGGGCGTCGGTGTCGAAGCGAAAAACATGAGATAAGTGAGCCGCGACATCACCCACCGTCCAAGTACCGACCGAAGCGGAGTTGGCATCAGGGACGCTCCGCACAAGTGCGACGAGGCTGGGGACAACATCCCGCAACGCCGCACGAGCCTGGGCCAGGGTGTCGGGCGCACCACTGTGCGTCGCAGCCGGGACCATGTCAACATCTTCCTGGGCGTCAGAGTCTGGGCCTCGCCTGGGGCGTGGGGTGTCCGTCATCGATTCAGTCCCGTGGCGGGAACGCTTGTGGCGGTGGCTGACCCAATGGCGATCCATCGGGCCAGCTGACGCTTGGTGCGCAGGTCGTCGCCGTCGACGTGCAGCCGGCCCTGAACCGGTCGACCTTTCATCTCCATCGGCCGTGCGTTGGTGGTCGCGAGGCCAGGTGCACGTCGTAGGCCACTACGACTCCCTTTGCGTTTTCCGCCGGACGTCTCCACGAGCCGGAGGTGTGCGCCGCCCGCCGGGCGTGAACCGCCAGTCGCGGATCGCCGCCGCGAACCGGTCGGGCGCGTCGGACTGCACGAAGTGGCCGGCGCCTTCGATGATTACGGTGTGGTGGTCGGCGAAGATCTGCTCCCATCGCTGTCGCTCCTTAGCCCGGAAAGCGAAGTCGGCGTCCCCCCACACGATGAGCGTCGGGAGCGACGCGAGGCCGGGGAGCCCGGCTTCGACACCGGCGAGAAAGGCGCGGCTGGCGGTGATGCGCCGAGGGAGCACGGACGACGCGTCGCGCCGGTTGTGGGTGGCGAGAGCCGTTCGGTAGTGGGCCATCTCGTCGGCGGTCGGCTTCCGCAGCCGGTGCCCGGCAGGGACCATAGCGTTGACGAATAGGTTGAACTGCCTGACCAGCAACCGCCCTAGGGGGCCGCCGTGCAGCAGCAGCAGCGTCGGCCCCGATCCTTCGTCCACGTAGTGGACGGTGTGCCCGTCGATGGCGATGAAGCGGCTCTCGAAGGGGAACAGCTCGTTGTTGACCCAGGCAGGCCTTCCCGTGTCAGCCACGACCACTCTCCTTCTCGACTATGCTGGATTTAGTCAGGCAAGCTTGAGATTGTCAAGTAGGTGGAATGAGTCGAAGCTACGGCCAGTACTGCGGCCTCGCCCGGGCGCTCGATGTCGTTGGCGACCGGTGGAATCTGCTCATCGTCCGCCAACTTCTCGTGGCTCCCGCCCGCTACCGCGAGCTGCTCGATGGGCTCCCTGGCGTGGCCACCAACCTGCTCGCCGACCGCCTCCGAGACCTCGAGAACGCCGGAGTGGTCGAGCGGCACCTGGCCGAGGAAGCCAACGCCATCGTGTACGCCCTCACCCCGTGGGGCGCCGGGCTGCGGGAGCCGATCGAGAGCCTCATCCGCTGGTCCACGCCGCTAATGACGCGCGGCCCAGGCGGCGACCGCTTCCGCGCCGAATGGCTCGTCGTCGCCCTCCCGGCCCTGCTCGCCCGCAAGCCGGCCGCACGCCGGTCATCGACGGTGGGGATCGCGGTCGATGGCCAGCTGCTCCAGGTACGGGCGACGCGCTCGGGCATAGATGTGAGCCTGCACGATGGCCAGGATCTCGATGCTGTCGTGCGCGCTGACGCCTCGATCGTTCTCGGGCTGGCAGCGGGTGTGCTCACCCTCAACGACACCCTTGGACTCGTCGACATCGAAGGCGATGAAGCTGCCGTACGAGCCGTCTTCAACCGTTCCTAATCAGTAGCCAGGAGTGACATCTTGATGCCACGTCCCGGAACTGCGCGCATCCCGAACGGTTTTGGATGCGCTGGTCTCCCGCGTTCTCGTTCCCTCCGTCCGGCGATGTGCATCGTGTGCACGTTCCGTGACGG
>NZ_JBQQBR010000058.1:0-78611 GCF_052245935.1 Nonomuraea sp. 3N208 | reverse complement strand
GTCACGACTCGCGCCATGATGACCACCCACCGCAACCGTTTCTATGGTCGTGACGATGAACTCACCGATGCCAGATCGCCAGCGGAACCGGCAATCTCGGCGGTCCGAGGCGGAGCCTCAGTAGTACTCCAGTGACACTTCGCGATCATCGGTGGAATCTGCGCTGGTAGTGGCAGTGATGGCCCACCCCGCATACCAGCGACATACCGCGCCTATACCGCTGCTCCCTAAGCTGCGGTACGTGATCCATTCCCGGCGGCCGTAAGCGTGGCGGCCGGGTGCCGAAGCCGACCCATACTGCCCACCATGAAGGATTCGCCGCGCAGGGTGTGACAGTAAAACTGCGCGGCCCAGAGAAGGGTGTTTCGTGAGACGATTCTTGACGGTGGCTACAGTGGCAGCAGCAACTTGCATGACGCTGTTGCTCAGTTCAGCTCCGGCCAGCGCAGATGTCCTTATACGCAGCTACGCCACCTCGAAGAAATGCAATGCGGCAGCTGCGCGTTACGAGGCCCTATACACCTGGAGGGATTACTACTGTCGGGCGTCGCTGTCGCCCGGAGTTGGCTGGAACCTGTTCCGCAACACTTAGCGTTTGGTGTGGCGCTCACGCCGATCAAGTGAGCGCCACACGCTGCCACTACCAGCGCAGATTCCACCGATGATCGCGAAGTGTCACTGGAGTACCAGCCGTGCCTTTCAGCGCTGCCCCAGGGGTGTGTCAGAAGCTCCCGGGGTTCCCCGGGGGCGGTAGTGAGCCACGACTGATCGGCACGTCCGCCTCAGTCGGATGGCGAAAACCCTAGTTTGCCCAGGTCAGGCTAGTACCGCAGCCGCCATTCGTTAGCTGAGCTGGGAGTATGCGGTGGCCAGGCGAGCACGGCGGTGGAACCACCGGGCGCGTGCTTGGTGGCGGCGTCGCCAGGCCGACCAGTGGGCGACGTGCTCTAACGACAGCGTGTTGGTGGCGGTGGCATTGAACAGGCGTTTGATCTCGGCGACCGTCAGCGGGATCATGCCGGGGTCCTCGGGCGGCAGTTGGTCAGGGCTGGTCGGTGACGGGGCCTGGGTATCGGTGCGGCGTCGGGCCGCTGCGGCGCTCGTCGCGCAGATGGCCAGGGCGGCCATGACGAGCACGGTGTGGCGCAGGATCGCCTCATAGAGGCGGACCTGGGCCTGGTCCAGACCGAACAGGTCCTTGCCGAACTCGAAACTCTCCTCGACTGGCCAGCGCAAGCCGGCGGCGGCTATCAGGCGAGGCAGGGTGACCGGCTGGTCGTTGGGGACGTAGCAGTAGTGGAAGGCCAGCTCCCCGGTCGTGCGGTGCTTGCGTACCAGCAGGTAGTGGGAGGAACTGGCGGTGGCGATCCAGGCCCAGGCGTAGGTGCGCTCGCCTTTGGAGCCGTCGCCGGCCGAGTGGATGGTCCACGTACGTCTCTGTTTCAGGTACTTGGTTACGGCTTGCTCGCAGGTCAGGCAGGTGCCGCCGCCGAGAGTGAGGGTGAAGGTGGCACGGATGCGCAGTACGTAGGCCTGGCCATGCTCTTCCAGGAAGGTGTGCAGTGTCGTGCACGCGCCGTAGACCTCATCGCCGGCCACGAAGTCCAGGCGCACGCCGTCAGAGAAGGCGTCTCGCAGCAGGTTGATGGCCAGTTCGCCTTTGGTGGCGAAGGTCAGCTCTGGCGGTAGAGCCATGGTGATCGCCGTGACCGGGTCGTTAATCTGCTCGGCGGGGATCCACTGCCGCGAGGCGATCAGCGCATGGCCGGCCCCGGCGCGGACATAGGCCAAATGCACGGTGTTGACGCCGTTGTCGATGCCGTCCGCGCAGCCCATGTGCTGGCGCTTGACGCCCGCCGTGGCGGTGCCCTTCTTTTCCTGACCGGATTCATCCAGCACCCCCACGGTCAGGCTGCCCGGCCGGGCAGCGGCGTCCAGGCCGGCGATGGCGAACCGGCGCACGGCGCTCATCGCGCCGGCGGTGTCCCAGCTGGCGCGGTTCAACAGCCGCTGAGTGGCATCGGGGCTGCGGTCACCCACCCACTCGGCGATCGTCCAGCCGTTGCGTTTAGGCAGGTCGGACATCACGGCGCGGATGTACTTGGCGGCTTGCATCCGCGGTTCGATCCTGGCGAACATCGGCGCGTGGTCAGGAGTTGCTCGGTGTTCCGCTGCACCATTGCGGCCTCTACGATGAGGGCAGCAGCCGCTCTCGATCTTGTTCTCGTCACACAGACATGATCATGAGCGGCTGCTCTTGTTGCGCAGGAACGCCATCACAAGATCGCATCGACCATCGGCGCATCCCATCCATGGCAGCTGCCGTAGTAGCCCTGCGGCGAAGGAGCGAAGGACGCAAGTGATCAGGCGGTACGTTCGTCAGCAGTACACCCGCCACTCCTCATCAGGGACGTAGCCCTCTGTCACGTCACAGACACGATCGGACCACTCGCGGGCAACGAAGACCGGACGGGTCAGGAGGATGTCTCCAGCGCGTTGCGCACGCAGCACGAGCCCAAGCTCGTCAGCTCCGAGATCTCCGTACTGGGAGGCGCGGACTGACTCCGATAGTCCCCGGGACAGCATGTGTTCAAGGAACAGATCTGCCAACTCGGACGGCACACGTCCAACCAGCCGAAGGCCATCCATCATCACCTGAGGACCGTGAAGCGCGTCAACCGCGATGCAGGACAGGCGTCCGGACTCTGCGTAGTACGTCGTCAGGGCGCTCCCGTAAGAGGTGGGCAGATGGAACCATGCATGGCGCACTCCCCATCTGTCAGACACGCTGGAAGGGACGTCCGTATCCAGCGCAGCAACCACCTCGTCATGTCTCATTCCGAAACGCAGTGGTCCAACGCTCACGAGCGGCGTGTAATCCCACTGCAGTCGTTCAGTGTCGTCTAAAACGACGCCTGCACGTTTCATGGACCGCGCCCTTCCGATGCCCCTGTCAGCTCATCGCAGCCGCACCCTACCGCCTGAACATTCAACACTTGCCCGGGCGTAACTCAGGCAGTCACGACCTTGAACATCGACGCCCACCTGTGGCTGGACGCGGGTGACGCGGGCCGCGCTGCTGTGGCGATCTGCGCCGTCGCCGCCGCACCGCCCGACGTCATACCGACTCCCCAACACCGCGGCCGAGCGCCCCTGATCAACCCCCGCCTGCCGACCCCAAGATGATTCCCTTGACCATCGCCGAGATCAAGCGCCTATGCAACGCCGCCCCCACCATCAGCCGGTCACTCCTGCACGTCGCCCACCGGCGGCCTAGCGACGCCGACACCAAGGAGAGCCCGCTGGTTCCGCCAACGAACCCGCCCAGCCACCGCATACTCCCAGCTCAACTAATGAATGGCGGCTGCCGTACTAGGTGTACCGATTGGCTAGATCTCCGTCTGCCGGGTCTCGGTCTTGCAACAAATTCCCTCAGATGGGTACCCGTGTGCCTATGAGTGAAGCTGCGCGACAGGTATGGCCCACGGTCCGGTCGATCCCCGTCTCCGCCGTGACCGACGCCAAACCGCCCGGGCGGCTGCGGCCTGCCCGTCTGGAGCAGGTGGCGGGCAGCTCGGGAACCGGACGGGACACCACGGGCGGCGCCGCGACCGGTGTGGGCACGGCCGGGGCCAAGCCGCGTGCGGGCTCCGGCACGCACGCGCGCGCCAACCCCGCCGCCGAGCTGGGCTTCTCCGGCGACCCAGGCCAGCACGGCGACACGGGCGACGGCATGCTGCACGCCCAGCGCACCTGGGACGCCTCACTGGCCACGAACCGCCTCGACGACCTGGGCGTCAACGCCGAGCGGCAGCGCGTGGAGATCAAGGGCGTCACGACCACCGTGAGCCTGCTCGCCGACGGCTGGCCCGCTGACGTGCGTACCTGCGTTCAGTCGGTGATCGACCACACGGGCGCGAAGGTGCTCGCGCTCGACCTGGGCAACCTCGACGGCGCCGGCGACGTGCTGGGCGACCTGGCCGAGCGGTACCCGGACCGCGTCACCGTCTGGCACGTGGCCGAGCGGCCGCACTGGCGAGGAGGCACGGCCACCTGGGGCGAGAGCCGGGCCAAACTGTTGCGGTTGGACGAGTCGGACGTACACGTGCTGATGGAGACCTCGCTCGTGCTCCGCGGCGACGCGCTGACCCCGCTGGTGGCAGCCGTCGTGGAAGGGGCGGTGGCCGCGGGGTGGCGGGGCGTGGATCCGGCCGACGGGCGTGAGGCCGGCCCGGGCAGGGTGCCGGCGCTGACCGGCGAGCTTATGGCGGTCCGCCGATCGGCCGCGCTCGGTGCGTTGCCAGAGGACGCCAATTACGGTCGCAACGCGGACCTGGAGTTGTCGCTCGGCCTGCGGGGTGAGCTGGTCGTGCCCCCGGGGCCGCCGCCGGCGGAGCGGCTCGGCGCACACAATATTCCGGCCGAGTACCAGGAGCGCGAGTCGCGGCGCAACTACGACGGGGTGCTGCGCATGCTGAGCGCCTCATAAGCTAGGTGCCCATGGAAATGCTCGCTCCGTACACGACGCTGCGCCTGGGCGGTCCCGCCCGTGAATTCGCCGAAGCGACTACGGCGGAGCACGTCGTGTCCCTGATCGCCGAGGCCGACAGGACCGCGACGCCCACGCTGGTGCTCGGCGGGGGCAGCAACGTCGTGGTGTCGGACGCGGGATTCGACGGGCTCGTCATCAAGATCGCGACCCGTGGTGTGTCCGTTTCGCGCGACGGAGAGCAGGTGCTGATCACGGTCGAGGCGGGGGAGGACTGGGACCCGTTGGTGGCCCGCGCGGTGGCCGAGGGCTGGTCGGGCATCGAGTGCATGTCCGGCGTCCCCGGGCAAGTGGGATCCACGCCCATCCAGAACGTGGGCGCGTACGGGCAGGAGGTCTCCCAGACCGTCTGGTGCGTGCGTGCTTACGATCGCCGCACCCGGCAGGTGGTGGATCTGGAGGCGCGGCAGTGCGGGTTCTCCTATCGGGACAGCGCCTTCAAGCGTGATCTGGCGCGGTATGTGGTGCTGGCGGTGACGTACGCGCTGGAGATTTCGGAAATGTCCGGACCGGTTGCCTATCAGGAGCTGGCCGGGCGGCTGCGGGTCGAGCTCGGCGACCGTGTGCCGCTGGCGCAGGCCCGTGAGGCCGTCCTGGGGCTGCGGCGCGGCAAGGGCATGGTGCTCGATCCGGACGATCCCGACACACGCAGCGCCGGCTCGTTCTTCACCAACCCAGTCCTGACCCCTGCGGAAGCGGCGGAGCTGGCGACGCGTGCGCCCGACCATCCGCGCTGGGAGATGCCCGACGGGTCGCTCAAGGTGCCGGCCGCGTGGCTGATCGAGCAGGCGGGTTTTCCGAAGGGGTACGAGCGCGGGCCCGTACGCATCTCCACCAAGCACACCCTCGCCCTGACCAACCCCACGGGCGCCGCCACCACCGCCGACCTGCTGGCGCTGGCGCGTGAGGTGCGGGACGGGGTCCGGGAGAAGTTCGGCGTCACGCTCGTCAACGAGCCGGTCCTGGTCGGCTGCGCCCTGGGCGAATAGCCGCCCCTTCCCGCACCCCTCTGCGCTCCTGCAGGAATAGGCGTCCGGGCGGGACTGTTATGGTGAACTGGAGTTACGGGAGCGCGTAGCGCGGGGCCCGGAACTTTCGGTATCTTGTTCGTGCAGGCGATAACCAAGCCCGCACGGAACGAAACCACAAGGCGGCCAGGCCGGTCGTCTCTGGGCGTGGAGACCTCCAGACAGCAGTCGGGTCTGTGAAACGCCAAGCACCCCGTTCCACAACTCGCGGCGTCTGTGCTGCGGGTTCCCGCCGAAGGCGGGACGGGAATCCTCGCTGATACCGGCGAGGTGCAGGTCAACGAAGGGGAGTAGTCCCAATCGCGTGATCGACATACTGGCGCCTTCGCGCGCCCGGTCACGCGGGCCTTTGAACGGGCGGACGAGACCTTCGGCCCTGGCAGTCGTACTAACAAAGACGCTGCCGGGCCGAAGTCGTGCCCGAATCTCCCCGGGTCTCTGCTTCCGGCCCGGTCGCGCGGAAGAGGACCGTTGGAAGCGTTCTGGATCAGCCTCGCCGTCATTTTCGTGGCCGAGCTCGGTGACAAGAGCCAGCTCATGGCGATGACGTTCGCGACCCGTTTCAAGACCTGGCCCGTGCTCCTGGGCATCACGATCGCCACGACCGTCGTGCACTTGGTGAGTGTGGCCGTAGGCGGCCTCATCGGGGACGCGCTGCCCACGACCGCGATCTCGGTGGTGGCCGGGCTGGCCTTCCTCGGGTTCGCCGTGTGGACGCTGCGCGGGGACGAGCTGACCGAGGAGGAGTCGGGCAAGGCCCAGCGCACCACCAGGAACGCCCTGATCGCGGTGACCGTGGCGTTCTTCCTGAGCGAGCTGGGCGACAAGACGATGCTGGCCACGATCACGCTGGCGACGCAACATGGCTGGGTCGGCACCTGGATCGGCTCCACCGTCGGCATGGTCGCGGCCGACGCCCTGGCCATCCTCGTCGGCCGCCTGCTGGGCAAGCACCTCCCGGAGAAGGTCATCCGGTACTGCGCCGCTGTGGCCTTCGCCGTCTTCGGCGTGGCCCTCCTGGCGGAGAGTTTCCTCTAGGACCAAGGCTCTTGCCGACCGGCTCGGAGATGATCGGAGACATGGAAATCTGGATCAATCCCCGCTGCTCCAAATGCCGGTCGGCGCTGTCGATCCTGGACGCCGAGTCCGCCCAGTACACCGTGCGCCGTTACCTCGACGATCCGCCGACCGAGGACGAGCTCCGCGAGGTCCTAGGGCGGCTGGGCCTGGAGCCGTGGGACATCACCAGGACGGGCGAGCAAGTGGCCAAGGAGCTCGGCATGGACACCTGGCCGCGTGACGAAGCCGCTCGCGAGCGCTGGATCGCCGCGCTGGCCGAGCATCCGATCCTCATCCAGCGCCCGATCATCACAGCCGACGACGGGTCCGCCGTGGTCGGACGGACCGAGTCCGCCGTGCGTTCCGTGCTGCCCTGAGCGGCTACGAGATCAGGGACAGGCGGTGGGCGGCGGCGGCCGCCTCGCCGCGGGTCGTGACGCCGAGCTTGGCCAAGATGTTCGACACGTGCACGCTGACCGTCTTGGCCGAGATGAACAACTCGGCGGCGATGTCCCGGTTGGTTCTGCCCTGAGTGACCAGCCGCAGCACCTCGAGCTCGCGCGGCGTCAACAACTCCGAAGATTCCTGGGCAGGCGCGCCGCCCACCCGCCGTGACAACGTCTCGATCTCCTCGACGAGCGGAGTGGCCCGCAGCGCCTGAGCCAGCGGAAGCGCCACCTTCAGCCGGACGGCGGCCCCCTCACGGTCGCCGGCCCGCGCGGCGGCCGCAGCGGCCCGGAACAGGGCCTTGGCCTGGTTGTGCGGGCGCTTGAGCCGCTCCCAGCCCGCGGCCGCGGCGTCGAAGTCGCCGATGTACGACAGCCGGTACGCCTCCACGACAGGACCGATCACCGACAGCTCGGCCGCCACCTCGGCGGCGTGCGCGCGGACCGCCCCGGCACGTTCGGGCTCGCTGATCTCGGCGGCGTCGCAGACGATGCGGAGCAGGGCGAGCAGCCGCCAGCCCAGCATGGCCTTGGACGACTGCTTGGGGAGGGAGAGGACTTGTTCGGCCACGGTCAACGCGGCGTCGGGCTCGCCCCGCAGCAGGTGCCAGCCGATGCGCAGGCGCGCGTTGCTGGTGATGTCCTGGACGAAGTCCTCGGCGCGGTCCTTGAGTACGCCGGTCTCGGACAGGATGCTCTCGACCAGCTGCAGCTCGCCCCTGGCCAGGGCGATGTCGGCGCGCAGCCGCAGCAGGGCGTATCTGGTGCGCAGGTGGGGGCCATGGCTGAGCGCCGCGTCGACGAGCTCGATGGCCTCGTCCCAGCGGCCGATCGACTCCAGCGCCTCGGCCCAGTTGTTCATGATGAACAGGCCGCTGCCGCGGAGCCTGCCGTATTTCTTGGCGATCTGCCAGCCCTGCTCGGACAGGCGTATCGCTTCGTCCTCCCGGCCCATGTCGATCAGCGCGTCGATGTTGTTGCCGATCGCCCGGGTGATGATGCGGCCGGAGCGCTCCTCGTGGCCGATCTCCAGCGCCTGCTCGTTGACCGCGACGGTGGACTCGAGCTCGCCGTTGAGCGAGTGGCCGAGCGCCAGGTTCATCAGCAGGTCGGCCTCGAGACACCGGTCGCCGTGCTCCCTGGCCAGGCGCAGGCCCGCGGCGATGACCTCGCTCGCCTCGGCGATCTCGCCGCGGAGCATGAGGTGGCGGCTCAGCGTGGTGAGGACCTCGGCCCGGTCGAGGCTGTCCTCAGGGACGAGCGGCAGGGCGTGCCTGAGGTCTTCGATGACCCCCATCTGGCCTTTGTTCATCTTGAAGCCGGCCCGCCGCACGATCAGCTGCGCCACCCGGCCCGGCTCTCGGGTCTCGTCCAGCTCGGACAGGGCGGCCTTGACGAACTTCATGCCCTTGTCGACCTCGCCGCCGGCGTTCGCGGCCTCGGCGGCCCGCTCGAGCACGGCGGTGTGGTCGGCGCCGATGCGCTCGGCCGCGTCGGGCACCCGGTCCCAGAGCATGAGGACTCGTTCGAGGAGCGGCACGGCCTCGGTGTAGGCGAACGCCTTGAACGACTTACGCGCCGCCTCCCACGCCGAGATCAGCGCCCAGAGGTCGTTGCGGGCGCCGTACCAGTGGTGTGCCAGCTCCACGGGGGCCCGTCCGGGCGGGACGAGCGTGCGGTCCTTGGAGATCTGCTCGGCGTATCTGGCGTGCAGGCGCTGGTGTTCGCCCGGCAGCAGCTCGTCGTGCACGGCCTCGCGGATCAGCGAGTGTCTGAAGACGTACGCGCGGGTGTCGGCGACCTGCAGGACGTTGCGCGCGATGGCCGGGCGCAGCGCGCTCTCCATCTCGACGTCGGACAGGCCGCTCACGGCGGCCAGCAGCGCGTGGCCGACCCGGATGCCGCCGGCCGCGGCGATGCGCAGCACCCGCTGGGTCTCTTCGGGCAGCCGCTCGACGGAGTTGAGTATGAGATCCTGCATGGACTCGGGGAACGCGCAGTCCTCGCCGCTTTCCAGCATGGCCTCGACGAACAGCGGGATGCCCTCGCTGCGCTCGTAGACGTTTTCGACGCTGCTGTATTCGGGGACCTTGCCGAGGATCCCGGTCATCTGCTGGGCGACCTCGTCGCGCGACAGGCGGGGCAGGTCGAGCCGGTGCACGCCGTTCACCCGGCCCAGCTCGGCCAGCACCGGCCGGAGCGGGTGCTGGCGGTGCAGGTCGTCGGAGCGGTACGTCATGACGATCAGCACCTGCGGGATGTGCAGGTTGCGGCTGAGGAAGGCGATGAGGTCGCGGCTGGACCGGTCGGCCCAGTGGATGTCCTCGATGACGAGGATCGTGGGACGGGCGTCGGCCAGGCGTTCCAGCAGGGTGAGGAACTGCTCGAAGAGCCGGGCGCGGCCGGCGTCGGTCTCGCCGTCGCCGCTGGGCTCGCCGAACTCGGGCAACAGCCGGGCCAGGTCGCGCTGGGCGCCCTCGGGGAGTAACCCGGCGACCGCGGCGGGACCCTGCTCCCTGACGAGCTGCCGCAGCGCCGCGGTGAACGGCGCGTAGGCCAGGCCCTCGGTGGACAACTCCACGCACCCGCCGAACAACACATGTGCGCCGTCGGCGGCGCAGCCTTCGGCGAAGCGCTGCACGAGGCGGGTCTTGCCGACGCCGGCCTCGCCCCCGAGCAGGACGGCTGTCACCTTGCCTCTTCTGGCCTCGTCGAAGCTGTCGGAGAGAGCCCCCAGCTCCTTCTCCCGCCCGACGAAGACGGGACTGACAGAACGTCCCCGCATGTCATCCAGCATGTCATGCCTCACAGATTGCTTTCGACGCATTTAGCGGGTTCTAAGCGGTTCTAGGGAGGCATGGAGGCCCGGCCACGAGGGAGGTAGTGGCCGGGCTCTCGTGGGGCGGTCATGAGGAGCGGCGCTTGCCGAAGACTGAGCGGCGCTCGGACTTGTTGCCCCGCTCCGCCTCGCGTACGCGCCGGTGCTCGGCCGCCGCCCTGCGCAGCTCGCTCATGTGGCTCTTCATGAGCTCGTATTCGATCTCGGGATTCATCACTCTGTCTCCTTTTTCGTCTGCTGACATCCTTAAGAGTCGGTCTAAGGCCCGGTACGCCACATCGGGTGGATGCCTTATCTCTGGGCGTAGAAGCAGCTCGGCATACCTAGGACCAGCGGCGCGGCGCCCTAAGGTGGTCCGGTTTGGAGGAGGAGGCCCTGGTCGGCGATGCTGTGATGGTGTCAACTCTGACGACTTCGCTCGCGGACGTCGCCGCGACCGGCGCGACGCTACGGGCATTCCTGCACGGCCTGCCCGGCGTCGACCGGGTCGGCGCAGACCAGCGGGCGGCCATGCTCGGCACCCGATCGATCAAGACCACCGCCAAGGCCAAGGCCATCGACCTGGCCATTTCCATGGTCGACCTGACCACCCTCGAGGGCGCGGACACGGCAGGCAAGGTGCGCGCGATGTGCACCAAGGCCGTGCGCCCCGGCGGCGACGCCCCTAAGGTGGCGGCCGTCTGCGTTTATCCCGACATGGTCGCCGTGGCCGCCGAGACGCTGCGCGGATCGGGGGTGAAGGTGGCCTCGGTGGCGACCGCGTTCCCGAGCGGGCGCTCATCGCTGGAGGTCAAGGTGAGCGACACGGCGCTGGCCGTCGCCGCGGGCGCCGACGAGATCGACATGGTGATCGATCGCGGCGCGTTCCTGTCCGGCGACTACATGAAGGTCTTCGAGGAGATCGTCGCGGTCAAGGCCGCGTGCGGCGCGGCGCACCTGAAGGTGATCCTGGAGACCGGCGAGCTGGCGACCTACGACAACGTGCGGCGGGCGTCGTGGCTGGCGATGCTGGCGGGCGCCGACTTCATCAAGACCTCCACGGGCAAGGTGTCCCCCGCGGCCACACCGCCCGTCACGCTGATCATGCTCGAGGCGGTGCGCGACTTCCGCGACGCGACGGGCCGCCAGGTGGGCGTCAAGCCCGCGGGCGGCATCCGCACCACCAAGGACGCGATCAAGAACCTGGTGCTGGTCAACGAGACGGCCGGCGACGACTGGCTGACGCCCGACTGGTTCAGGCTGGGTGCCTCGTCGCTGCTCAACGACCTGCTGATGCAGCGCCAAAAGCTGGCCACCGGGCGATACGCCGGTCCCGACTACTTCACCCTGGACTGATGATGGCGATCTTCGAGTACGCACCCGCACCCGAGTCGCGCGACGTCGTCGACATCAAGCCGTCGTACGGGCTGTTCATCAACGGCGAGTTCGTGGACGGCTCAGGTCCCACGTTCAAGACGATCAACCCGGCGACCGAGGAGCAGCTGGCCGAGATCGCCACCGCCACGTCCGACGACGTGGACCGGGCCGTGCAGGCGGCGCGCAAGGCGTTCGGGGTCTGGAGCGCGCTGCCCGGCGCCGAGCGGGCGAAATACCTGTTCCGCATCGCACGCATCATCCAGGAGCGGGCCCGGGAGCTGGCGGTGCTGGAGTCGCTGGACAATGGCAAGCCGATCCGCGAGTCGCGGGACGTGGACCTGCCGCTGGTCGCGGCACACTTCTTCTACT
The DNA here is from genome assembly GCF_052245935.1 of Nonomuraea sp. 3N208. Taxonomy (NCBI): domain Bacteria; kingdom Bacillati; phylum Actinomycetota; class Actinomycetes; order Streptosporangiales; family Streptosporangiaceae; genus Nonomuraea; species Nonomuraea sp. 3N208. The sequence continues at coordinate 66,965 of NZ_JBQQBR010000058.1, read as the reverse complement.
ATGCGGGCTGGGCCGACAAGCTCCAGTACGGTGGGTTCGGGACCAAGCCGCTGGGCGTGGCCGGGCAGGTCATCCCGTGGAACTTCCCGCTGCTCATGCTGGCCTGGAAGATCGCGCCCGCGCTGGCCTGCGGCAACACGGTCGTGCTCAAGCCGGCCGAGACCACGCCGCTGACCGCGTTGTTGTTCGCCGACATCTGCCGGCAGGCCGACCTGCCGCCGGGTGTGGTCAACATCGTGACCGGCGCGGGCGACACCGGCGCCGCCGTGGTCGCGCACCCCGACGTGAACAAGGTGGCCTTCACCGGCTCCACCGAGGTCGGCCGGATCATCGCGCGCATGGTGGCGGGCACCGACAAGAAGCTGACGCTGGAGCTGGGCGGCAAGGCCGCGAACATCGTGTTCGAGGACGCCGCCATCGACCAGGCGGTCGAGGGCATCGTCAACGGCATCTTCTTCAACCAGGGGCACGTGTGCTGCGCGGGCTCGCGGCTGCTGGTGCAGGAGTCGATCCAGGACGAGCTGCTCGACTCGCTCAAGCGCAGGCTCGGCACGCTGCGGGTCGGCGACCCGCTGGACAAGAACACCGACGTCGGCGCGATCAACTCCGCCGACCAGCTCGCCAAGATCCGGGAGCTGTCCCAGATCGGGGAGTCGGAGGGCGCCGAGCGCTGGTCGCCGGCGTGCGAGTTGCCGGACAAGGGCTTCTGGTTCCCGCCGACCATCTTCACCGGGGTCGCGCAGTCACACACGATCGCCAGGGACGAGATCTTCGGCCCGGTGCTCTCCGTGCTGACCTTCCGCACTCCGGCCGAGGCCGTCGAGAAGGCCAACAACACCCCCTACGGGCTGTCCGCGGGCATCTGGACCGAGAAGGGCTCGCGCATCCTGTGGATGGCCGACAAGCTCCGGGCCGGCGTCGTGTGGGCCAACACGTTCAACAAGTTCGACCCCGCCTCCCCCTTCGGCGGTTACAAGGAGTCCGGGTACGGCCGCGAGGGCGGGCTGCTCGGGTTGGAGGCCTACCTTGACGTGTGAGCATCGCCGCTTCGGGCGCAGGAAACGGCGTGTGCAGGCGACCCGAGGCCACGCTTTCGCACGGGCCGGCCGTCCCGTGCGCACCGGCTGGTACGCCCACCGCTGCGGCGTGAGCCGGTGCGGCCAGGTCTTCGTTCCCGTCCAGACCTCGCAGGAGGGTCGATGAGCCGGCTGTCCGTCAGAAAGACCTACAAGCTGTACATCGGCGGGGCGTTCCCGCGCTCTGAGAGTGGGAGGTCCTACCCCGTGACCTCGCCCAAGGGCGAATTCCTCGCCAACGCCTCGCAGGCCTCGCGGAAGGACGCCCGGGACGCCGTGGTGGCCGCGCGCAAGGCGTTCCCCGGCTGGTCGGGCGCGACCCCCTACAACCGGGGGCAGATCCTCTACCGCGTCGCCGAGATGCTGGAGGGGCGGCGCGCCCAGTTCGCCGAGGAGCTCGCCCCGGCTAGACAGGGCGGCAAGAGGGCGGCGCTGGAGGCGGTGGACGCCGCGGTGGATCGGATGGTCTGGTACGCGGGGTGGTCGGACAAGATCGCCTCGGTGCGCGGGGCGGCCAACCCGGTCGCCGGTCCTTACTTCAACCTGTCATCGCCCGAGCCGACCGGGGTGGTCGCGATCGTCGCGCCCGCCGACCCGCTGCTCGGGCTGGTGTCGGTGGTCGCCCCGGTGATCGTCACCGGGAACACCTGCGTGGTCGTGGCCTCAGAGCCGTCCCCGCTCGCCTCGATCACCCTGGCCGAGGTGATGGCCACGTCCGACCTGCCGGGCGGCGTGGTGAACGTCCTCACCGGGCGGCAGGCCGAGCTCGCGCCCTGGCTGGCGGCCCATATGGACGTCAACGGGCTCGACCTGACCGGGGTGGCGGACGCCGACCTGGCGTTGCGCTGCGAGCAGGCGGCGGCGGAGAACCTCAAGCGGGTTCTGCGCCCCGCTCAGGAGGACTGGACGGCCGACCCCGGCATCGGGCGGATGACACGGTTCCTGGAGACCAAGACCGTCTGGCACCCGGTCGGGATCTGAGTCCGGCTCAGGCCGGGGAATGTTGTGGTTCCCGCGGAACATGTTCCGCGGGTCCCACTCGGCAGTTGAGCACCCGCCCGCCGGTGGCCCACGGAGCCGGCGCGCCGCCGAGTATTCCAGGATGCGAAGGCAGGACCGAGAAGTCCAAGAGATGGATCCGCCGGCAGCCGGAAGCATCAGTTATAGCCGCGTGGCCGCACCGGTGGATGGGCGGACTGGAGCTGGGCGGCCAGGCCGAGCAGCTGCGGCTCGCCGCCGGGCGGGGCGATGAGCTGCACGCCGATCGGCAGGCCGCTGGAGTGTGTGGCAATGGGCACGGAGATCGCGGGCCAGCCGCACATGTTCCAGGCGCTCGTGGCGGGGGCGAACCTGACGTTCGCCAGCACGTTGCGCAGCAGCCCGCGCTCGCCCCAGCGCTCCGCCCTGGGCGGTACGGTGCCCAGCGCGGGCGTGACCAGCACGTCCGCGTCACCGAACCACTGATCGGCCCGGTAGGCGCTCCAGCGTTCGCGGCCGCGTACGCCGTTCAGCTTCAGCCGGGCCAGCACCCGGCCGGCGCGGGCCAGCGCCCGGGTGCGCCGCTCCACACTCCGGCTGTCCAGATCGTCAGCCGCCGTCGCGGCCTGGCTGAGCCAGGTGGCGATCGTCGCGGGGCCCAGCCAGGCAGGCAGCCGGTGGCCGTGCTCGACCACCGTGTGCCCGGCAACCCGTAACGTCTCCGCCGCCGCGCGCACCGCCGCCTGGAACTCCTTGTCTATGGGCAGGCCGATCGGCAGCGGCTGAGGCGCGTACGCCACCCGCAGGTCGAACGGCTCCGGGCTGTCCGGCGGCGGCTGCGGCTCCCACACCTCCTCATCGTCCGCCCAGACCGAACGCAGCATGGGCGGGCGCGGATCCACCCGGCGGCCGCCACGCCACGCCTCGGCCAGCGACGGGTCGGCGGCCAGCACGGACAGCGCGAGCGACAGGTCGGAAGCGGTCGTGGCCAGCGGGCCGTTCTCCGTCAGCCGATTCCAGTCGTTGGCCGGCGGAGGCACCACGCCCGCGCCCGGTTTGATGGCCAGCACGCCGCAGGCCGCCGCCGGGATACGCAGCGAGCCCATGCCGTCGTTGCCGAGCGCGATCGGCACCATGCCCGCCGCCACGGCCGCGGCGCTGCCCGAGGACGAGCCGCCGGTCGTGCGGGTCCGGTCCCAGGGGTTGCGCACGATGCCGTACGCGCTGTCGCCGAACGCGACGAGCCCCAGCTCGGGCAGGTTGGTCAGGCCGACGACCACCGCGCCGGCCGCACGCAGCCGCGCGACCGTCGCGTGGTCCGCCCGTGCGGGCAGGTCCGCGGTGCCGGCGGAGCCGCCGCGCGTGGCCTCGCCCGCCACCTCCAGGTTGTCCTTCACCGCCACAGGAACGCCGGCCAGCGGCAATTCCGCCAGGTCGGGACGTTTCTGCACGGCCTGCGCCTCCTCCACGGCCTGCTCCCTGACCAGCCGGAACGCCCCCACCTCGGGGTCCCGTTCGGAGATGACGTGTAGATGCTCCTCGACGACCGTCGTGGCCGAGACATCGCCGTGCCGGACGGCCGTCGCGATCTCGGTGGCGGTCCTGCCTGCCCACAACATGTCTAGAGTGTGCAGCCTTTCGCACCTGGTTGCGAGAGTAAGGTTGGAACGCGTGAACAGCACATCGCTCGCCACCGGCCAACGTTCCCTCGGAGACCGATCGACCGAGTTCCCGCTGTTCCCGCCGCTGACCCGGGGCTGCCCCAAGACCAGCACCGATGAGATCGCCTATCCGCTTGAGGTCGTGTACGACTACGCGCAGGTGGACACGCGGCTGTTCGACCAGGAGCCGGGGACGGACATCGCGCGCTGGTCGCCGCTGCTGCCGCCGCTGGACGCCCCGACGCTGGGGGAGGGCGGGACGCCGCTGGTCGAGTTCGACGGGATCTTCATCAAGGACGAGTCGCGGAACCCGACCTGGTCGCACAAGGACCGGCTCAACCGCGTCGTGGTCAGCGCCGCCGTCGCCGCAGGCGCGCCCGGCGTGGTCGTGGCCTCGTCGGGCAACCACGGGGCCTCGGCCGCCGCCTACGCCGCGCGGGCCGGACTGCCCGCGATCGTGCTGACCTCGGCCGGTTCGCCGCCTGCCGTGCAGGCGTTCGCCCGTGCGTACGGGGCCCGCGTTGTCTCCGTGCCCGTCGAGGCCAGGTGGCCGTTGCTGCGGGACGTCGTGGACCGGCTCGGATACCACCCGGTCAGCAACCAGACCGTCACGCACACCGGGCACCCGTTCGGGCCCGAGGGATACAAGACGATCGCGTACGAGGTGTTCCTGCAGCTCGGCGAGGTTCCCGCGGCGGTCTTCGCGCCCACCGGGTACGCCGAGTTGCTCTACGGGGTGTGGAAGGGGTTCACCGAGCTGCGGCTGCTGGGGCTGACCGGCGCCGCGCCCCGGATGTTCTCCTGCGAGACGGCCGCCGGCGGGCCCCATGCGCGGGCGCTGGCCACCGGCGCGCCTGCCGCGATCGTCGATTTGGGGCACAGCGACGCGTACGGCATCGCGGGGCCCGTGGGCGGGCACCGAGGCGTGCTGGCCGTGCGGGAGAGCGGTGGCGAGGCGGTGCTGGTGACGGATGACGAGATGCGGCAGGCGCAGCGTGCCCTGGCGCGGCAGGGCATGTGGCAGGAGCTGTCCGGGGCGGCGGGCCTGGCCGGTTATCGGCAGTTGCGGCGCGACTTCGACGGGCCGGTCGTGTGCATCGCCACGTCCAGCGGGTTCAAGGACGTGGGGGTCGGTACGGAGACGTTTCCCCTGCTGGAGAATCCGACCTTGGAGGATCTGCGTTAGCTCTTCAGCCAGACGCGGAGCGGGCCGGCCGTGGTGTCCTGGCGGCGTTGGTCCAGGCCCGTTCGGCGAACGTGCCGGGGAGGCCGTGCGCGCGGCACATGGTGCCGCACCACTCGGCGTTGTCACGGGCGGCCAGATCGACGATCGTCATCGGCGGATCCGGTTCGTGGGTACGGCGGTCAGGGGGTCCTCCGGCCAGGGGTGTTTGGGGTAGCGGCCGCGGAGTTCGGCGCGTACGGAACGGTAGCCGTCCCGCCAGAAGGACGCCAGGTCCGCGGTGACCGCCACCGGGCGGCCGGCTGGGGAGAGCAGGTGCACCAGGACCGGCACGCCCGCGATCTCGGGTGTCTCCTGCCAGCCGAACAGCTCCTGCAGCTTCACCGCCAGCACCGGCTGCTCGCCCGAGTAGTCGATCCTGATGTGGGAGCCGCTGGGCACCTCGATGCGCTCGGGGGCGACGTTCTCCAGGCGTTCGCTCCACGGGATCAGGCGTTTGAGCGCTTGCGCGACGTCGAGGCGTTCCAGGTCGGCGCGGCGGCGGGCCCTCGACAGCTCGGGCTCCAGCCACTGGTCGGCCAGGTCGATGAGCGCGTCCATCGAGGGCCATGGGGCGCCGACCGCGCGGTGGCAGAAGGCCAGGCGGGCCCTGAGGTCCTTGGCCTGTTTCGTCCAGGTCAGGACGTCCTCGGTGCGCAGGCCGTACAGGATGGCCTCGCGGACGTCGGCGTCCTTGAGCGGGGTCGAGGACAGCTCGATGGCGCCCATGCGCTCGACCGTGCGGGCGGACACGTCGCCGCGCCGCTCACCCGGCGGGACCCGCCACTCGACCTCGTCTTCTGTCGTGGTGGGGTGGGCCAGCCTGGCAGTGTCCTCGTCGATCGCGACCGCCTGCCTGATGCGGGCCGACGCCGACCCTGTGGGGCGGTCGGCGACCGCGATGGCCAGCCACTCGGCGGTCTGCAGCCGGGAGCCCTCGGGCAGCTGGGCCCGGGTGCCGGATGCCATGAGATACCCGCCGCCGCGACGGCGCGCCACCCGCTCAGGGAACGCCAGCGCCACGGCCATCCCGGCGAGCACGTCCTGCTCGGTTGCGCCGCCGGCCGCGCCGGCCGCCGGCTCCCGATCGCCCGGCCGGCTCGCCGATGACTCCAGGTTGCGGGCCTGGGTCGCCTGCGATTCCGTGCTGCGGGCCTGGGACGCCTGCGGTTCCGTGCTACGGGCCTGGGACGCCGCTCTGCGCAGGCGCTGGGTCTCCTGGCGCCAGCGGGCGGCGAAGCCCGATCCGCCGCGGCGGGCCGCGCGCCAGACCTCCACGAGGTCGTCGCTCGCGTCGCGCGGCAACTGCTCGGACAGCAGGGCCACGACCTCGGCGGCGCGCGGGCCTAGATCCAGCAGCGTCCTGGCCAGGCGAGGATGCACGCCGGCGAGCGCCATCCGCCGCCCGCGCTCCGTCACCCTGGCATCCGGCCCGAGAGCGCCGAGCTCGGCCAGCGTGCGGGCGGCGGCGGACATCGCCGCAGGCGGTGGCGGATCCAGGAGCGCCAGTCCCGATGCGTCCAGGTCGCCCCAGCACGCCGCCTGCAGCGCGAACCCGGTCAGGTCCGCCAGCGCGATCTCGGGACGCGGATGGTCGGCCAGGCGCTCGTGATCGGCGGCGGCCCAGCACCGGTACACCGTCCCAGGGGCTTCCCTGCCCGCGCGGCCCGCCCGCTGGCCGGCGGCCGCCTTGGAGACCCTGACCGTGGTGAGCGACCCGAGACCCCGGGCATGGTCCGTACGCGGCTCACGCGCCAGGCCGGAATCCACGACCACCCGGACGCCGGGAACGGTCAGGCTGGACTCGGCGACGGAGGTGGCGAGGACCACCCGGCGCGCCGCCCCCGCCGACAGGACGGCATCCTGGACGTGAGCCGGGGCCTGGCCGTGCACCTGCAGGATCTCCGGAACGTCGGAGAGCGTCGCCGCCACCTTGGCGATCTCGCCCACGCCCGGGAGGAAACACAGCACGTCCCCGTCGTGTTCGGCCAGGGCACGGCGGACCACGGAGGCCACGTGGGACAGGAGCGCGGGATCGACGCGCAGCCCGTGCGGCGGGGCGACCGGGCGCTGAGGTGGGGCCCACACCGTCTCGACCGGGTACACCGCCCCGGTGGCCGTCACCACCGGGCCGCCGAGCAGACGGGACCACGGCGCGGCGTCGGCGGTGGCCGAGGTGGCGATGAGGCGCAGGTCGGGGCGGAGCGTGTCGCGCACGTCCAGGAGGAACGCCAGAGCCGTGTCGGCGTCCAGGTGCCGCTCGTGGCACTCGTCCAGCATGACCGCGTCCACCCCGGCCAGTTCCTGGTCCCGCTGGAGCCGCTGGAGCAGCACGCCGGTCGTGACCACCTCGACCATGGGGTTCGCGCCCGTGTGCCGCTCGCCGCGGATCGTGTAGCTCACGCCCATCCGCCGGGCCGCCGCGCGTACGGCCAGCCGCCGCGGCTCGGCCACCAGCACCCGCATGCCCGCCTCGGCCAGCGCCAGGGGCACCACTGTCGTCTTGCCCGTGCCGGGCGGGGCGGTCAGCACCGCGGTGCCGTGCCGATCGAGCACGGCGAGGAGCTCGGGCAGGACGTCGTGGATGGGCAGCGTGTCGGGAGCGGTCATGGCTGTCGTATGCGTCAGAGCCGGCCGGCTGCGTCGGACTCGATACGTGTCGGGACGGGGCGGGCGAATGCGGCGGGCTGGGAGAGCGTCGCGGTCAGGATCGAGTCGAGCAGTCCGGGGAAGCGGGACTCCAGGTCGTCGCGGCGCAAGCTCATGAACTTGAGCCTGCCCTCCTGCTTGGTGAGCACCACACCCGCCTCGCGCAGCGTCCGGTAATGGTGTGAGGCCGTCGACTTGTGCACGCCGAGGTCGTCGCCGGCGACCGTGCAGTTCAATTCGCCGGCCACGGACAGCCGGGCGACGATCTCCAGCCGGACGGGGTCGGCCAGCGCCCGCAGGACCTCCGTGAGCTCGATGTCCTCGGTGGCGGGATGCGGTAGCAGACGCATGCGTGAACCCTACCTCCGTCTTATGGTTTGACAACAATCCAACTATAAGACAGTTTGATGGGCATCCAACATTCGCTGGAGGCTTCATGAGTGGGCGGCTCTTTCCGCTGGCTGTCGGAAATTTCGCGATCGGTACTGGCATGTTCGTGACTGCCGGACTCTTGCCGCCCATCTCGGCGGATCTGGCGATCTCGCCGTCGGCGGCCGGGCAGCTGATGACGGTCTTCGCGCTGGCGTACGCGGTGTTGTCGCCCCCGCTCGCCGCCCTGACCGCCCGCCTGCCGCGCAAGCGGTTGCTGCTCCTGGCCATCGGCATCTTCGTGCTGGGCAACGTGCTGACCGCGCTGGCGCCGACGTATCCACTGGTCCTGGCCACCCGTGTGATCGCCGCCATCGGGGCGGCCATGTTCACGCCGACCGCGTCAGGCGTGGCGAACGCGCTGACCGCCCCGGAGCGCCGGGGCCGGGCGCTGGCGCTGGTCATAGGCGGGTTGAGTGTTTCGTCGGCGATCGGGGTGCCGCTCGGCACCTGGCTGGGCACGGCCACGAGCTGGCGGGCCACGATCTGGCTGGTGGTGGGGCTCGGGGTGGTCGGACTCGCCTGGGTGGCGGCCGTGGTGCCCGAGCTCAGGATCCCCGCATCGGGGCGGCTCAAGGAGCGTTTCACGCCGCTCGGTGACCGGCGGGTGCTGGCGGTGCTGGTTACTCAGCTGTTGCTGTTCGCGGCGGGATTCACCGCGTACACCTACATCGGGTCACTGTTCGACCTGCCGCTGCCTGCGGTGTTGTGGGCGTGGGGGCTTGGCGGCGTCGTCGGCAACCAACTCGGCGGGCGCCTCACCGACATGTACGGCCCTCGCAGGATGATCATTCTGGGCCTTGCCGCGTCCACCGTGTTCCTGGCCCTCATCCCCGTCGCGAACCTCGCCCTGCCGATCGCGCTCGTCTGGGCGTTCCTGTGGGGTGCGCTCGGCTGGCTCGTGGTGCCCGCCCAGCAGTTCAGGACCGTCGCCGCGGTGCCCGGCAACGTGCCGGTCGGGCTGGGGCTGCTGTCGTCCGCGCAGTACCTCGGGCTGTTCGTGGCCGGGCTCGCCGGCGGCGCGGCGCTCGACTGGTACGGCAGGGCGGGCGTGATCGTGCTGGCCACCGCGTTCGGGCTGGTGACGCTGCTGTTCACGATGACCACCTACCGCGAGGCGGCGATCTCCTCCAGGGAGAGCGCACCTGTCAGGTAACGCTGGAGGGTCGGCGCGACGGCGGCCGCGAGCACGTCGGCGGGCATCGACGCCAGCGGCTCCACCTTGAGTACATAGCGGAGCATCGCGATGCCGACCAGCTGCGAGGCCGCCAGCAGCGCCCGGACCTCGGCATGGTCGCGGGACAGCCGCCGGGCGATGGGGCCGAGCAACTCCGTGCGCATCAGGTGCTTCAGCAGGTCGGCCGCCGCCGGGGTGGCGGTGGCCGCGTGCAGCACGGCCGACATCCTCGGGCCGTGCGCCGGATCCTCCCATAGCTCCACGTATCTCCTGCAGAGCCGCTCGGCGATGTGCTCCTCGTCGCCGTCGAGGGCCGCCACCATCAACGTGACCGGCATGCTGCCGTTGATCGCCGCCTCGAACAGCCCGTCCTTGTTGCCGAAGAAGTGCATCACAAGCGCCGGGTCGACGCCTGCCTCCCGCGCCACGCCCCTGATCGTGGTGTCGCGATAGCCCTTGGCGAGGAAGGCGGCGATCGCGGCCTCCAGGATCTCGTCCCTCGTCTGCGGGCTACCCGGTCGTCTTCCTCGTTCATCGGCCATGGGGCTATTCAACCACGTGGAATTCATCTACCGTAGAATTCAACATCGATGAAGTCATCAGGTGGTGAAAAAGATGGGAAAGATCATCGGCCTCGTGGTCGGGGTCACCCTGCTGGGGATGCTCTTCGCGGGGTCGTTCCTCGGCGCGTTCCACCAGCCGGAGCCGCACGGCGTACCCGTCGCGGTCGTCGCTCCCGGTGAGCAGGTCGCGCAGCTCCAGGCGGGCATCGACCAGCGCAAGGAGGGGGCCTTCGCGCTGAGCGAGTACACCACGGCCGACGTCGCGCGGGCTGCCCTGCTGGACAGGGAAGTGGACGCGGTGCTCGTGCCGCAGGAGGGCAAGCTGATCGTGGCCAGTGCCGGCGGACGTACCGGCGCCACGGTCATCACCTCTGCCTTCCAGGCGGCGGCTCAGGCGCAGGGGCGTCCGTTGCAAGTGGAGGACGCGGCACCGCTGCCGCCCGGCGACTCCGGCGGCATCTCCGGCATGTTCTACGTGCTCGCGCTGGTCCTGCCGGGCATCGCGCTGGCCGTGCTGATGTTCCAGGTCGCGCCCGGGCTCGGTCTGGGCGGGCGGCTCGGCGTGCTGGTGGCCGGCTCACTGGTGGCGGGCACGGGCAACGCGTGGCTCGCCGACACGGTGTTCGGGGCGCTGCCGGGACGGTTCGGCTGGCTGGTGCTGGTGTCGTCAGGCATCTCGCTGGCGATCGGGCTCGTGGTGGCAGGGCTGCGCAAGCTCCTCGGCGTACCCGGGGTGGGGGTGGCGGCGCTGCTGTTCATCCCGATCGGGCTGCCGGCCAGCGGCGGGCCGCTCGGGGCGCGGTACATCCCGGAGTGGTACGCCGCCATCGGGCAGTTCCTGCCGATCGGACCGGCCGCCGAGGCGGTACGCAACACGGTCTTCTTCGACGGCGCGGCCCTGTGGACCCCGGTGGGCGTCCTGACCCTGTGGGCGCTGCTGGGCCTGGTCCTGCTCGCCCTGCCGGGCCGCCGCCCCCAGCCCACCGTCGTCGCTCCCCGCACGCCCGTTGCGGTGTGACGCACCGGCGCGGCCGGCCTCCGGACGACGGAGGGCCGGCCGCGCTTCCAGGCCCGGCGACAGCCCCGGCTTCACCTCCCGCCCGGCGGCGATCTCCGCCCGACGCACCGCCTGATCTTCTCCACCTGGCAGGGGACGAGCGGTCCTCCAGCAGGTGGACGACCGCGGGCAGGCTCCGCGCCTACCGTCGGCGCCATGTTGAACAACCAGGTGACTTTCCGCCGCGTCACGGCTGGCGTCCTGCTGATCGTGGCCCCCCTGCTCCAGGCCATCGCCGTCGCCGTCGACCCGGGCACCTGGGGCGACGACCGGGAGGCCGTCAGCTTCGGCGACAACCCCGCCCTCGCCCAGACCCAGTCCGTCCTCTACCACTGGAGCTGGATGCTCATGGCCGTCGCCGTGCTCGGCCTGGTGCACCTGACCAGGCGCAAAGCCACGTTGCTCGGCCACGTGGCGGGCGCGCTGACGATGCTCGGGTACCTCGCCCTGTCCGCCCTGCTGATGGGCGACCCGGTGGAGTGGTGGCTCGGGCAGCACTACTCGCCCGAGCGGGCGACGCAGATCTTCGACGAGATGATGGGCCTGCCGGGGGTGATCTTCGGCTACCAGCTGCCGTGGATGTTCTTCGGGCTCTTCGGCCTGCCGGTGGTGATGGTCGCCGTGTGGCGGGCCGGGTTCACGGGCTGGTGGGTGCCGCTCGTCGTGGCCGCCGGCTACCTCGGGTCCTTCGCCGTCCCGTACGGCCCCGCGGTCGTGCCCTTCTGGACCGCGCCCGTCGTGGCACTCGGCTGGGTCGGGGTGAAGATCCTCAGGATGGGTGACGAGGCCTGGGCGGCGTATTACCCCAGCGGCGGGATCCAGCCGGCGGTGACCGCGAGTATGACGAAGGACCCGAGCACGATCCGGTAGATCACGAAGCCGGTGAAGCGGTGGGTGCTGATGTACCGCAGGAACCACGCCACCGCCAGATAGCCGACGACGAACGAGATGATCGTGGCGAGGATGGTCGGCCCCCACGCGGGGGCCGGCCCATTGCCGATCTCGCTGAGCTCGAACAGGCCCGATGCCAGGACGGCCGGGATGGCCAGCAGGAACGAGTATTTGGCCGCGTCCTCGCGGCGGTAGTCGAGCAGCAGGCCCGCGGTGGTGGTGCCGCCGGATCGAGACACGCCGGGGATCAGCGCGAGCGCCTGGGCGAAGCCGTACACGATGGCGTGGGTGAAGCTGAGGTGCTTCTCCAGCGTGAGCTTGTTGCGGGCGGTGCGGTCGGCGAACCACAGGATGAGGGCGAAGACGATCAGTGTGGTGCCCACCAGGCGCAGGTCACGGAAGACGGTCTCGATCTGGTCCTTCAGCACCAGGCCGAGCACGCCGATCGGCAGCGTGCCGACGATGACGTACCAGCCCATGCGGGCCGCCCAGTGGCTGCGCAGCTCTTTGTTCCACAACGACCGCGTCCAGGTGGAGATGATCTCCCAGATTTCCTTGCGGAAGTAGATGATCACGGCCGTTTCGGTGCCGATCTGGATGACGGCCGTGAACGCCGCACCCGGGTCCTGCCAGCCGGCGAAAGCGGAGACCACCCGGATGTGGGCGCTGGAGGAGATCGGCAGGAACTCCGTGAGTCCTTGGATCAGCCCCAGAATCACCGCTTCGAACCAGCCGATCACGACGACACCTTTCGAGTACACGGGAGTGACGAGGGTGAGGCTAGCGGAAATGCGGGATCAGGGAGTCGCGTAGGACGGCGTCGAGCCATGCGGGGCCGCCGGGACGGCGTCGACGCGCCCACTCGGCCCGGCGTCAGGCGCGACTAGAGCTTCCAGACGTGGGCGTTGGCCCTGGCGAAGTCCGCGAAGTCGCGGGCCGGACGGCCGAGCGCCTGCTGGACGCCGTGGCTCACGTTCGCGTTGCGGCCGTCGAGGATCTCGGTGAACATCGCGGACAGGCTCTCCGCCTCCGCTTGGGGCAAGCCGTGCGCGACGGCCGCGGCCACGTACTCCTCCGGTGTCACCCGGACGAACGAGATCTTCCTGCCGGTGGCCTGGGACAGCTCCTCGGCGGCGCGCGCGAACGTCAGCAGGCGCGGCCCGGTCAGCTCGTAGAGCTTGCCGGTATGGCCGTCCTGGCTGAGCGCCGCCGCGGCCACGTCGGCGATGTCGTCGACGTCCACGAACGGCTCGGGCACGTCGGCGGCGGGCAGCGCGATGACGCCCTCGCGCATCGGCTCCAGCAGGAAGTCCTCGCTGAAGTTCTGCATGAACCAGCTGCAGCGGACGATCGTCCACTCCGCGCCGGACTCCTGCACGGGCACCTCACTGGCCTGTGCCTCCGGCTCGCCCCGGCCCGACAGCAGGACGATCCGCCGCACCCCGTTGCGTACCGCGAGGTCGGTGAAGGCCTTGATGTCGTCGTACGCGCCCGGGAAGGCCAGGTCCGGGTAGTAGGCGAGGTAGACGGCCGAGACGCCGTCGAGCGCGGCCGGCCACGTGGAGCGGTCGGCCCAGTCGAAGGGCGGTGTGGAAGAGCGGGACCCGATCCGTACGGGCAGGCCGAGAGCGGTGAGCCGGTCGGCCACGCGGCGGCCGGTCTTGCCCGTGCCGCTGGTTACCAAAGTCGTCATGCGTCTAGTAAGCCGCCGTACGCGGCAGACTCTCCATGGTTGAGAAGCGCAATCCCATATGCGATCGTCTGGCCATGGACCAGCTCGCGGCGTTGCTCGACGGCCCACGTGCCCGTGGCGCCTTCCTGCTTCGCGTGATCCTCGATTCGCCCTGGTCGCTGCGCATCCAGGACGAGGCGCCGCTGGCGGCCACCGCGGTGGTGCGCGGGCAGGCGTGGGTGGTGCCCGACAATGGCGAGCCGGTACGCGTCGGGCCGGGCGAGGTCGTGATCAACCGGGGGCCGGAGCCGTACACGCTGGCCGACGATCCCGGCACCAAGCCGCAGATCGTGATCCACCCAGGCGAGCACTGCACCACACTCGACGGCGAGTCGCTCGCGCAGGCCATGGACCTGGGCGTGCGGACGTGGGGCGACAACCCCGACGGCGACACCGTGATGCTGACCGGCGCCTACACCATGGAAGGCGAGGTCAGCAGACGACTGCTGGAGGCACTGCCCCCAGTGATCGTCCAGCCCGGCGGGCCGATCGCCGCGCTGCTCGGCGCCGAGATCGTCAAGGACGAGCCGGGGCAGGAGGCGGTCCTGGACCGGCTGCTCGACCTGCTGCTCATCGCGGTGCTGCGGTCGTGGTTCGCCACCCATGAGGCGCCGGCCTGGTACCGCGCCATGAGCGACCCGGTGGTCGGCAAGGCCATGCGGATGTTGCATAACAACCCCGCCCACCCGTGGACGGTCGCCGCCCTGGCCGCCGAGGTCGGCGTGTCGAGGGCGTCACTGGCCCGGCGCTTCACCGAACTGGTCGGCGAGCCGCCGATGTCCTTCCTCACCGACTGGCGCCTCGCCCTGGCCGCCGACCTGCTGCGCGAGCCCGACGCCACGATCGGGTCCGTCGCCAGAAAGGTCGGGTACGGCAGCCCTTTCGCGCTCAGCGCGGCCTTCAAACGGGTGCGGGGGATCAGCCCGCAGGAATATCGCGCGCGGGATGCGATGGCCGGAGCGGTGACGTGAAGCCCCTCCTGCTGCTCGACGTGGACGGGGTGCTCAACCCCATGGGCCGGCCCACCCCCGACTTCCGCCGCTACCGGTGCACCGTCGACGGCGAGCTCTACACCGTCCACCTCAACCCCAGGCATGGCCGCCGCCTCCGCGACCTGGCGCTGGCCACCGGGGCGGAGCTGGTCTGGGCGACCACCTGGGGCCACCATGCCAACGACTGGATCGCCCCCCGGATCGGCCTGCCCTCACTCCCCGTCATCCCCGTGACCCCGGACTTCCCGCCGCCCCCGCGGAGCGAGTACGGCGAACTGTTCAAAACCCCATGCGTGGCGGCGTACGCCGGCCGCCGCCCGTTCGTCTGGTTCGACGACCAGATATGGGCGGAGGACGAGGAGTATCTCAGGGTGCATCGGGGTCTGGAAGATTTCCTGCTCGTCCACGTCGACCCCGTACGCGGACTGACCAGCCGCCATCTGGGCATGGCACGTGAATGGCTGACCCTTACAGGGTTTTCTCAGGGTTCTTAGCGGGAGTCCTGCGGCCTGGCTGTCCGTTTTCCAGGTAGGTCGTCATTCACGGAGGGATCAATCATGTACCGCTCACGAGAGCACAGGATCATAGCGGGGGTCTGCGGGGGCCTCGCCGACAAGATGGGCCTGCCGCCCACTCTCGTCCGGATCCTCTGGCTGCTCCTGTCCCTCATCCCGGGGCCGCTGTGGGTCGTCTACGTCGTCATGTGGATCCTCATTCCGGAGGAGCCCAAGGGCTACCGCACGGCCCCGCCCGCTGCCCGGTAGGCGGTTGACGGGAGCCCACCCCGAAGGACTCGCGAGGGGGCGCGCCGCGCCACAGAAGCTCAGGCGCGCTTCCCGCGCGGGTCCTCGACCTCGGTACGCGTGCGGACCTCTCCTCGCCGTTTTCCTGGAGGATATGCGGGTCGGACGGCGATGAGTTTCGCCGCTCCCACTGGTCTCCATCACAGGCATCGAGAAGGAGCGACCACATGACGAGCGAGCCCAAGTCCCACACCCTAGAGGTCCCCGGCGCGACTCTCGCCTATGACGTACGGGAGTCCACAACGAGCACCGCCGCGACGCTGTTGATGATCGGATCGCCGATGGACGCCAGCGGGTTCGCCAGCCTGGCCGGGCACTTCCAGGATCGTACGGTGGTGACCTATGACCCGCGAGGGATCAGCCGGAGCCAGCGGACCGACGGCGGCGCGGAGTCGACGCCTGAGCAGCACGGCGACGACCTGCACCGGCTGATCACCGCGCTCGGCGGCGGGCCGGTGGACATCTTCGCCAGCAGCGGCGGCGCCGTCAACGCGCTGGCGCTGGTGGCCCGGCATCCGGAGCAGGTCCGCATGCTCGTGGCCCATGAGCCCCCGGCCGCCCAGGTCCTGCCGGACCGGGAGCAGGCTCTGGCGGCGGTGGCGGACATCCGCCAGACGTACGACCGGGACGGCTTCGGACCGGCGATGGCGAAGTTCATCGCGATCAGCAGCCTGCGCGGCCAGATCCCAACCAATTTCGCCGATCTGCCCGTTCCGAACCCCGCCGACGTCGGGATGCCGGCGGAAGACGACGGTTCCCGCGACGACGTGCTGTTCCGGCAGAACCTCATGACCTGTACGCACTACCAGCACGACTTCGAGGCGCTACGCGCGGCGCCGACCCGCATCGTCGTCGGCGTCGGCGCCGAATCGGAGGGCGAGATGGCCCACCGCGCCGGCGTGGCGGTCGCCGAACGGCTCGGCACGAAGCCCGTGACCTTCCCCAGCCACCACGGCGGCTTTCTCGGCGGCGAGTTCGGCTACAAGGGCGACCCGGACGCCTTCGCCGTCACACTCCGCCAGGTTCTGTCGGAGTAGGGCGGGTCCCGATACCCGCGCAGGCGCCCCCGCTGCCAGCCGGGATGTGCGTGCGCCGGTGTCCGGGAGGCGTCTTATCCTCGAAGCATGAGGGCAAGGCCGCTGACACTCGTTCAGGATGATCTCGTCGACTACGACACGGCGATGGAGCGCATGACCGACCTCGTCGGGCAGCGCCAGCGGGACGAGCGGCCGGACACGCTCTGGCTGCTCAGCCATCCGGCCGTCTACACCATCGGCCGCCGCACGCCGCTCACCCACCTGCCCGACCCCACGCGCGGCATCCCGGTGGTCGAGACGGGCCGTGGCGGGCAGCTCACCTACCACGGGCCGGGCCAGCTCGTCGGCTACCTGATCGTCAAGCTGGATGAGGACCAGGGCATCGTCGACTACGTGCGCGAGGTGGAGCTGCGGCTGGTGGAGGCGCTGGGCAAGCTGGGCTTGCCGGCCGAGCGGCGTGACACGCCGCCGGGGTCCGAGCTGCTCACCGGCGTCTGGACTGTGGAAACCGGCCGGAAGATCATCTCGATCGGGATGCGGCAGAGCCGGAGAGTCACCAGCCACGGATTCGCGCTCAACGTGGACGGCGACCTGACGCCCTGGAACTGGGCGATCGCCTGCGGGATGCCGGACGTGGACATGACCTCGCTCAACCGCGAGCTGGGCACGGCCTCCATGGACGAGGTCCGCACGGCCGTGGCCGCCGCCTTCGAAGCATCCTGACGGCCGGGATCAGCTGCGGGGAAACACCTGCACGTCGGCGTTGTGCACGCTGCCGGCCAGCTTGCCGTCGGCGGTCGATAGCAGGTTGCAAGCAAGGGGGTACGGCTCGGAGAAGCCGTACCCACCCGCAAGGCATCAGGGCGCCGGGACCTCGTCGACGGTGCGGCGGGGACCCGTGAACCAGTGCTTGGCCGACAACGCCCACCACAGGGCGATGCCGATCAGCACGACCCCCACCGCGATCGGCGCGTAGTTGACCGACGTCCACGTGAAGTCGGCGTTGCCCGGCACGCCGGCCGGCGAGAACGGCATGATGAAGTAGATCGAGACGATCACGATCTCGGCGCAGGCGATCCAGCACAGAACCCGATACTTCTTGCCGAGGGTCCACGGGCCGGGCTGGAAGTCGTCGCCCATGCGCAACCGCAACCAGATCGGGATCAGGAACGCCAGGTAGAGCCCGATGACCGCGATCGACACGACGGCGTAGAAGGCGACCGGCGTGGTGAATCCGGGAGGGGCGTACAGGGCGGGCAGCGTGATCAGCGCGGCCGCCACGCAGCCGCCGAGGATCGCGTTGACGGGGGTGCGGTTGCGGTCCACCTTGGACCACAGCCGCCATCCGGGAATCGCGCCGTCACGCGAGAACGCGTACGTCATCCGCGACATCGAGGTCACGCAGCTCATCCCGCAGAAGAACTGCCCGATCGTGGAGATCGCGAAGATCGCCGTGGCCAGCGGCGACGACAAGGCGGTCTCGAAGATGGCGCCGACGAATCCGCCCTGTTTGTTGAGCTCGTCCACGTTCGTGGCGGCGAACAGGAACGACAGCAGCAGGATCCAGCCGCCGATGGCCGAGTAGAAGATCGACTGCCACAGGCCGCGTGCCGCGCTCTTGGCGGCTCCCTGCGTTTCCTCCGACACGTGCGCGCAGGCGTCGAAGCCGGTGATCGTGTACTGGGTGAGCAGGAAGCCGAGCGGCAGCACGTACAGCCAGAAGGGGAGACCGTCGGAGCCGTCGCCGAAGCCGGAGTTGTTGTTCGTGCCGAAGAAGACGAAGTCGGCCGACTGGTGCTGGCTGGGCGCGAAGATCAGGATGGCGACGATGATCGCGGCGCCCGCGACGTGCCACCAGACCGAGACGTTCTGCAGCACCGAGATCAGCTTGTGGCTGTAGATGTTGATCAGGGCGTGCAGCGCCAGGATGATCACGAACAGCAGGAACGCCTGGGGGAGCGTGGCTTCCCAAGCGCCGCCGGTCAGCCGGTTGAGGGTGATGTTGAGGAAGGTCGCGCAGCCGTAGTCGACCGACGCAGTGACCGCGATGAGGCCGATCAGGTTGAGCCAGCCGGTGAACCAGCCGTGGATCGGCTTGCCCATCTTGGCGGCCCACCAGTAGATGCCGCCCGCCGTCGGATACGCCGACACCAGCTCCGACATGCAGAAGCCGATGATCAGGATGAACAAGGAGATCAGCGGCCAGCCCCAGGAGATGGCGATGGGGCCGCCGTTGTTCCAGGCCTGTCCGAACGTGGTGAAGCAGCCGGCGAGGATCGAGATGATGGAGAAGGAGATGGCGAAGTTAGAGAATCCGCTCCAGGTCCGGGCCAGCTCCTGCTTATAGCCGAGCTCGGCGAGTCGCCTGGAATCCTCGTCAATGGTCATGGGGTCTCCTTGGGGGGCGCGGAGGACGCTCCAATTGGACTACATCTAGACCATTTCTTTTCAGGTGACAAGGCGTTACAGGCGAGTTTCGCAGCGGTCAGGGCACAAAGAAGCCCGCGGCCCGGCGGACCGCGGGCGGTAGGTCACTCGCCGAACGCGTCGGTCGCTGCCTGGCAGAACGCCTTGAGGTCGTCCGGCTTGCGGCTGGTGACCAGCGTGTTCGGGCCGTCCGTGCACACCACGACCTCCTGGTCCACCCAGGTCGCTCCGGCGTTGCGCAGGTCGGTCTGGAGGCTGGGCCAGGACGTGAGCGTACGTCCGCGTACCACGTCGGCCTCGACCAGGGTCCAGGGCGCGTGGCAGATGGCCGCCACCGGCTTGCCCGCGTCGAAGAAGGCGCGGACGAACCGCACAGCCTGTGGCACCGTACGCAGATAATCGGGGTTGGCGACACCCCCTGGGAGTACGAGGCCGCCAAAGGCGGTTGCTTCGGCGCTGTCCACCGTGTCGTCAACGGCGAACGTGTCCGCCTTGTCCAGATGGTGGAAGGCCCGCACCTGGCCCCGTTCGGTGGAGATGAGCCGGGGCGTGCCGCCGGCCTGCTTGACCGCCTTCCAGGGTTCGGTGAGCTCCACCTGCTCCACTCCCTCGGGAGCGACCAGGAACGCGATGGTCTTGCCGTTCAGCATGTGAACTCCTCCCCACGTGTTTCCCTCCACCTATCCGCCGGGGTCTGATGTATGCGCCTGTACTACAGGTAGGTATATAGTTACTCTGCGTACCAAGTGGAGGGCGTCACTCGCTCCCCGGCCTGAAGGCTGGGGCCTGTCCCGCTGAGCGGGCGGGCCAGAGTGACCAGGGGAGACCTGTCGTGTTTCACCTGGCGCGGCGGGCGTCACCCCCGTGAGGGGGAGCAGGCGGCCGTGAGGCCGCGTCTCGCATGTTCGTCCTGGCTTCCATCGGCTTGCCGTCCGCGGGCCGATGGAAGCCGTTCGGTGTGGTGCGCTTCGCCGAGGTGATCAGGGCCGTGCGGCGCCTGAGCCAGAGCGCGTGCGCGCCCCACGCGGCGCCCGCGCCCACCGCGTACCAGAGCAGGTCGGGCGGGTTGAACGTGCTGCCGAGCACCAGCCGCAGGGGCGTCGGAATCTCGCTGAGCTGGGCGAACTCGATGGTCCAGCTCAGCCCGGCGGCAACCGAAGCCGCCGCCCACGGCCGCATCCGGGGTCGGGCGAACAGGACGAGTGCGTAGATCAGCACGGTGTAGAGAGCATCGCCCGCGTATTTGGACACCGGGCCGTCCCACAACAGCCGCACCCCCAATCCGGCCGCGATCGTCAGGGCGGCGGCGAGGGCGACGGGCAGGCGAGGCACCCAGCTCACGGTAGTCCCAAAGGGCCTGAAAATTTACACCGCCAAAGGATACGAAGATGAAACAATTTTCCGCCACGCGTTGACACACGGTCTTCGTATGGTTTGCCTGTCTCTACACAGGAACCCCCCGCCTGAAGGTGAGGCACTTATGAGGAAATGGTTCGCGCGCCTGGCTGTGCTGGGCGTAGCGCTTTTAGTAGCAGGTCAGGGGACGACCGCGGCCCTTGCCCAGGACCCGTCGGCGGGGAAGAAGACCATGCGCGTCGGCGCGACGCAGGCCATGGACTCGATGAACCCGTTCCTGGCCGTCCGCCTGGTCTCGACGTCGATCCACCGCTGGATGTATGGCTTTCTCACCGTCCCCGACTCCAAGACCCTCCAGCCCAGCGCCGACCTGGCGGAGTCGTGGACCACGTCCGATGACGGGCTCACCTGGACGTTCAAGATCCGCGCCGCCAAGTGGTCGGACGGCAAGCCGATCACGGCCGAGGACGCGGCCTGGACGTTCAACAAGATGATGACGGACGAGGCCGCCAAGACCGCCAACGGCCCGGCGGTGGAGAACTTCGAGAGCGTCACGGCCAGCGGTCAGGATCTGACCATCAAGCTCAAGGCTCCGCAGGCGTCCATGCTGGAGAACCCGGTCCCGATCATGCCCAAGCATGTCTGGGAGTCGGTCACCGACATGGCCAACTACGACGCCGAGAAGTACCCGAGCGTGACCAGCGGCCCGTACATCGCCATCGAGCACAAGAAGGATCAGTACGTCAAGCTGCAGGCCAACCCGAACTACTGGCGTGGCAAGCCCAAGATCGACGAGCTGCAGGTCATCTTCTACGACAACCCCCAGGCCGCCATCGCGGGCCTGAAGAACGGTGACATCGACCTGATCGGCCGCCTGTCGCCGCCGGAGTTCCAGGCCATCCAGAACGACCCGAACATCGAGGCGTGGAACACCCAGGGTCGCCGCGCGGCGTACCTGCAGATCAACCACGGCGCCACCACGACCGACGACAAGCCCGTCGGCGACGGCCACCCGGCGCTGAAGGACCTCAAGGTCCGTCAGGCGCTGCACTACGCCATCGACAAGCAGAAGCTGGTCGCCGAGGTCCAGAACGGCCTGGCCAAGCCGGCCGACGGCTCGATCGTGCCGCCCATGTACACGGACTTCTTCTGGGAGGCCAGCGGCGACACCAAGGTCGGCTACGACCCCGCCAAGGCCAACCAGATCCTCGACGACGCCGGCTACAAGAAGGGCGCCGACGGCATCCGCACGATGCCCGACGGCGACCGCAAGCTGGAGTTCCGCTTCAGCATCCACACCGACACCCCGATCGAGGACAAGCTCGCCGAATACCTGACCGGCTTCTTCAAGGAGATCGGCATCACGCTGACCACCAAGAAGCTGGACTCCAGCAAGTTCAGCGAGGAGACCGGCGTCACCGGCCTGTTCGACATCGCGATCAGCGGCTGGTCGGTCAACCCCGACCCCGAAGAGGTCTTCGCCACGCACCTGTGCAGCCGCAGGCCGGCCCCAGGCGGCGAGGGCGGCGGCACCGAGTCGTTCTTCTGCGACGAGACCTTCGAGAAGCTCTATCAGGACCAGTTGAAGGAGCTCGACCGGCCCAAGCGCGCCGAGATCCTCAAGCAGATGCAGGAGCGGCTCTACACGCAGGCGCCGATCATTGCCATCTACTACCCGAACGACCTCGAGGGTTATCGCAAGGACCGGGTCACCAGCATCACCCCGATCCCCGAGACCAAGGGCCTGCTGTACGGCGGCAGCGGCTACTGGCCGTTCTACACCGTGGACGTCAAGGCCACGGCGACGGGCGGCGGCGCGAGCGGCGGCGGCTCCAACACCGGACTGATCACCGGTATCGTCGGCGGCGTGGTGGTCGTGGGCCTGGCGGCCTTCCTCCTGACCAGGCGGCGCAAGAGCACCGCCGACGAACGCGAATGACGACTCCTCTCGAAGCAGCAGAGCCCGCCGCCGTCCAGGCGGCGGGCCCTGGTGACGACCGCCCCACTGGCCGCGGCACGCTGCAGTACGCGTTGTCGAAGGCCGGTGGGGCGTTGTTCAGCATCGCCATGGTGATCGTCGGCACGTTCTTCGTGTTCCGGCTGCTGCCCGGCGACCCGGTACGCAACCTCGCGCAGGGCCGCAACATGACCCCCGCGCAGCTCGATCTCGAACGCCGCCGGCTCGGCCTCGACAAGCCGCTCATCGACCAGTTCCTCGACTTCGTGGGCGACACGCTCAGGCTCAACCTGGGCACCTCGTACGAGTACAAGCGGCCGGTCCTGGACCTGATCGGCGAGCGGCTCGGCCCGACGTTGCTGCTGGCCGGGACGGGCCTGGTCATCGCGGTCAGCCTCGGCATCTGGCAGGGGACGCGGGCCGGGTGGCGGCACGGCAGCAGGTTCGACCGGTTCTCCACCGGTGCGTCGCTGGCGTTGTGGTCCGTGCCGACGTTCTGGCTCGGGCTGCTGGTGATGATGGTGTTCGGCGTCGGCATCGGGCCGATCCCTGGCATCTTCCCGTTCCGGGGCATCGAGAGTGTGGACGCGCCCGACGGGTTCGCCTACATCCTGGACGTGGCGTCCCACATGGTGCTGCCGTGCCTGACGCTGGTGGCCGTGGTCTACGCGCAGTACCTCCTCGTCATGCGGTCGTCGCTGCTGGAGGAGGTCAGCCAGGACTACATCACCGTGGCCCGTGCCAAGGGCCTGCGCGACGACGACGTCCGCCGCCACCACGCGGTGCCCAATGCGCTGCTGCCCACGGTGACGCTGGTGTTCATGCGCATCGGCTTCGTGGTCGGCGGCGCGGTCACCGTGGAGACCATCTACACCTGGCCCGGACTGGGGCAACTGTTCTACGAGGCGGTCAGAGTGCCGGACTTCACGCTCATGCAGGGCACGTTCATGCTGATCACCGTTGCCGTGATCATCATGAACACACTGGCCGACGTGGTCTACCACATCCTCGACCCGCGGGTGAGGGCAGCATGACCAGCGTCGCCGGAGCCCGCAGGCGGCTCGCGTTGAGTCGCTTCTGGGCCGATTTCCGCAATCACCGCGCCGGCATGATCGGCTTGGTCGTACTCGTCGCCGCCGTGGCGCTCGCGTTGATCGCGCCGCTGTTCATCAGCGAGGACGTGACCAGCGTCGTCAGAGGCACCGGCGAGAAGTGGGCGCCACCCGGCCTGAGCGAGCCGTTCGGCACCGACGAATCAGGGCGCTCGATCCTGTTGATGGTCTGGTGGGGCTCGCGCACGTCGTTGCTGATCGGCTTCTTGGCCGCGCTGCTCAGCATCGTGATCGGCCTCGTCGTCGGCGTCGCGGCCGGTCATTTCCGCGGCTGGCTCGGCGGCACGCTCATGCGCGTCACCGACTGGTTCCTGGTGTTGCCGTCGCTGGTCACAGCCCTGGTGCTGGCGGCCATCCTGGGCGGCAGCACGTTCACGATCATCATGGCGATCGGGATCACGACGTGGCCCTCCACCGCACGACTGATCCGAGCCCAGACGCTGGCCGTCGAGGCTCGGCCGTACATCGAGCGGTCGAAGGCGCTCGGCGCCGGGCACTGGCACATCACCACCCGGCACGTGCTGCCGAACGTGGCGCCGCTGCTGCTGGCCAGCACGACGCTGGAGTGCTCCAGCGCCATCGTCACCGAGTCCACGCTGGCCTTCCTCGGCGCCAGCGCGAACAAGACCTCCTGGGGGACAATGCTGCGCGGCTCGTACGACTACGGCGCGGCCACCCAGGGCGCGTGGTGGTACATCCTCATCCCCGGCCTGGCCATCCTCACCGTCGTCATGGCGTTCACCCTGGTCGGCCGGGCCCTGGAGGCCGTGCTCAACCCGAGGCTCAGGAGGGCCGCATGAGTCTCCTAGAACTCGACGACCTGTCGGTGACGTACCGCATCGCCTCGGGCGAGGTGCCCGCGGTGCGCGGCGTGTCGCTGACGCTGGACTCCGGAGCGGCACTCGGAGTCGCCGGCGAGTCGGGATCCGGCAAATCGACGCTGGCCATGGCGCTGCTCCGGCTCCTGCCCCGGGACGCGCGCGTCGGCGGCCGGATCCTGCTCGACGGTGATGACGTCCTCACCATGAAGTGGGGCCGCATCCGGGCGGTGCGCTGGGCGGAGGCCTCGATCGTGTTCCAGGGCGCCCAGCACGGGCTCAACCCGGTACGCAGGATCGGCGACCAGATCGCCGAGCCGCTGCTCGTGCACGGGCTGGCCAAGCCGGACGCCGCCCGCAAGCGCGTCACCGAGCTGCTCGAACAGGTCGGCCTGCCGGCCTGGCGGGCCCGCAGTTTCCCGCACGAGCTGTCGGGCGGGCAGCGGCAGCGCGTGATGATCGCGATGGCACTGGCCTGCTCGCCGCGGCTGATCATCGCCGACGAGCCGACCACCGCGCTCGACGTGATGGTCCAAGCACAGGTCCTCACGCTGATCAAGGACCTGGTGGCCCAGCACGACATCTCCTTGATCATGATCTCGCACGACCTGTCGGTGCTCGCCGACGTGTGCGACCAGCTGGCGGTCATGTACGCGGGCCGTGTCGTCGAACACGGCCCGTCACACGAGGTCTTCCACGACGCCAAGCACCCCTACAGCCGAGCGCTGGCGGCGGCGTTCCCGACGGTCGGCGACCCGGCGTCGCGGCTGGCGCCCAAGGGGCTCGGCGGTGACCCGCCCGACCCGATGCAGTTGCCGACCGGCTGCTCGTTCCACCCGCGCTGCCCGGTCGCGCTGGAGGAGTGCGCGACCATGGACGTGGAGCTCTGGGCGGCCGGCAAGGGCCGTACCGCGGCCTGCGTGCATGTACAGGAGGCCTCATGACAGAGACGCAGACCGCCGCCGAGGCGGTCTCGACGACGCGGCCGACCTTGCTGGAAGCCCGTGACCTGCACGTCGATTTCGCTTCCCGCGGCCGCCGCGCCCGCGCCGTGGACGGCGTGAACCTCGCGATCGGCGAGGGCGAGATCGTGGCGCTGGTCGGCGAGTCCGGCTGCGGCAAGACCACGCTGGCCCGCACCCTGCTCGGCCTCGAACGCCCGACCTCCGGTGAGGTCCGCTACGGCGGCGCCGCGCTGGACTACTCCTCCAGGGCGCTCAAGGCCTACCGCCGGCAGGTGCAGCTCGTCCTGCAGGATCCGACGGGCTCGCTCAACCCCCGGCACACGGTTTACGAGGCCGTCGCCGAGGGCCCGCGCATCCACGGCCTGCCGGACGAGCGTGAGGTCGTGGCCACGGCCCTGTCCAGAGCGGGGTTGCGGCCGCCCGACCGGTTCTTCCTGCGCTACCCGCACGAGTTGTCCGGCGGGCAGCGGCAGCGCGTGGTGATCGCGGGCGCGCTGGCGCTCAACCCGAAGGTGCTGGTCGCCGACGAGCCGGTGGCCTCGCTCGACGCCTCCGTACGCGGTGAGATCCTGGCCCTGCTGCTCAAGCTGCGGGAGGAGCTGGGCCTGTCGGCGCTGGTCGTCACCCACGACCTGGGGCTGGCGTGGAACATCGCGGACCGGGTGGCCGTGATGTACCTGGGCAGAATCGTCGAGTCCGGGCCTGTCGAGCAGGTGCTGACCGCGCCGCGGCACCCGTACACGCAGGCGCTGCTGTCGGTGTTGCCCGAGTCCCCGGAGCGGGTGGTGCTGACCGGCGAGCCGCCGGACCCGACGCGGATCCCCGGCGGGTGCCGCTTCCACGCTCGCTGTCAGGTGCTCGCCTCCGGGCGGGCGGCCGAGGCCGGGGTGGACGCCAAGTGCCGGGCGGAGCCACTGGCCATCCTGCCCGCGGTGCCCGATGCGCAGGCGGCCTGCTACTACGCGGACGCTGTCGTTCAGTAGGGGTGATGGTCGGGCTTGTTCGCCCAGGTCGCGTACGCTTGGGCGCCGAGCTCGGGATGGATTTGATCCAGCTCGATCTTGCGCTGGTCGTAGGGTTTCGTGAAGTCTTCGTACTGGAAGGCGTCGTCGAAGCCGATCTTCCGGGTCGCCTCCAGGTCCGAGCTGAAGTGCACGGCGTCGATCCTTGACCAGTAAATGGCGCTCATGCACATGGGGCAGGGATAGCCGCTCGTGTAGAGGGAACAGCCCATGAGCATCCTGGCCCGCTCGGGCAGCGGGTCGGGCGATCCCGCGGGGCGTGGTACGAGCTCGAGCGTCGACTCGTTCTGGTGTTCCTCCGGGACGGAGGGCGCCTGCGGATTGAGGACCTGAATGGCCTTGCGGATCGCCTCGACTTCGCCGTGCGCGGTCGGATCGCCGGTGAGGAGGACACGATTCTGGCCGCGGGCCACAATTTCTCCGTCCTTGACGATGACCGCGCCGAACGGACCGCCCCATCCATGAGTCACTGACTCGGTGGCGAGCCGTACGGCTTCGGCCATGAAATCCTTGGGTGTCATTTGATGACCTCCGGCAGGTAAAAAACAACTGAAATTTCGACCCTGATCAACCGTTGTGGTGGATTCGTTGGCGCATTTCTTCCCTGGGTGCCCTGGACTACACTTGCCCAGGTGAAGCCTTATGTGCACCGTGGACCCGGAGGCGGTGTCGCCACCGTGGTGATCTCCTCGAAAGTCCGCGAAGGCCGCGAGGTGGACTATCGGCGCTGGCAGCAGAAGATAAATGACACCATGCGCTCCTTTCCTGGTTTTCAGGGCTCGGACGTTTATCCGCCAATTCCTGGCGAGCAGGATGTCTGGGTGGTCGTGTTCCGATTCTCGAGCACCGCCGAATTGACCGGGTGGCTGGATTCGGAAACGCGAAGAAGACTGCTCGAGGAGGTTCGCCCGCTGTTGGACAAGCCCTCGGAGCTGGAGATCCTGGCGGGGGAGCCGCCGGCGAGGGAGGCGGTCACGGCAGTGATCTCCCACAACGTGCGGCAGGGGCGCGAGCGTGATTTCCAGCGCTGGCAGGACAAGGTGCGCAAGGCGCAGGAGAAGTTCCCCGGATTCCTGGGGTTCGAAGCGTTCGAGCCCGTGCCGGGTGTCCAGGAGCACTGGGTCGTCATGTTCCGCTACGACACCCGGGAACACCTCGACGACTGGCTCGAGTCCGGCACCCGCAGGAAACTCCTGGACGAGGGGCGCCACTACTTCGCCGACTTCGACGTGCGTACGGTCAAGTCGGCGTTCAGCGGCTGGTTCCGGTTCAACGGCGAGGCGGCGCGAGAACCCCCGCCCAACTGGAAGCAAGCCATGTCCGTGCTGCTGGGCCTCTATCCCACGGTGATGATCCTGAATTTGACGGTGGGCCGCGCGTTCGAGGCGGTGCGCCTGCCCGGATACCTCGCCATGTTCATCAGCAACGGCTTGAGTGTCTCCATCCTCACGTGGCTGATGATGCCGCTCGTCAACAGAACCTTCACGTCCTGGCTGTCGCCCAGCGGGGGCGGCTCGGTCTTCACGAACATCGCGGGCGCGTTGGTGATGGTGGCGTGCATGGCGCTGTGCATCGCCGTCTTCGGCCTGATCACGAGTTAGACGGTCAGCCCAGGTCGGCGTCGTGGACCAGGATGGCCGCCTGGACCCGGTTGGCCAGGCCCAGCTTGGCCAGCATGCGGCTGACGTGTGCCTTCACCGTGGCCTCCGTCAGGTGCAGCTCGCGGCCGATCTCGGCGTTTGACAGGCCTCGGGCCAGCGCCCTGATCACGTCCTCCTCGCGGCCGGTGAGCGTGGCGAGCTGCTTGCGGGCGGTCTCGGCGCGTGAAGGTCTGCGGTCGGCGTACGAGGCGATCAGGCGTTTGGTGACCGAGGGGGAGAGCATGGCCTGGCCGCCGGCGACCGTGCGGACAGCGGCGGCAAGGTCCCTCGGCGGGGTGTCCTTGAGCAGGAACCCGACGGCGCCCAGGCGCAGCGCCTCGTGCACATATTTGTCCAGGTCGAACGTGGTCAGCATGATCAGCTTGGTAGCGCCGGGCTGGGACAGCAGGTGGGCGGCGGCGGTCAGGCCGTCCATGCCCGGCATGCGCACGTCCATCAGCACGACCTCCGGCCGTAGCCGCGCAACGGCGGACACGGCCTCGGCTCCGTCCCGGGCCTCGCCGACGACCGCGATGTCGCCCGCAGCTTCGAGGATTAGCCGCAGCCCCGACCGTACGAGCTCCTCGTCGTCGACGACAAGCACTCTGATCATGCGGTCCACCGACCGACGGCCGCCGGGATCTTGGCGCGCACCAGGAAACCGCCGCCCTCCTCCGCGCTGGTGCGCAGCGTGCCACCGAGCAGCTCCACCCGCTCCCGCAGTCCCACCAGGCCCCAGCCGGCGCCGGGCAGCTCCTGACGCGGTGCCGTCGGCGCCTGGTTGTGCACTTCCACCTCCAGCTCGTCCGGCCCGTAGCGGATGCGCACGTCCGTGCGGGAATCCCCGGCGTGCTTGTGCACGTTGGTGAGCGCCTCCTGCACCACCCGGTACGCGGTCCGCTCCACAGCCTGCTCCACCAGCCGCACGTCGCCTTCGTCGTGCCTGGTCACCGCGATGCCCAGGGCGCGGGATTGGTCGAGCAACCGGTCGAGATCGGCGAGCGTGGGCAGCGGCTGGTCGTCGGTCTTGGACGAGCGCAGCACGCCGAGCACGTCACGCAGGTTGGTGAGGGCCTCCCGGCCGATCCCGCCGATCATGGCGGCGGTCCTGGCCGTCTCCTCGTCGGTCGCCCGTACCTCCAGCGCCCCGGCGTGCAGCACGATCAGCGAGACCCGGTGGGCGACGACGTCGTGCATCTCCCTGGCGATCCTGGCCCGCTCCTGCGCTCTGGCCTGCTCGGCCCGCATGATCTGCTCGTGCTCCGACCGCCTCTGCAGTTCGCGCCTGGCGCGGACGAGGAGGCCGACGGCGAACGGCAGCCCGATCACGACCAGCGCCATCATCAGCGCGTTGCCCAGTCCGGTGGTTGGACGCTCCTGCCACTCGCTCACGGCCGTGGAGATCCCGCACACCACCAGGCAGCCGCCGAGGTAGGCGGCGATGTCGCGGCTCCTGGTCAGCGTGCGGCCCGCATAATAGGAGGCGACCAGCAGCGGCGGCCACATCGCCGGCCACGCGTACGCGACGGCCGCCACGACCGCCAGCGGCCACCACGACCGCCGCGTCCACCAGGCGGCCAGCCCCGCCGCGGCGGTCACCGCGACCAGCACCGGGAGCGGCAGGTCCGACGGCACCCCGGCCTGCCCGTGCGCGCCGAGCAGGGAGAGCCCGAACACACCCGCGCCGAGCAGAACGAACCGCATGGCCACCAGCGTATGGGCCCGACCGGAAAACCCTTTACGACGAAAGTAGTAAGAGCCGGTCGACGATCGGGGCGGACGGCCGGGCCCTTCTGGCCGCGATCGTGGAGCCCATGATCGCTCTGTCTTTGATCGTTCTCGCCGCGCACACGACTCCGGCGACCGACCTCGCCCTGCCCGAGCCGACCGGCCCGAAGCCCGTCGGCACGACGAGCCTGCATCTGATCGACTCCAGCCGCCCCGACCCGTGGAACCCGAAGGCCGGGGAGCGCGAGCTCCTGGTCACGCTCTGGTACCCCGCCCGCAAGGCCACCGGGGAACCGGCGCCCTACGTCACCCCGCAGGAGTCGGCCGCCATACTCAAGCCCTATGAGAACGTGCCCCCGGACGCCCTCACCCAGGTCGAGACGCACGCTAGACGCGACGCCCCCGTACGCGGAGGCCGCCTGCCGCTCGTCGTCATGTCGCCCGGGTTCAGCTTCCCGCGGGCGAGCCTCACCTCGCTGGGCGAGGACCTCGCCAGCAGGGGATACCTGGTCGCGGCAGTGGAGCACACGTACGAGTCGGTGGCCACCACGTTCCCCGACGGGCGGACCACCACCTGCCTGGCGTGCGTGAAGGGCCAGGACGGCGCGAAGGTCGCCGCGAGCCGGGTGGTGGACGTGCGGTTCGTGCTGGACGAGCTGGCCGAGGGCCGCTGGGGTAAGGCGATCGACCGGTCGAGGATTGCCATGGTCGGCCACTCGATGGGCGGCAACAGCGCCGCCCACGCCATGGCGGCCGATCCGCGGATCAAGGCAGGCGCCAACCTGGACGGCTCCTTCCAGCCGATCGTCGCACGCCTGGACCGCCCGTTCCTGCTCATCGGGGCCCCGCCGCAGCGCACGCCGGACGGGAGCGATCAGTCGTGGAAGAAGTCCTGGGCCGGCATGACCGGGCCGAAGAGCTGGATCACGGTAGCGGGGACCGACCACTCTGCGTTCGTCGACTACGCCGTGCTCAGGCCGCCGCTCGGCATCCCCGCCCAGGAGCTCGACGGCGCGCGGGCGTTGCGTATCACCCGCGCCCATCTCGCCGCCTTCCTCGACCGGCACCTACGCGGCAGGAACACGCCGGTCGAGGCCTATCCCGAGGTCACCGATCACACGCGGAAGGCGTCGGCGTTCTCCGCGGCCCACTGAGCGAAGCTGCGCGCGTCCCGGCCGGTGATCTCTCGCACGGTCGGGACCACGGTGTAGCCGACCTCCGGCGTGTTGCCGAGCGCGTTGACGAGGAACTCGATGGTCTCCTCGCCCATGCCGTCAAGGCGCCACTTGGCCCGCGCCTCGTCCACGGTCAGCTCCACGAACCGTACGTCTCTGCCGATCGCCGCGCCCAGGATCGCGACCTTCTCTCTGAGCGTGATCGCCTCAGGCCCGGTCAGCGTGTACGTCCTGCCGCCGTGTCCCCCCTGGACCAGCACCGTCGCGGCCACGGCGGCGATGTCCCGCTCGTGCACGAGCGCGCTCAGCCGGTCGCCGAACGGCTCCTTGATGACGCCTTCCGTCCTGACCGTGTGCGCCCACCAGCGCAGCGTGTTGGACATGAACTCGACGGGGTGCAGCAGCGTCCACTCGATGTTGGTGGCGGCCAGCGCCTGCTCCAACTCGCCGTCCGCGCGCCCGCCGAGCACCGTGACCCGCCGCACGCCTGCCTCGGCGGCCAGCTTCACCAAACCGGCGCCGTCCGGCAGAGGTGTGTAGTCGTCACCCGCGAAGTTGATGAAGTGCACGCCCTCGACGCCGTCGAAGACGTCGGCCAGCGTGTCGAGCCTGGCAAGGTCACCCGCGACGATCTCGACGCCCTCGGGCAGCTCGGCCTTGGCGGGGTTCCTGGTCAGGGCACGCACCTGCTGTCCGGCCGCGAGGAGCTCCGCGACGACGAGTCGGCCGACGGTCCCGGTGGCTCCGGTGACGAGGAAGGTCATGATGAAATCCATTTCTTTCGGAACGGAACGTTCTGCTCTTACTATAGCAGAACGGAACGCTTCATTCCATATAGTTCTTGAGTGAGATGGCGTTCGCGGCTCGGTGAATCGGCCCCGCGATCCGCTCGACCATCCGGTCGCGTCCAGGCAGGTGCGGGATCAACTTGATCACCTTGATCTGGACCCAGAGGGCCAGGCGTGACGGGATCACCATGCCCTTGAGATTGGCCTCGGCGAGCGCCTGGTTGGCCGCGACGAAGCCGCGCAGCTCCCGCTCGTACCCGTCTACGCCGTCGCCGGCGGCCAGCTCGCCGGCCAGCACGTACGCCCCCACGATCGCCAGGCTCGTGCCCTGCCCCGAGGCCGGAGAGGCGCAGTACGCCGCGTCGCCCACGAGCACCACCCGGCCCTTGGACCACCGGTCCATGTGGATCTGGCCGACCGAGTCGAAGTAGAAGTCCTTGGCGTCCCGCGCGGCGGCGAGCAGCCCGGGAACCTCCCAGCCGGTCCCGTCCATGGCCCGCGCCAGCAGCTCCTTCTGCTCGGTCACATTCCTGTGGTCGTAGGCCAGCGGCTGCGACGACCACATGAATAACGCTTTGGCGCCCGTGTCCTGGCGGGTGCTGTAGACGTTCGCGGTCCGGCCCGGCGCCGCGTGCACCGCCTCCTCGCGGTCCAGGCCCAGCGTGTTGGGCACCGTGCAGATCGAGATGTAGTGGCCGAGGTGGCGGGCGAAGCGCTCCTCCTCGCCGAAGACCAGCCTCCTGACGTTGGAGTGGGCGCCGTCCGCCCCGATGACCAGGTCGAACGCACGCGGCTGCGAGCGCTCGAAGGTCACCGTGCCGTCGTCGGCGATGCCGGTGATCGAGTCGTCGAAGATGTACTCGACCTCGTCGCGCGTCAGCTCGTACAGCAGTTCGTTGAGGTCGCCGCGCATGATCTCGACGTCGTCGCCCGTGCGGCCGCCGAACAGGGCGGCGTCCATGGTCGCGACCGGCCTGCCCTTGGCGTCGTAGTGGGTGGCGACCCGCATGTCCGTGCTCCTGGCGCGGACCGCGTCCATGAGCCCCATGCGCTCGATCACCTGGAGCGCCGCGCCCCGGATATCGATCTTGTAGCCGCCCTCGCGAAGGGCGGGCGCCCGCTCCACCACGGTGACGGTGAAGCCGTGCCTGCGCAGCCAGTAGGCCGTCGTCGTGCCGGCGATGCTGGCGCCGGAGATCAGAATGTTCGTCATGCCAATGACAGTACATCTGTCTCAGACGTCTGTCTAGGACGATTGTGCTATTCTCTGGGTATGGGAAACAGAGAAGATCTCCTGGCAGGGGCGAAGCGGTGCCTGATCGAGAAGGGCTACTCACGCACGACGGCGCGGGACATCGCCAACGCTTCCGGCGTGAGCCTGGCCGGCATCGGCTACCACTTCAGGTCGAAGGACGCCCTGATGAACGAGGCGCTGTTCGAGGTGATGCGGGAGTGGGGCGACGACCTGGGCGCGACTCTGTCGGCCGACGTCAAGCAGGACGCCACGCCGCTTGAGCGGTTCGAGGCGGCGTGGGATCGGGTGGTGGAGTCGTTCTCGCGGCTGCGGCCGCTGTGGGTGACCCAGTTCGAGCTGCTGGGGCAGATCGATCACATACCAGAGGTACGCGAACAGCTCGTCCACGGCATCAAGGAGGCGCGGCTGGGGCTGACCGAGTTGTTCGAGGGCATCGAGCCGGGGAGCGATCCTGAGCGTGAGCGGCTGACCGGGACGTTCTACCAGGCCATGCTGACCGGGTTCCTGTCCCAATGGCTGCTCGACCCGGACAGTGCGCTGTCGGGCCGCGAGGTCGTCGCGGCCCTGCGCATGATCGCCTCCTAGAAGGCGCTGATGGTGGCCGGCGCGCGTTCGGCGCGGCTCAGCGTGCGGATGACGGCCGTGGCCCCGTGCCGGTGCACGGCCAGCCGGGCCAGCAGCTCGACCGCCGGATCGATGACCGACTCAGGCAGGGCAGGCGTCTCGACGCCCACGCTGGCGGCCAGGTCGTCGGAGTGCACGACCAGCTCGACCAGCCTGGTCAGCAGGAAGTCGTCCAGCGTGAGCGACCAGTCCGCCCACGGCAGGTGCACGACCCGGTCGGCGGGCTCGGCGGGCAGTGCGGCGGTCAGCAGGTCGAGCAGTGCCTGCGTGCGCTCCACCAGCGCGACCGGCCCGTCGGCGGCGGCCGCCTCCCCGCCCCGCCGGACGAAGACGTTGCTCTCGTGGTCGAGGCCCGCCTGCACCCATGGTGACCTGGAAAAGTGCTCGATGAGCCCGATCGGCTCCTGGACGGCTCCGTTGTCGGCCGCCAGCGCGTCGCGAACCCTCACGATCTGGTGGGCCAGGTGTCCGGCCAGTCCGCCGACGCTGAATTCCGTGAGCGCGCTCGGCTTGTCCCACGCCCCGGCCACGGCCGGGTCGCGCAGGAGCGACACGGCCGACGCCGCGGCGGCCAGATAGGACTGCCTGCTCTCCCCCATATGTCGCCCTTCCGCTGATTCAGGTGGTAACTCGGGCCAACACTATCCCTCCGACGATGAGCGCGAGCGCCGTCATCCTGCCCACTGAGACGGGGTCGTCGTTGAGCACGATGCCCAGGGTGATCGCGCCGACGGCGCCGATGCCGGTGAAGACCGCGTACGCGGTGCCGACCGGCAAGGTGTTCATGGCCTGCGACAGCAGCCAGACGGCGGCGGCCATCAGGGCCAGGCAGATCAGCGTGGGCACGAGTCTGGTGAAGTTGTGCGTCGGCTTGATGCTCTGCGACCACGCCACCTCCACCAGCCCGGCCAGCATCAGGATCAGCCAGTTCATCGGGCCGCCTCCTTCAGCGCCGCCGCCAGGGACTCCTCGTGCCGGCCGCGCATGTGGGCCAGCGCCGGGTCGAGGCGGGCATTGACCAGCTCCGCGTGGATGAACGTCACGTCCTCGACCCGGAAGTGGCCCTTGAAGAAGTCGCGCAGGTAACGCTCCTGGTGGTCGTACGGCTCGCGGGGCGTGCCCGGGCCGTACGCGCCGCCGCGCGCGCCGGTCACCACGAACGAGCGGCCTGCGAGCGACATCTTGGGGAACGTGATCTGGTCGAGCCAGGCCTTCAGCGATGAGGGGATCGAGTAGTTGTACATCGGCGTGCCGATCAGGATCACCTCGGCCGCCACCACCTCGGCCAGCAGCGGCTCCACGACGGCCCACGCCCGGCGGTGGGCGGGCGTGCGAACCGCCTCCTCGTAACGCGAAATTTCGGTTATCTCGTGCTCAAGGATGTAGTCGCACAACTCCGTCCAAGCCTCGCCGATGTGCGGCACAGGCTGTGCGGCCAGGTCGCGGTAGACGTACCCGGCCTGTGGGTTGGCGGCTCGCCAGGTCTCGGCGTACACGCTCGACAACCTGCGCGAGAACGACGCCGCGCGGCGTGCGCTGGCGTCCAGATGCAGCAACATGATCTCTCCAATAAGTGGACACGCTGTCCGGTTCAATATAACCGGACAACGTGTCCACCTACAATGGGCGTCATGGAGAGAGCCGACGCCGCGCGCAACCGCGCCCGGATCCTCGAAGCGGCAGCCCAGCTCTTCGCCGAGAAGGCGCCGCAGGACGTGACGATGGACGACATCGCCAGGAGGGCGGGGGTGGGCCGGGGCACGCTTTATCGCCGCTACCCGGACCGGGCCTCGATCGCCGTCGCGCTGCTCGACGAGCACGAACGGGAGCTTCAGGAACGGCTGCTGCGCGGCGAGCCGCCGCTGGGCCCGGGTGCGCCCGCCGCCGCGCGGCTGGCCGCCTTCTACGCCGCCATGGTGCGGCTGCTGGAGGACCACGCGCACCTGGTGCTCGGCTCGGAAGTAGGCCGCTCGCGCTTCGAGACCGGCGCGTACGGCTTCTGGCGGGCACACGTGCGGGTGCTCCTGGTCGCCGCCGGCACGCCCGGCCCCGACGCGCTGGTCGACGTCCTGCTCGCGCCTCTGGCCCCCGAGGTGTACA
Source organism: Nonomuraea sp. 3N208 (assembly GCF_052245935.1). Taxonomy (NCBI): domain Bacteria; kingdom Bacillati; phylum Actinomycetota; class Actinomycetes; order Streptosporangiales; family Streptosporangiaceae; genus Nonomuraea; species Nonomuraea sp. 3N208. Next base: position 31,731 of record NZ_JBQQBR010000058.1, on the reverse strand, counting down.
GCTATCAGCGCTCGGTGCTCGGCCTGACCCCCGCCCAGATCACCGAGGCGCTGACCAGGCTCACGGCGATCCTAGAACCCTCGTGATCGTGGACCTGATGAACGCGCGGGCCAGCTTGGCCCTCCTGAACCGGCTCAGCGGCGGCGCCGTCGTGCCGTACCTGCGGGCCCGCACGTCGGCCACCACGATCGCGGGCGCGCCCAGCTCGTGCAGCACCTCCAGGGCCTCCCGCTTGCTGATCAGCCGCCCGTCCCGCAGCGTGACCACGGCCCTGGCGACCGTGACCATGCCCAGATCCACCCAGATGTCGTGCAACCACCGCCGCCGTCCCCCCGTCCTGTCCAGCCAGAAGTCCCGCAGGTCCGCCCGGACGAACTCGGCCAGCTCCGCGTCCGACACCTGGGGCAGCAGGCCGGTGGGCGGCGGACCGTGCAGCTCCAGGGGCTTGGTGTGCAGTTCGCGCCGCGTGACGGCGGTGACCGGGCGCCGGAAGATGCGCTCGTGCGCCCACGTCACGTGCTCGGCCGACAGGTCCGCCAGCTCCTGCCTGGCCATGTACGAGCAGTGCAGCTTGTCCGCGAGTGGCAGGTCGATGGCCCGGTGCAGGGCCTTGAGTCGCCGCCACTGCTCCATCGTGATCGGCTCGCCGACGACGGCGATGAGGTCCAGGTCGCTGAGGCCCGGCTGGTAGTCGTCGGTCGCCAGTGAGCCATGCGCCCATAACGCGACAAGGGGAACGGCCGGCTCCACTGCTTCGTGAAAATGCCTTAGCAGGCGGTCGGTCGCTACATGCATGATGGCCACTATGATCGATACACGGCTGGCTGGAAAGGTCGCGTTGATCACCGGGGCCAATCACGGCATCGGCGCGGCCATCGCGATCGCGCTGGCGGCCGAGGGCGTTTCGGTGTTCGTGACCTACAAGCGGCTTCCTCCGCTCGACCATCCGGCCTATCCGGAGGCCTACGATCGCCACCGCGCCGCCGGGGCCGATGACGTGGTGCGTCGCATTCGCGAGGCCGGCGGCCAGGCCGAGTCGGCCGAGGCCGACCTGACCGACCCCGCGACCCCTAAGGTGCTGTTCGACCAGGCGGAGAAGGCGTTCGGGCCGGTGGAGATCCTGGTCAACAACGCGAGCGGCTGGCGCAGCGACACGTTCACGCCGACCGAACGCGACGGCTTCGGCCGCCCGCTCCGGCCGGTGGACGCCGAGACGCACGGCGGGCAGTTCGCGGTGGACGTACGCGCGCCCGCTCTGCTGATCGCCGAGTTCGCCCGGCGGCACATCGAACGCGGCGCCACCTGGGGCCGGATCATCGGCCTGACCTCGGAAGGGCCGCAGGGCTTCCCGTCCGAGGTCTCCTACGGCGCCGCGAAAGCGGCCCAGGAAAGCTACACGATGTCGGCCGCGCACGAGCTGGGCCCGTACGGTGTCACGGCCAACATGGTCCACCCGCCCATCACCGACACCGGCTGGGTCAATGAGGAAGTGGAGAAGCTGGCCCGCACCCACGGCCCGCTGCGCTCGGTCGGGCAGCCGGAGGACGTGGCCGAAGTGATCACCTTCCTGGCCTCCCACCAAGGGCGGCGCGTGACCGCGCAGGTCGTCAAGATGTACTGAACAGGGCGCTCACCGACTCGCCGTCGTGGATGCGGCGCATGGCCTCGGCCAGGGCGGGCGCGATCGACAGGACCGTGAGCTTGTCGCTGGGCTTGGGCGGTGGCACGGTGTTCGTGCAGACGATCTCCACGACCTCGGGCAGCGCGCTCAGCCGCTCCAGCGCGCCGCTGGAGAAGAGCCCGTGCGTGCAGGCCAGGCGCACCGAGCGCACGCCGCGCTCGCGCAGCCGGTCGAGCAGCTCGATGACCGTGCTCCCCTTGGCGATCTCGTCGTCCAGGACGATGACGTCCTTGCCCTCCACGTCGCCGATGACCGAGCTGATCACCACGCGGTCGTCGCTGAAGCGTTGTTTGGCGCCCATCGCGACACCGGTGCCGAGCAGGCGGGCGAAGTGGGCGGCCTCCTTGGCGTTGCCGAGGTCGGGGGAGACGACGACCGTGTTCGACAGGTCGTACTGGCGGAAGTGCGCGGCCAGCTCGCGCAGCGCGTGCAGGTGGTCGACGGGGACGCTGAAGAAGCCGTGCACCTGCGGCGAGTGCAGCGTCATCGCCAGCACCCGGTCGGCGCCCGCGGCCACCATCAGGTCGGCGACCAGCCGCGCGCCGATGGAGATCCGCGGCGCGTCCTTCTTGTCCGACCGCGCGTAGGCGTAATGCGGCAGTACCACAGTGGTTCTTGCCGCCGACGCGCCACGGGCGGCGTCCAGCATGAGCAGCAGTTCGACCAGGTGCTCCTGGACGGGCGGCACCAGCGGCTGGATGAGGAAGACGTCACGCTCGCGGCAGTTGGCCTGCAACTGCACTTCCAGCGCGTCGTTGGCGAAGCGGCTGACCCTGACCGGGTGCAGGGGAGTGCCCAGGTGGGCGCAGATCTCTTCGGCCAGTTCGGGGTGGGCGGTGCCGCTGAAAACCGTGATGTCTCGCACGGTTCCCAGAGCATAGCCACTAGGTGCACAAGTTCACGAGAGGAGGTCGGGGGTGAGCGCGTCGAGTCCCGGCAACACCCGCCAGGCCAGCGCAAGCGCGTCCGGCGCGGGCGGGTACCGCGGGTGCGGCACGGCGATCACCCGCATCCCGGCGGCATGCGCCGACCGCAGTCCGTTGCTCGAGTCCTCGACCGCCGCGCAGCCGCGCGGATCGACGTTCATCCGCCGCGCCGCCTCCAGGTATCCGTCCGGCGCCGGCTTGCCGCGCGCCACCTCCTCGGTGGACACCGTGACGGCGAAACACTCCTTCAACTCGGCCGCATCCAGCACCACGTCGATCAGCCGGCGCGGCGACGAGCTGGCCAGCCCCAGCGTGACCGGCCCGGACAGCCGCCGCACCGCCTCCACCGCACCCGGCAGCAACGGCACCTCGTCGCGATAGCGCGCGGCCATCTGGTCCACCACGCCGCGTGCGATCTCGTCCGGCGCCATCCGCACCCCCAGTTCATGCAGGTACGCGGCCCACTCGCCGGTGCTCATGCCCATGAGCCTGGACTGGGTGTCCGGCTGCCACGTGCCGCCGTGCTCGGCGACGAACGCCCGCCGCACCTCCTCCCACACCGGCTCGGAATCGACCAGCACGCCGTCGAGGTCGAACACGCACGCTTCCATGGCACCTCCCGTAGGCATCGACAGGTCCAACATCATCGCATGTCCTTATTGCCCGAGATTCATCCTCTTAGGGGCCTTTGTTGAGCTATCCGGGCTGGATACCGGGCATGCGGCTAGGCATGGCAGACCTTCCACTTCATGACAAGGGCGACTTCGCGGACGCGGACCGAGGTTTCATCGCCAAGCTCAGCCCTGCTGTGATCAAGACAGCGGACGGCCGGGTGATCTGGGACGGCGACTCCTACGACTTCCTCCGGGGGGAGTGCCCCAAGACGGCCCATCCCAGCCTGTGGCGACAGGCGCAGTTGTGCGCCAAACAAGGTCTGTACGAGGTCACCGACGGCATCTACCAGGTGCGCGGCCTGGACCTGTCCAACATGACGCTGGTCGAGGGCGAGACCGGCGTCATCGTGATCGACCCGCTGATCTCCACCGAGTGCGCCGCCGCCGCGCTGAAGTTGTACCGCGCCCACCGCGGCGCGCGTCCCGTCACCGGCGTGATCTACACGCACCCGCACGCCGCCCACTTCGGCGGCGTCCGCGGCGTCACCCGCGGCGGGGTGCCCATCCTGGGCCCAGCCGGGTTCCTGGAGCACGCGGTGTCGGAGAGCGTGTACGCGGGCCCGGCGCTGACCCGCCGCGCCGTCTACATGTACGGCCCGGCCCTGCCCCGCTCGCCCGAGGGTCAGATCGGCTGCGGCCTCGGCATGACCGTCTCGACGGGCACCCTGTCCCTCATCCCGCCCACGGTCGAGATCACCCGCACCGGGCAGGAGGAGACGGTCGACGGCGTACGAATGGTCTTCCAGCTGGGCTCCAGCGCCGAGATGGCCTTCCTCATCCTGGACCGCAACGCGTTGTACCTGGCCGAGAACGCAACCCACAACCAGCACAACATCCTGTCCCTGCGCGGCGGCCCGTTCCGCGACGCCAAGGCCTGGGCGCGGTGCCTCAACGAGGCGATCTCCCTGTTCGCCGGCCACGCCGACGTCGCCTTCGCCGCACACCACTGGCCCACGTGGGGCCGCGACGACATCGCCCGGTTCCTCGCCCGGCACCGCGACATGTACGCCTACCTGCACGACCAGACCCTGCGCCTGCTCAACAAGGGCCTGACGGCGGCCGAGATCGCCGAGGCCGTGCAGCTGCCGCCCGAGCTCGAGCGGTCCTGGCACACGCACGGCTACCACGGCTCGGCCAGTCACAACGTCAAGGCCATCTACCAGCGGTACCTCGGCTGGTTCGACGGCAACCCCGCGCACCTATGGGAGCATCCGGCGCGGGAGAGCGCGATCCGGTACGTCGAGTGCCTGGGCGGCGGCGCGGCCGTGGTCGAGTTCGCCCGCCGTTATCTGGCCGAGAACGACCTGCGCTTCGCCGCCCAGCTGCTCAACCACGCCGTCTTCGCCGACGAGGGCAACAAGGAGGCCCGCGACCTGCTCGCCGCGGTCTACACCAGGCTCGGCCAGGGCGCGGAGAACGCCACGTGGCGCAACTTCTACCTCATGGGCGCGCTGGAGCTGGCGGACGGCATCGTGCCCGCCACCGCCGACGCGGTCTCGCCCGACCTGTTCGCCGCGTTGAGCATGGACCAGGTCTTCGACTCGCTCGCCATCCGCGTGGACGGCCCACGGGCGTGGCACGAGCGTCTGGCCATCGACTGGGATCTGACCGACCTAGGGGAGCGGCACCGTACGACGTTGTCCAACGGCGCGCTGATCCACCAGGCCGAGCCGCCCGACGAGGGCGCGGACCTGACGCTGCGGCTGACGAAGCCGCAGCTGCTCGGCCTGCTGTCGGGCAAGGGCTTCGAAGGGGTGGAGCGGGAGGGCGACACGTCGGCGCTGCGGCGGCTGGTGGCGGTGCTGGACCGGCCGGTGCCCGACTTCGCCATCGTCACGGCGTGAACGGCTCAGCGGCTGCCGCCAGGTGCGTCAGCGGTGCGGCGAGGTCGCGCGACCGCGGTGATCAGGTAGTACAGCACCCCGGCCAGCACGAGCGCGATGACCACGCCGATGTTCGCCGCCCCGAACGTGCTCTTCTCCAGCTCCTCGCTCATCAGAAAGCCCACCACGGTTGCGATGTTCTGGTCAGCGGACGTGATGAGCCCCAGCCCCACGGTCGACGCCACCACCAGCGACAACACGCCGGCCCAGTTGACGGCCGGCGCCCCGGCTCGCAGCAGCCGCTCGTCGTAGGCTTGGCCGCCGGCCCGCAGCCGCCACATGTCCACCAGGAAAATCGCGACCCAGGCCGCCATCACCACGCCGGCGATCGCCAGGAACGCCTGGAAGGTGGCGAGGAAGCTGCTGGAGACGAACAGCAGATAGTAGCCGCCGAGCACCATGAGCAGCCCGTCGATCAGCACCGCGTAGTGCCGCCTGATCGGCACCCCGAGCGCCAGCATCGACAGCCCGGACGAATAAATGTCCATGATCGCCCCGGACAGGAAGCCGCCGATGGCGGTCAGCAGGTACGGCAGCAGGAACCACGTCGGCAGTGCCCCCGCCAGCGCCCCCACCGGGTCGCCGCCGGCCGCCCCGGCCAGTTGCGGATCGCCGCCTGCCAGCAGGACCCCGAACACGAGCAGCACCATCGGCGGCAGTGCGCCCCCGAGCATCGTCCACAGCGCCACCGACCTCGGAGGGGAGCTCGTGGGCAGGTAACGCGAGTAGTCGGCGCCGCAGTTGACCCAGCCCAGGCCCAGCAGGGTCATCGCGAAGATGATCCCGCCCACCCAGCCGCCGGGCCCGGCCGTGGTCTCCAGTGACACACCGAGCCTGGGCACCATGAGGATCATGTAGACGACGGTCAGCACGATGAACGCGTACGTCAGGTACCGCTGCACGGCCATGATCATGGCGTGGCCGTACACGCCGACCGCGATCACCACCACGGCCGCGACGGCGAAGCAGATCGCGGTGGCGGTCGTGCTGGGCATGCCGGGCGCGAGCCGCGCCAGGATGGCCGCGCCACTCTGCGCCGCCAGCGTGACCAGCACAATCTCCCAGCCGACGTTCGAGATGTACGAGAACACCGTGGGTAACTTGTTGCCCTGGTACCCGAACGGCGCCCGCCCCAGCGTCATCGTCGGCACACCCGACCGCGCGCCGCCGACCGCGACCAGGCCGACCAGCAGGAACGACAGCGCGTACCCGATGGCGCCGGTGATGACGGCGGGCACGACGCCGAGGCCGAGGCCCACGATGTACACGCCGAAGGCGATGCCGAACAGGGACAGGTTGGAGGCGGCCCACGGCCAGAACAGGTCACCCGGGCGGCCGCGCCGCTCCGCCTCGGGAACCGCGTTGATGCCGTTCTGCTCGACGGTCATCGTGTCCATGATCGGACGTTACCCGCCTTCCGCGGAGAAGCCCATCCCTGTGGCCGAGCAAAGAATTCATGGGTGGCCACGGGCGATATTTCGTAGCTTGCGGGGAATCATGGTCGGGCCGCGGCGGCCGTACCGACTCCTGCCGCGCGGAGAGGTAGCTGTGATGGGGGCGTCCGGATTCGACACGCGCCGGCACGCCCTGGCCGTGTGTCTGGTGGCGGCGTTCATGAGCGGTCTGGACGTCAGCATCGTCAACGTGGCACTGCCGTCCATCAGGGAAGGGCTGCAGGCGACGGCTGGCGGGCTGCAGTGGACGCTGTCCGGTTACGCGCTCACGTTCGGGCTGCTCCTGATCCCGGCCGGGAGACTGGGGGACGCCAGGAGCCGGCGGGCGATCTTCATGTTCGGGGTGGCGTTGTTCACGCTGGCCAGCGCGGCGTGCGGGCTCGCCGGGAACATGCCGCTGCTGATCACGGCCAGGCTGGTGCAGGGCATGGCGGCCGGCATGATGAACCCGCAGGTCTCGGGGCTGATCCAGCAGATGTTCCAGGGGTACGAGCGGGCGCGGGCGTTCGGCGCGCTCGGCGCCACCCTCGGCCTGTCCACGACCGCGGGGCCGCTGATCGGCGGTGTCCTGGTCAGTGCCTTCGGGCCCGAGCACGGATGGCGGTGGGTGTTCCTGGTGAACCTGCCGATCGGCATCGCCCTCCTGCCCCTGGCCTACCGCGCGCTCCCGGCTCCGCACTCTACGGCGGCGTCCCGGGATGCCCTGGGCCGGCGCGAGAGCATGGATCCGGTGGGGGTGCTGCTGCTCGGCGTCGGCGTCGCGGGCCTCTTGCTGCCGTTCATCCAGCGGCATCAATGGGAGGGCGCGACCAAGTGGCTGCTCGTCCCCGCCGCGTTCACCCTGCTGACCGGGTTCGTGGCATGGGAGCGGATCTATCCCCGCGAGCCGCTGGTGAACCTGTCCCTGTTCCGCAAGTGCTCCTACAGCCTGGGCTCGGCCATCGCCCTGTTCTACTTCGCCGGCTTCACCGGCATCTTCTTCACCTTCACGCTGTACCTGCAGAGCGGCCTCCAGTACAGCCCGCTGATGGCCGGGTTGTCGATCACGCCGTTCGCCCTCGGCTCGGCTTCGGCGTCCGTGGTCGGCGGGCGGCTCGTGTCGCGGGCCGGACGGCGGCTGGTCGCCGTCGGTCTCACCACGGTGATCGTCGGGCTCTCCGCCACGATGGCCGCGACCGCGCTGGTGCCCGGCCACGGGGTCGGGCTGGCGACCGCGTTGCCGCTTCTGGTCGCGGGGCTGGGCAGCGGCCTGGTGATCTCGCCCAACCAGGCGATCGCCCTGTCCGAGGTGCCACCCGAAGGCGGCGGAAGCGCGGCCGGGGTGCTGCAGACAGGCCAGCGGCTGGGGTCGGCGATCGGGATCGCGGCGGCGGGCTCGACGTTCTTCGGCTCACTGGCCGACGGCTGGCCGACGGCCTTCCGCCACGGCCTGCTGGTGGTCCTGCTCTTCGTCGCCCTCGCCCTCGCCGCCGCCGGCTACGACCTCATCCGCACCTACCGCTCCGCCCCACGGGACCAGCCTTGACCGCCCGCCCGCCCCGTTCAACCGGCCAGGAGCCCGCACCGCCGGCCTCAACCGCCCAGAGACCCCCGCACCGCCGGCCTCAACCGGCCAGAGACCTCCGCACCGCCTGCCTCAGCCGGCCAGAAGCCTCGCCTCCACTGCCGGATCGAGCCCCTTCAACGGCCGATCCAGCCGCATCGGAGCCACACCACCGAGGCTCCGCAGCCACGCCCACGTATCGGCCACCGTCTCCGCCACGGGCCGGAACCGCAGACCCGCCGCCACGGCCTTGGACACGTCACCTCCGTGCATGTAGTCGTAGTCCTCGCCCACCAGCCAGATCGGCAGCTCGATCCACGGCGTCACCCCAGCCGCCAGGATCGCCTCCGCCTCGACCCACCGCAGCTCGGCTTCGGCCCCGGTCACCTTCACGCAGGTCTCGAGGAGCTCCCGCGTCGTCACGAACCCCGGAGGGCTCACCACGTTGAACGCTCCGCCGATTCCTCGCTCGGCCGCCCGCAGGCACCACACGGCCAGGTCACGCGCGTCGACGTACTGGAGACCGAGGTCGGCAGGCCCGGGCGCGAGCACAGGACCGCCACGGGCGATCCTGCTCAGCCACCACGGCAGCCGCCCGACGTTCTCGTAAGGCCCGATGATCAGCCCTGCCCTGGCCAGCAGCGCCCGCTCCCCGAACGCCGCGACCGCCGCCAGCTCCGCTCCCGCCTTGTTCCTGGCGTAGTCGGAGTCGTCGTCATCGTCGGCGGAGGCCGCCACGACCGGTGCGCTCTCGTCCGCGCCGAAGGGCAGCGGCTCGGCGTACACGGACCTGCTGGACACGTAGACGTAGTGTCCCGCGCGCTCGGCCAGCAGGGACGCGGCGTCCCTGACCGCGGAGGCCGCCCACGACCAGGTGTCCACCACGACGTCCCATTCGCCGCGCTCCAGCGCCGCCAGCCCGCCGGCCGCCGACCGGTCACCGCGTAACGCCGTCACCCCCGCGGGCGGCTCGTGGCTGCCCCGGTTGAACACCGTCACATCCCATCCCAGGCCCAGCGCCTCCTCGACGACCGCCCGCCCGACGAACTCCGTGCCACCCAGCACCAGAACCTTCATGACACCTCACTCTGGCCCAGGCGCCTCCGCGTGAACAGACGTCCACGCCATCAGCGGAATCGCCACAAGCGAACACCCCGAGTGCTCAGAACTCGCAGCCACCTGGATCAGCGACCTTGTCATCGTCGTAGTCGGGAGGAATAGGCGGCGAGCCGCCCACCCGCCGTCCAAAGCCGGGCTCGGGTTCACCGGGGACCCGCACGGTGAGCCCGCGGACACCAAGGGGACCCTCGTCCGCCATCACCTCGACTCTGTCGCCCCTCACCCACCCGATCCTGGGCTGACCAGCTGCACAGAGCGTGGCGAAACGCCCCTCTTGGCGCCCCGCTTACTCAATCTCGATCTCTATAGCACCAGATCAAGCCCCTTGATGTTCTGCAAGCCATACCTGGGTAAGTGTCACAGACAGTGAGTACGGGGGTTGGATGGCGACGAGGTTCTTTCCGCGTTCGATCCGGGCGCGCCTGACCACGATCGCGACCTTGGTCGCGGCGGTGGTCTTCACCGCCACGTCCACGATCACCCTCGCCACCGTGCCGAGCAGCCTGCACGGCCTGGTCTACACCCGGGAGGAGCTGGCGGTGCGCAGGGTCGCCAACGACGCTCGCGACGGTCAGGTCCCGGCCCAGCTCGAGACGATGTCGAAGGTACACCTCCTGCAGGTGGTCTCCCAGAAGGGAGAGGTCCTGGCCGCCACTCCCGACCTCCGCGGCGACCCGCCGCTCCTGAGGACCAGACGGGGGGACCAGCCCGGAAAGATCTACGTGACCGAGCAGATGTTGCCGTCGGCCCTGGGCGAGGAGGAAGGGGAATACCTCGTCATGGTCATGCCCGTGCGCACACCCGAGGGCGTCGTCACCGTTTACGGCGCCGTCTCGCTCCAGGAGGTCAACCAGTCCCTGACCTGGCTCTATCTGCTGGTCTTCCTCGGCGCCCCGCTGGTCTTGCTCATGGTCGCGGGCACGACGTGGGCGGTGGTCGGGTTCGCGCTGCGCCCTGTCGAGCGCATCCGCGCCGAAATGGCCGAGATCACCGGTCAGGACCTCAGCAGGCGCGTGCCCGTACCCGACACCGGCGACGAGATCACCAGCCTCGCCGCTACCACGAACGACACCCTCGACCGCCTTGAACGCTCCGCGGAGACCCAGCGCCGCTTCGTCGCCGACGCCTCGCACGAACTCCGCAGCCCCATCTCGGCCCTGCGCGCCCAGCTCGAGTTCGCCAACGCCTATCCGGAGGAAACGGACTGGGCGGCCACCGGCGCCCGCGCCCTGGACGCTGCCGACCGCCTCACCTACATCATCGAGGAGCTGCTGATGCTGGCCAAGCTGGACGCCGGCGCGGTCCTGCAGCGCCGCGTGGTGGACATGTGCCACATGGCAGCAGAGCAGGTACGCCGCCGCGTGCGGTCCAGGGTGCCCATCATTCTCGCCCCCTGCCACCCGGCCCCCGTCCACGGCTCGCCCGTGCAGCTCGACCGCCTCCTGACGAACCTCCTCGACAACGCCACCCGGCACGCCGCCACCAGGATCGACCTCTCGGTCGCGATCGAGGACGACAAGGTGATCGTCACGGTGACGGACGACGGCGAAGGCATCCCGCCGGAGGACAGGGAGCGGGTCTTCGAACGATTCACCCGCCTGGAGAGCGCCCGTGTGAAGGAGATGGGCGGCAGCGGCCTCGGCCTGCCTCTGTCCCGCGAAATCGCCACCGCCCACGGCGGCTCACTCACCATCGCCGAGCACACGCCCGGCGCCCGCTTCGTGGCCGTGCTCCCGCTGTACGAGGGAGGGCCGTAGACTCCGCCGAGTGGACCTGCGGAACTCTCCGACGAGATCGAATCCGTGTCGAGCCGGTATGCGCGGTCGCTCGGGATCGAGCGGGACGACATCTGGTTCCTGCTGAAGCTCCAGGAGACGGTCGGCGAGCTGACGCAGGCGTTTCTGCTGCGCACCGGCGAGCCAGGACCACGGGGCGACGGGTCAGTAGGAGACCGTGATCCTGCGCGCGGGGCCGTCGAGGCGGATCCGCCCACCGTACGGGATCACCAGTTTCGGGTCGGTGTGCCCGAAGTCGACGTCGAAGACGATCAGCGCGTCGTCGTTGTACTCGGCGAACGCACGCAGCACCGCCTCCCGCTGGTCACGCGCATACGCGACCCGCTGTTCGGGAGTGGTGCGGCGCTCGAGCGACCACCCTCGGGCACGCCCGACCATGACGCCGCCGAACCGCCGCAGCAGCCCACGCTCGCCCATGCAGCGCAGGATGCGGTAAACCTCCGTGGCGCTCGGCATCTTCTCCGAGGTCTCGAAGAACAGTACCCCGCCCTCGTGCTCCTCGGCCGGCCGGATCGCGCGGCCGGCCATCAGCAGCCACGACACGATCTCCAGGCAGCCGCCCCAGCTCACGCCCTCGACGACCCGGCCCGCGTTGTGCCAGGTCCAGCCGTCCGGGCACGGCGTCATCGCCGGCTCGCTCGCGAACGTCTCGGGCTCGTCCCACGGCCGGTCCACGTCGGTGTAGGCGGTGGCCGGCCGCAACTCGTACGGGCCGCTGGTGAACAGCGCGGCACGCAGCGACTCCGCGGTGAGCGGATGCATGGCCCCCGCCCGGCCGAACTCGGTCATGACCGCGCCGCCGTGGTACCCGACGATTCCGAGGTCCCACAGGAAGGCCAGCAGGTTGGTGGCGTCGCTGTAGCCGAAGAACGGCTTCGGATGGGCCTTCAACAGGTCGCGGTCGAGATGGGCCAGCACGGTGATCTGGTCGTCGCCGCCGATGCTGCTGATCACGGCGGCGATGTCCGGGTCGGCGAAGGCGGCATGGAGGTCCCTGGCGCGCTCGGCCGGCGACGACCCCATCCTGCGGGTCGTCGGATACTCCACGGGGATCAGTCCGAAGTCGTCACGCAACCGCTGGAGCCCCAGCTCGTACGGCATCGGGAAGATCTCCGGCAGCCCGGCGGACGGCGACACGACCGCCACCCGATCACTGGGCTTCGGCTTGCCGGGGTAGACGGGGATATGCATGAAGGTATCTTCACGGATCCCACCAATGGTGGCCATCGGGTTTCCCCGAGTCTGGCCACAGGCGGGGCGGCATACGCCCTGGTCGCAGAGAATGCGGACATCGTTCTGATTCTCCTGCGCCGGCCCGCGCACAAGGGTCACACTGGTCCCTGCGGCCACGCACGTGCTCTCTTCCGTCCTCGGACGATGCCCCTCCAAGGAACACGTGCTGGCCGTCGCCGTTTGCGGACGACCCCGGGCATGTGGCGCGGGCCGAGGCGATCCCGCCGTCAGGTGTCACTCACCACGAAGCCACCCTGGTCATGCCGGGATCACCGGCAGACACGAATCGAACTCCGTCAAGGGCCCGCCGCCGCGTCGCCTTTGGCGGCGGGCCCATCGGAGGTCGAGGAGCGAGAGGGCGGTCAGTCGATCACGGTGATGCGGTTGGTGGCGGGCGGTGCGGTGGGGCGGTTGGCGCCGAGGTAGTCGACGAAGGCGTCGATGTCCAGCGGCCCGCTCCACAGCTCCGTCCCGTCCCGGAAGGCGACGAACGCGTCACCGCCGCCCACCAGGAAGTTGTTCGCCGCGACCCGGATGGTCTGCGTGTCCGTCACCGGCACCCCGTCGATCTTCATGTCCGACACCTTTGAGCCCCACGCGGCGCTCCGGCTGTAGGTGTAGGTGAAGTTGGCCGAGGGCTGCAGGATCTTGGTGAACGCCTGGTTGTTGGGCCCGCCGGTGAACTGCTGCTCGAGCAGCGTCTTCAGCTGAGCGCCGGTCAGGGTCACGACCTGCATGAGGTTGTTGAACGGCTGCGTGGTGAACGCCTCGCCGTACGTCACCACGCCGTCGCCCTCGTTCACCGGCGAGGTCGCGTACGTCAGCGGGGCGCGCACGCCACCCGGGTTCATGAAGGCGATCTGGGCGTTGCCGCCCGTCTTGGTGGCGGCCAGCTGGGCGTCGGCGATGAGGTTGCCGAGCGCGGACTCGCCGGAGGGCACGGCCGTGTTGGTGATGTCGGTGGTGATCGTGCCGACCGCCTTGTTGGCGACGGGGGCGACGCGATCCTTCCACGTCTGCACAAAGGCTGAAATTTCGGGATCGGGGGCGACCGTCCGTGTGACGACGTGGTTGTCCGCCACGACCGAGGCCCGTTCGATGTCCCGGGTCCGGACGTCGACATTCATGTCCACCTGCGTGATGACCCGGCCGAACGAGCCCCCCTGCGAGTAGACGCGATCGTTGCCCGCCGGGTCCTTGACCTTGCACAGGTACGCCTGGTGCGAGTGCCCGCTGAGCACGAGGTCGACCTCGGCGTCCGCCTGCGTGGCGATGCGGTTGCCCAGCCCAGGGATGGCGCTGCAGGCGTCCGGCGACTGGCCGGCGTTCACCTGGTCGCCCTCGTGCACGAGCACGACCTGCGCCTTCACGCCCACCAGCTTGAGGATCTTGGAGGCGACATTCGCGGCCTTGACCTCGTCCACGAACTTGAGGTCCTTGATGCCCTCCGTCGTGACGATGCTCGGCGTCGTCTGCGTGACCAGCCCGATGAAGCCGATCGGCACGCCGTTCATCCATTTGACGCTGACCGGCGGCAGCGCGGGCACGCCCCAGTCGGCCAGCAGCTTCTTGACCTCTGTCCGCTTGGCACCGAGCGCGGCGAGCGCGTCCGTCTTCTCGTTGGGGTTCTTGAACAGCACGTTCGCGCCGACGTAGTCGAACTTGGCGCCCTTCCACTCGCCGGCCGGCGAGCAGCCGTCGACCGGGTGGCAGCCGCCGTCCATGATGCGGCGCAGCTCGGCGTACCCCTCGTCGAACTCGTGGTTACCTACCGCGGCCACCTTGAGTCCCAGCTTGTCCATGAACTCGATGGACGGCTCGTCATGGTAGGCCGCCGAGATCAGCGGCGTCGCCCCGATGAGGTCACCCTGGGCCACTGCGATGGTGTTCTGGTCGGCCAGGGCCTTCATGTGCGCGGCAACGTAGGCCGCGCCGCCGGCGTCGACGGTCTGGCCGTGCTCGTCCACCATGCGTCCGGAGGACCCGGTGGGAGGCTCGAGGTGACCGTGGAAGTCGTTGAGTGCGAGTAGCCGTACGGGAACCGTACGCGGCGGGGCCTTGCTCGCGCCCGCCGGGAGGGTGGCGAGCAGGACCGCCCCCGACGCGACGGCTCCGGCGAGCGCCAGCCGGAGTAAGGAACGAGACGTCATGGCCTTAGACGTTAAGGCTGGAAGCTATGTGCCCAATGTCGCAAAGGTAACGATTTGTCAGGGAGTTACATGGCGTTATTTGCCAGTCGTACGCCTAAAGTTCTCGTGTGAGCGCGCATGTGAAGATCAGGGAACGGCTGGACGATTCAGAGATCGCCGAGGTGCTCGGCCTGGTGGCGGCGGCGACGGAGGCCGACGGCGTCCGCCCGCTCAACGAGCACGTGATGCTCCACCTGAGGTACGGCGGCGACCCCCAGGCGCGCTCGCTCCTGCTGTACGGCGACGCTCTGGCGGGCTATGCCCACGTCGATCCGACGGACGAGGTCGAGGGCCCGAGCGCCGAGCTGGTCATCCACCCGGCACACCGCCACCAGGGCCACGGCGCCCGCCTGCTGCGATCCGTGCTCGACCTGACCGATGGCCGGCTGCGCTTGTGGGCGCACGGCGACCATCCGGGCGCCGGTGCGCTGGCGGCGCAATTCGGCCTCGAACGCGTCCGCTCGCTCTGGCAGATGCGCCGCTCCCTGTTCGCCCCTCTGGAGGCGTTCGTGCTCCCGGAGGGGGTGCGGGTGCGGGCATTCAGGCCCGGACAGGACGAGGAGGCCTGGCTCAAGGTCAACGCCGCGGCCTTCGCCCATCACCCCGAGCAGGGCGCGTGGACGATCGAGGACCTGCTGCGGCGCGAGCGGGAGCCCTGGTTCGACCCGGAGGGCTTCTTCCTGGCGTTCCGCGGCGACAAGCTGGTCGGCTTCCACTGGACGAAGATCCACGGCTCGTCCGAGCATGGCCACGAGCCGCTCGGCGAGGTGTACGTGGTCGGCGTCGACCCCTCGCAGCAGGGCACCGGCCTGGGCAGGGCGCTCACCCTGGCCGGCCTGAGCCACCTGCGCGCCCGCGGCCTCGCCCAAGCGATGCTGTATGTGGACGAGGCCAACACGGCGGCGATCAGGTTGTACGAGTCCCTGGGCTTCGCCCGCTGGGACGTGGACGTGATGTACGCGATCGCGTAGCGGCTATTCGATGATCGCGTGAAGCAGGAAGTAGGAGACTGCGGCCACCGCGGCGGCGGCCGGGATGGTCAGGATCCAGGCGGTGATGATGTTGCCCGCCACGCCCCACCGCACGGCACTGAGCCGCTTGGTCGCGCCCACGCCCATGATCGCCGAAGTGATCGTGTGCGTGGTCGAGATCGGCGCACCGAACCCGATGGCGGCCGCGTACAGGACGGTCGCCGCCGCCGACTCGGCTGCGAACCCCTGGGGCGGGTCGAGCGCGATGATGCGCCGCCCCAGCGTGCGCATGATGCGCCAGCCGCCCGCGTACGTGCCGAGGGAGATCGCACCCGCGGCGGCCAGGATGACCCACTGCGGGATGGGATCGTCCGGCGCGGCGAAGCCGCCGACGGTGAGGGCCAGGAAGATCACACCCATCGTCTTCTGCGCGTCCTGCAGGCCGTGCCCGAGCGCCATGGCGGCGGCCGAGACGGTCTGCGAGTAGCGGAAGCCGCGGTTGGTCTTGCCCGGCTGGCGGTTGCGGAAGATCCAGTAGATTGCGATCATGATCGCGGCGGCGAGACTGAACCCGACCAACGGCGAGAGGATCATCGGGATGACGACCTTCTCGAGGACGCCGTCCCAATGCACCACGCTGGCCGAGGCCAGGGCGGAGCCCACCAGGCCGCCGATGAGCGCGTGGCTGGAGGAGGAGGGCAGGCCGAAATACCAGGTGATCAGGTTCCAGGTGATCGCACCGATGAGCGCCGCAGCCACGATGACCAGGCCGTGTGAGCCGTCCGGCGCGTCGATGATGCCCTTGCCGACCGTCGAGGCGACCTGGGTGCCCAGGTGGGCGCCGATGAAGTTCATGGCCGCGGCCATGAACAACGCGGCCCTGGGGGTGAGGGCCCGGGTCGAGACGGAGGTCGCGATGGCGTTCGCCGCGTCGTGGAACCCGTTGGTGTAGTCGAAGATCAGAGCGACGACGACCACGCCGATGACGAGGGCGAGCGAGAGGTCCACTGCGCCTAGCTTTCCTTGACCGCGATCGACTCGACAGTGTTGGCCACATGCTCGAAGGCGTCGGCCGCCTCCTCGAGAGCGTCGACGACCTCCTTCATCTTCATGACCGTGAGGGCGTCGTACTCGCCGCTGAACAGCTTGGCCAGGAGCCTCCTGTAGACCTGGTCGCCCTGGTTCTCCAGGCGGTTGACCTCGATCCAGTATTCGTTGAGGTTCTTCATCGACCGCAGCCGCGGCATGGCCTCGGCCGTCAGCTCGGCGGCTCGCTCCAGCACCTCGACCTGCCTGACCACGTCCTTGGGCAGGTGGTCGAGCTGGTACAGGAAGATGAGGTCGGAAGCGGCCTCCATGGCGTCCATCACGTCGTCGAGGTTGGAGGCGAGGCGGTAGATGTCCTCGCGGTCGAACGGAGTGATGAAGCTCTCGTTGAGCCGGTTCATGATCGCATGGGTGCGTTCGTCACCGGCGTGCTCGCAAGCGCGCATCTTTTCGGCCAGGGCCTCTCGGTCCGAGCCCTCGCTGATGATCTCCACCAGCAAGCGCGATGCTGTGACCAGGTTGTTCGCCGAGTCGGCGAACAGGTCGTAGTAGCTGTCCTCACGTGGCGTGAGACGCAGGCGCACGTCGTTCTCCAGCTGTGCGGGGATGGTCCGTGGAAGAGGGTATGGCCTACCAGGCGAAATGCGAACTTCATGTCTCCTTCGCCTAATGGCTACCCGCCGTATGTTGCGCAACACCGAGTTTGCGGGTAGTTCTGGCCACTTTTCCTGCTCGCGCCCCTTTTCGCCACCCCGTACGCGTCCACTGGGCGCCCGAAACCCGTCGGCCAATCAACCCAATGTTCCCTTTTTGTTCACCTCCTGTTCATCTTGTTCATATCTTCGTACGGTGAAAGTTCCGGAATGACCTGGACGGGGTGGGCCCCCGCTGGCCTTGATAGCGCGACCCGTACTTGGCGGATCCGTACGGGTGCTCGGCCGGCGAGCTGAGCTTGA
Source organism: Nonomuraea sp. 3N208 (assembly GCF_052245935.1). Classification (NCBI taxonomy): domain Bacteria; kingdom Bacillati; phylum Actinomycetota; class Actinomycetes; order Streptosporangiales; family Streptosporangiaceae; genus Nonomuraea; species Nonomuraea sp. 3N208. The sequence goes on along the minus strand of NZ_JBQQBR010000058.1, from coordinate 14,259 downwards.
AGACGCACAACTGCCCGATCTTCATGCCCGGCCACAACTTGATCGGCAACGTCGCCACGTTCGACAGCTCCAGCGTCACATGCCCGCTGAACCCTGGATCAATGAACCCGGCCGTCGAATGCGTCAACAACCCGAGCCGCCCCAGCGAACTCTTCCCCTCCAGCCGCGACGCCAGATCATCAGACAACGTGATCACCTCGTACGTGGAGGCCAGCACGAACTCACCCGGATGCAGGATGAACGGATCGTCGCCGTCAGGCTCCACCATCCGCGTCAGATCCGGCTGCTCCACGGACGGGTCGATGTGCGGGTACCGATGGTTCTCAAACACCCGAAAGAACCGGTCGAGCCGCACATCGATGCTTGAGGGCTGGATCATGTCCCGATCGAAGGGGTCGAGCGAGAGCCGGCCGGAGTTGATCTCGGCAAGGATGTCGCGGTCAGATAGCAGCACGGAGAGCAACCTACCGTCCGGGTGGAAACTGTGCGGGCTCGGGATTGCTGTTGTGGGGCAAGTTTCCGCTACAGTGGGTGGCGCGACTTCGGGTCGTGCGCGGGTGTAGTTCAATGGCAGAACATCAGCTTCCCAAGCTGACAGCGCGGGTTCGATTCCCGTCACCCGCTCTCAGCCAGAAAGCCCAGGTAGACCGATGGATTCGGTACCTGGGCTTCGTTGTTTTCTAGAGCTTTTGATCTCCGCGTGCCATTAGCGTGCCATTAGGGCTCGTGGTCATCCGGCGGGGACCAGCAGGCCGGGCGGGTCGTCGTCGTCCTCGTCGCGTGCCCGTTCGTGCCCGATCAGATGCTTGTCGATGGCTTCGGTGATCAGTTTGTCGGCTCCCCGGACGGCGTGCTGATAGATCATCGCGGCGCGGACGTTGTCGTGTCCCATGCGTGCCATGAGGTCCTTGAGGCCCGCGCCCGAGTCCGCTGCGATCATGTTTCCCGTGTGACGGAGATCATGGAAGTGCAGCCCCGGGACGCCGATCGCCCGTACGGCCTCTATCCAGCCGGACAGCTTGTTGAACCCGCTCCGGCGCATGGGGCTGCCCTTGACTCCGGTGAAGACCAGAGATCCGGCTTCGGGCTTCACGTAGAGCCGCAGGTGCTCTCGTAGGGCTGGGATGATCGCCTGCGGGATACCCACGATACGCTTGCCAGCCTTGGACTTGGGCGGACCAAGAACCAGCTCGCCAGTGGAGCGTTCCACATAGGCCAGGCGCACCCGGACCGTACCCGCGTCGAGGTCGAGGTCTGCTCGGGTCAGCGCGGTGATCTCGCCCCATCGCAGGCTCGCGAAGGTGGCCAGGAGCACGAAGGCCCTGTACCGCCGATCGTGCGTGCTGTCGGCCTGCCCGGTGTCGATCATCCGCCACAGCGCCCGCTCGGCTTCCGCTCGCGTCGGGAAGACCTCCGGATACGTCCGCATCTCCCCATGCCGCTGGAACCGGATGCGGTGCCCCTCACCTCTCTTGAGCCCTCGAATGCTGCCCACCGGGCGGCGCCCGACCTTGTCCGCCAGCTCGAAGACCTGCCCCACGGACAGGACCGGTCGCTCTTCGGCGTGCTCGTCGCCGGCCCCGCGGATCCTGCACGGGTTGCGGGAGATGATCCGGTCGTCCTCGGCCGCCGTCATGAGCACGGCGCGGAGGAGCCGGTACGCCTTGGCCGCCATGCTCACCGAGACGCCCTTGCCGAGCAGATCCGCCCGCCACTGCCGGATCATCGCCGTGGAGAGCTTGCCGAGCGAGACGTTGCCGAGATACGGCGTGATGTGCTTCTTGAGCAGCCAGCGATAGAGGTCGATCGTCCTCGGCCGGAGCCCAGGACGCTGGTCGATCCAGGTTGCCGAATACTCCGCGAGCTTGACTTTGGCCCGCTCGGGGTCGGTCCACGTCCCAGCGAGGATCTTTCCCTCGATCAGGGTCAGCGCCCGGTCTGCGTCGCCCTTGCGCTCGTAGGTCTCCTCACCAGTTCTGATGCGCCCGTCCGGTCCGGGGTAGCGGATCTGGAAGCGTCCCGAGGGCAGCTTGCGGATGTTGCCGAAACGGCGGTGGTTGTCCTTGTTGGCCATCAGGCGGCCCTCCCCGTTGCGTCGAAGGTCGTCATGGGCGCGACGGTCCCGGCGACGACGAAGGCGATCAGTGCGGACTCTCGGATGCGGACGTGCCGCCCGACCTTGACGAACTCGATCCGGCGTTCGGCGATCAGTCGGCGGACGAAGCGAACCGAGGTGCTGAGCAGTTCGGCCGCTTCCGGGACGGTGAACAGTTGGTCCAAGATCTCCTCCTCTCAGGCTGCCTGCGGAGTTGCCGAAAGTTCTTCGAGGCGTCTCAGGTGGGCGCGCCATCGCTGCCGTTCGGCGATGGACCTGAGGAGCCGGACGCCGATCGGAGCGACCTCGGGATCGCCCGGCCTGACCGGTTGCCAGACGTAGCGGTGTGGGTCGGTGGGTTCGTCGGCCTGGCCGAGCGCTTCCAGGACCCAGGTGCGGCGGTCCTGCTTGTGTTCGGCGAGCGTCTTGTTGCTCCACTTCCGGGAGACGAGGACCCGGCGACCGGCGTAGCCGAGGTGTTCGGGCTTGTGAGCCTTGGACCGGCAGCGGCCGGGAACCATCCCCGGCTTGGCGTTCTTGGGCTGAACGCCGTACCGGAGCCAGTTCGGGCAGGTCGGTGAGCACGGCTCGTAGCGGAGGGCATCGACGAAGCGGGCCGCGTGCTCCCGCTGAGCCTGACCGTCCAGGGTCTCGCCGAGGCTCTTCGTCAGGTACTTGGACAGGTACCGGATGCACTGATCGGCGTCCGGCGACCCGGCGAGCACGCCCTTGACGTCCACCTGATCGCCGAAGCGGATCACGTGCATGGGCTCGTCGTCGAGCTGGTCGAGTGCTTCGTCCCAGGTGCGTAGGACCTCGCCCGTCTCTGGGTCCACGTAGCCGTCGTTCCAGATGGGCAGGTGGTCACCCTCGAAACGGACTTCATCCGCCTGAGGCCACCAGACCTGGTGATAGGTCGCCGCCGCGATCTGCTTCATCTCGGCGCGCGGCAGGGTGCCCCGGACGGCCATGTGCAGATGCGGAGCGAGCCGCTTCTGAGGTTCCACCGTGGCGAAGTACTGCACGTCATAGCCAGCGACCCGGCGAAGGTTCTGCACGAACCGATCCACGAGCTTGGAGAAGTGCAGCGCGTCACGGGCCGCCCGAACGTAGTCGTACGTGTCCGGATCGACGGGGGAGCCGTTCATGACCTTGCCGTAGCTCGGCAGGGTGAGCGTGACGAACAGAGAAGGCCGGTAGGTCCTGCCGTCTGACGCCTCGAAGGTCCGCCCCAGAGTCGTGCTGGCCATCTTCCGCTTCGGCAGGTCAGGCGCGTCCTGGCGGCGCTTGGTGGAGCGGACGCGCTTGGACCCTGTACGACCGAGCACGTTGCCGCGCATCCCGGCCTCGTTGATCTCGATGTCGAGCCCGGTGAGCACGGCGTCCAAGTCGGAGGTGTCGCCGCCGGCCCTTTCCTCCTCGTCGCGCTTGGCCTGCATGTCGGCCCGGAACTCGACAAGCCAGCGCTGCCCATCGGTCGCCTCGTCGGGCGTGATGATCGGCTCCTCATCGAGGTGCCATCCCTCCCGGCACTGCGCCATCCGGAGCCGCCGGTTGCGCTTGGCGCACGGAGGACACTTGCTCTCCAGCGGTGAGCCGCACGGGACATCGACGATCTCTGACTTGCCGGTCGTCATGTCGAGCCGCTTGAGCGCCACGGGACGGATGCAGACGCCGTGAAGCTTGGCGATCTCCTCGGCCACGTCGCGGGCGAGCGGTTGAGCCATGCGGATGGCTCGCGGAGTCTTGCGGTCGTTCAACGGACCTCCTCCAACCTCGGGGAACGTGAGCGCGATCTGTCCGCACTCGGAGCACTCGACCAGGCCGCGCATCGCGTCGAGCCAGAGAACATTCAAAGCACGGCACGAAGCGCAGCAGAGGCCGTCGAGGAAGTGAGCCAGTGTCATCGGACCTCACCGACCATCGCGCGGATGTCGTCGTCGGAGACGTACGCGGCCCGTACGCGGATCGGATCGGGACTGGTCTCCAGCCGGACGTATCCGACGCCCGCGCCCCGTTCTGGACGAGGGGAGATGCGGTCGGCCAGCGCGCCGCGATCCCTTGCCCCGTCACCGAGCACCATGTCCACCTGCTCCGACTCATCGAGCCGCAGAGCGATCTTGTCCGGGAAGAGGTTGCGGATGTTCATGACCTCCTTGCGAGGGTCCTGGAGAGCCGCCAGGACGCCGACGCCGACCGCGCGGCCTTGAGTGGTCAGCGTGGCCAGGGCAGCCGAGATGCGTTGCCTGAGCTGCCTGTCGGACTGGTAGGCGGTCAGGAACGCCACCTCATCGACCACGACCAGGACGAACGGGTCGTCGAGAGTGGGTGTGTGTGATCGTTGAACCCCGGCGAAACGAGCCGCACGCTTCTGCATGACGCTCACGGCCTCGTCGAGCAGGTCAGCGCAGTCAGCGGGATCCGCCGCGTACCGGCCGCCGAAGAGGGCCCTGCCGTACGACAGCTCCATCAGCTTCGGGTCGAGCGCCCAGATCTCGACCAGGCCCGCATGCAGGGCTGGCATGAGGCCACGAATCGCTGACCAGATGATCGAGCCCTTGCCCGCCCCAGTGGCACCGGCGACGAGGACATGAGTCCCGTGCAGCCGGAGGAGCCACGGCGAGCCGTCCTCTTGCCTGCCGATCTCGACCGGCCCGACAGTCGGTGTGTCTGGGACGGGAAGCGCGGCTATCGGCGTGGCCAGCGGATCGTGACGCGGGAAGGTCAGCACGAGCTGACCGGCCCTGGCCACCGCGACACGGCAGCTCTCCGACCCGAAGCCGTGGGACAGGTTCTCGATCCTGTCGGACCAGTCCTTGACCGCTTGGCCGTCGAGCATGCGGACGGTGAGCCGATCGGCCCAGGAGTCGGAGGTGACCTTGACCAGCCGCGGGATGTACTCCCGTCCGCGTATGTGCCGGGCCAGCCCGGCGACGGTCATGACCGGCTGCCAGTGTCGCCGATAGATCCAGAACCAGCGTGCGAAGGCGACCAGCCGCCAGCCGATCCACCGCGCGAACGTCGGCCTGTCGAGGATCGCCCAGGCGCCCATGGCCACGAGAGCGGGAACGACGAGCAGCAGCGCGACGCGCCAGCCGTACACGAGGCAGAGCCCAGCAGGAACGGCGATCGCCGCCAGCGCGACGGGATGCCGCCAGACAAGACGGAAGAGGCCGGCTACGAACCGGGCGATGAAGATGACCAGAGTGATGATGGCCGGGGTCTGCACCACGGCCGGTTTGAAGACCACCGCTGTGTCAGGGGTGGTCGAGACGATGCGGTGCGGCTCGTCGCCGGGCATCCTCTTGAACATTAGGGTGAAGTCCTTCCATGCATGTCGCGTGTGTGCGGAAGACCGAGGGGCCGCCGGAAGTTGCCGCTTCCTGCGGCCCCGCTGAGCATCAGGCCGCCTCGCCGTCGGTGGCCTTGCCTGACTCGCCGGAGTGCAGCCGCTCGCAGTCAGCCAGATAGCGAGCGGCGGCGTTGAAGATCCCGCGAGCAACGGTCAGGTCGTTATCGGTCACCGGTCCCGACGTCGAGACGGTCACCGAGGCGTCCTGGGTGTCGAGGTCGAAGCAGGGCTTGCCGTTCTCCCCGAGCCAGGCACGCGCCCGCAGCTCCGCCGAGCAGAAGGCGATGCTGAACCGCGACGGCTGACCGGGACGTAGGGAGACGGTGACGTAGGTGTACGGGCTGAGCGTCATCGACCCGCCACCCCCAGACCGTTCGGGAGGCCGTGGAACATGCGCTCCACCGCTCTGGCGAACATGGCGGCCTCTCGCGCCAGAGTCCGAGCGAACTCGACGTCGTCGAGGGTGACGTGATCGTTGGCCGACGTGGTGACGAGCACCTGCGTACCGCCGAAGACGAGCCCCAGGACCGGCGACCGCTGCGGGTACGGATGGTTCCGTGCGTCAGCGCCCTGACCGACCTTGAGCGCGATCGTGCTGACCGGACGGGCCTTCCGCCGCCCCATCACGCTGCGTCCTTGGTAGCGGTCGTCGCCCTACCAGCCGGACGAGGAGCGCGCATCTCGCGAACCTTGATCGAGTACGCCAGCCTTCCGGCCTGGTTGACGTACGGGGTGGCGGTCATCTGGTCGAACTCGACCGGCGTGAACGGCAGCCCGGCCATAGGAGCCGGAGGAACCGGCTGAGTCGGGCTGAGCAGCTTGACGGAGACGGTCTTCTGAGCCGCCTTGAGCGTCGGGTCGGCATCCATGACGCTGACCTGCCAGACGAGCTCTCCGCTCTGCTTGTCGCGGGTCTGGACGAAGCGCCCGTTGGTCGAGGCATCGAAGTCCTTGACGGGCTCGACGTCGCCCACGATGTAGCAGCCGTGCGGGAAGACCATGTCGAACGTGACGGGGATGGGACCTTGCAGTGCCATGAGGCTTGCTCCTAGCTTGTCGTCTTGTCGCTAACTCGTCTTGTCGAGTTGTCATGAAAGTACCCGCAGGTCAGGGACTTGACAACACGAGTTAGCGGGATTTCTTCAAGATCTTTTAGGGGGCCATGACAAATCCATCCATAAGCCATTGCGGCATAGCGGATGGATCGGTTTAAATGACGATCAACTCCACGTGATCTCCAAAGCTCGTGCGGGGACCATGTGGCAGTCGCGCCGATATGGGACCGTGCAAGGAGTGCGAGATCTCGAAATTACGGTACGACCTCAATCATGCCCGCGACATGTCGCTCAAGAGTGAGCCCGACGATGAAGCCATGAGGCCGCCGCCTGGCGGTCGTGGGGTAGATATCGTCAAGATCAAAGCCCGTGCCCGACAACTGGCTAGACGTAGGCTGACGAATCAGGAAGAAAAATCCCAAAGATGGAGAATCGCCCTTATTCGGGCTGAGTGCAGCGAGCAGGAGCGCCGCAGAAATGGGCTCTGACTAGAGCGAGTAAGAGTCCTCTAGCTCGTGAAGGTCCCCGGGGAGCACCAGATCCACGACGAGTACGGGCCGTCCTCCGCCATTGAACACGCTCGCCAGAACACCGAGAACGGGCGCGCTCTTGCGAATCTCCATGAGCTTGGCCTCGTCGGTTGAAGGGTGCCTTGCGCTCAGTCGTTCGACGACGTGTTGGAGCTTGAGGCCCTTGCTCGCTCGCAGATGTTCCCTGATGCCGGCACTAAGGGGCTGCGCGTCGCCGAGCTGCGTCCCCTCGGCCCGTTGAGCCGGACACCACACGGTGAACAGATCCGTGGGTCGCTCATCATCACGGAAGAGGACGCGGCGCCGTACGACCGTGGACCCCTCCGGCACGTCCAACAGCTTGGCGATTGCCGCACTGGCTGCCAATGATCCGGCGTCGATGACCGTGCTGTTCTCGTCGGCTTCCACACGGTCCAGGACGGCGCGGCCCGGACGGGGGTGCTGGCTGGACGCGCCCGGCGGAGCCGCCTTCACGAAGGAGCCCTTGCCATGTTCCCGCTCGATGACGCCGCGGAGCTGGAGAACCTGGAGTGCGCGGACGACCGTTGGGCGGCTCACCTTGAAGTCTCGAACAAGCTGCGTCTCGGAGGGCAGCAGAGAGCCGGGCGGATAGGTCCCGTCCGCGATCTTTTGCCTGATCGTCTGCACGATCTGGGCGTACTTCGGGGGCGCGAACTCTTCAGACGACATGACGACCACCCAACAACTCGACTTGTCGTAAAGCCTAGTTCGAGTTGGACGGCCTGTCTCCCCCTCAACTACAGGAAGCGTACGAACTGGTGGAGGAACCATCTGACTGCGCTACAGACAGCCCCTCCACCAGCACCAAGACGCGACGGAATGGCACCCCTGTACTCGCCAACCGCCGCGCCCGCCTATCGAGCCTCGCCATTGAGGAGGGCAATCCAGGCGTCCTGTGCCTCCTTGGATCGCCAGCGATACGTCTCGTGAATCTGCTGCACCACTCCATCGAGACGCGTAGTCCGACGGATGTAGACAAGGCCACCCTCGCGACACCGTTCGTAGATGATGTCCTCGCACTCGCAGGTGAACTCGATCACGCGCGGCGGACCCTGCTCGCGGACCACCTCCCGCCAGACCAGGCGCATGCAGTCTGGCCGAAGCGGACCAACGTGAGGCGCAAAGCAGCCGACGTAGACGTTCACAGCAACGCACCCGCCCGTCCGGTCCCGCTGCACCGCCAGCAGTCATCGCGGTGTCGGTCATCAGGAGCGGCGTCGCCTGAGTTGTTCTCGGCCACCACCACGGCCCGGCGGAGGCTGACGTACTTCCAGCCTCGCCCTGAGCAGGAGTTACACGGCGCAGTCATGCAACGAGGATTGCCGGAGGACCTGTCACGTCTCGATCGCTCCCGAGTACCGTCTGTAATCGACTCGTCTCTTTTCGTCTCCTCTTTGTCTCGTCCGAGACCGTCTCTGTCGCTAACCTGGGCTCATATGGCACCCCAGTCCGAGGCGCGGATCATGACTGACCAGCCGATCCTGTTGAAGACTCTCCTGACGCAACGCCACTGGCAGACCTACAGCACGTTCTGTAAGGAGTACGACAAGGCGGCCAAGAAGGTGGACCCGTCGTTGCAGGGCGGTTGGCCGAGCCGGGCACAGCTCCACCGATGGCTGAACGGGGAACTCAAGGGCTTGCCGTACTCGGGCCACTGCCGCGTCTTGGAAGCGATGTTCCCGGGCAGGTCGGCGAGCGAATTGTTCTCCACAACCGCCCCGGCGATTCCGGCGCAGCGGATAGAGCCGGAGCCAGCCAGAAGCGGCGGCCTCGACGCCGCAACCTGCTCCATGCCGCAGATGGCCGACGTAACGGCGGTATTCAGCAGCCGCTCGGCCTTCTCCTCCGCATATCCGGCATCCACGATGTTCGACGACGCGAAGGAAATCAGCGCAGCAGGCCTGTCGCTCAACATCCTCTGCCAGAGCTACCCCGATCATCAGCTCAGGCGTCTGCTGGACTCCGGTACGCTCATCCGCTGTCTCTTCCTCGACCCGAAGGGACAGGCCATCCGCGCCCGCGAAGCAGAAGAGGGCTACACCGACAGCACCCTGACGACCCTCACGGCGCTCAACATCAGCATGCTGACCAGGCTGCGCGCTCGGCTCGACACCACGTCCGCCCAACGCCTTGAACTTCACGTCTACGACGAGACGATCCGATTCAATCTGATCATCGTGGACCGGGCGTTGTGCGTGGTCCAGCCGTACTTGCCGCAGGCACGCGGAGTCGATTCACCAACCTTTGTGATCAAGGACAACACCGCCGCAGAGGGGCTGTTCCCCATCTTCGACCAGGTGTTCAGGGATATGTGGGAGCGGAGCAAACCCGTATGACCATCGACGCCAGGACTCTTCTCCCCATCGCTGAGCGGGCCGTGTCGATCGCCAGCGAGATCATCCGCACCAAGGCTCCCGGCGTTGTCACCGCCAAAGGCGATCGGGACATGGCGACGGAGGTGGACTACGCCGTAGAACATGCCGTACGGGAGTTCCTGGCCCGCGAGACACCTGAGATCGGCTTCCTCGGCGAGGAGGAAGGCGTTAGCCACCCGGGCGACAGCCTGATGTGGGCGCTGGACCCCGTGGACGGAACGGCCAACTTCCTGCACGGCATCCCGCTCTGCGGTGTCTCCCTCGGGCTGATCGACAAGGACACGCCCGCACTCGGAGTGATCGACCTGCCGTTCCTCAACCTTCGCTACTCGGCGGCCGAGAATGTTGGCGCTACCGCCAACGGATCTGCCATCCAGGTAAGTGACGCCCGCGAGTTGCAGACCGCGATCGTGGCGATCGGTGACTATGCCGTGGGGGAGAACGCCGACGAGCGAAACCGGCCACGGCTTGCCCTGACCCAAGAACTCGCTGCTCGTGTCCAGCGCATCCGGATGTTCGGCTCAGCCGCGATCGATCTCGCCTGGGTGGCAGACGGCAGGATCGATGCCAACATCATGCTCAGCAACAACCCGTGGGACACCGCAGCAGGAGTCGCCATCGCCCGAGAAGCCGGAGCGACTGTGGTCGATCTCGACGGCAGCCCGCACAGCATGAACGCTCACGCGACCATCGCAGCAAGCCCCAAACTCGTGGCAGACCTCGTGGAACTCATCGCCGAGGCCCGCAAGGCCGTGGTGCTCGATCGGAACATTGCCGAATAGTTCTTGTAGGTATCAAGCGGCGGCGCGCCGCGCCGCCGTACAGCGGCCCGTCGCTTGCCCGCCGCCCGGGCATGCGGCCTGGGGGCCGGTCCCGGGCGGCAGCAGCACGGACCGCCACGCCGATCGTGGCGCCCGCCGTACTGAGCAAGCTCACCGACCCCAGCGTCACGCCGCCGCACGAATGCAGCCCTACGATCGCCACGCGTGGGCTGGCCTCAGGTAGTGGCTGGGGGCGATCGACGATCCGGTGCTTCGTTCCTCAGCACCGGCTCACCGGATAGCGGTGTCCTCAGGTCGCGAAGCCAAGCATGTGGCTGCTGACTCGGTCGTGTCGTCGTAGGTAGACAGCGAGACAGCGGATCGTCTGTGCGCCCTTTCGGGATTTGACTGCTGCCCATACTCTGTGCCCTAGCAAGAACGATCATGCATCGAAAGCGGGAAACCCATGCATACCTGGGTCAGCACCGCAGGAGGTCCGCTGGGGCCTGTGTTGAGTCGTGATCATTGGAGGCTGCGCATCCAGATCACTGCTCCTCGCAGGTGGAGGCCAGCAAGATCGCTCTCGGGCATCTTGTCGTAGCGGCTCGCGATGCCGTGCCACGCCTTCAGCCCAGGACGCGGAACAGCTCAGCAGCCGTACCACCCGGCGTAGGCGTCCCACTTGCCGTTCTTGGTGAATTCTGCGCTCTTGCCCTTGTTGATCGTGGTGCACTTCGAGTCGGGCATAAAGGCCCCCCTCCAGTCCACCTTGAGCTTCTTCTTGCTGGCGCAGTTGTTCGTGATCTTCACCCAGTGGTGATAGTACTTTCCGAAGGCGGTCTCCTCGTAGAAGGTCCTCCCATGCTGGACATTGACGCAGGAGGGCGCGGCGTTGGCCGCCGGAGCGGCGGCGGCCGGTGTGGCGACAGTCATGGTGAGCACAGCTGCCGCCAGAGCTGCGGCTCGGATGAAGGCACGGGAATCCATCGTTCTCCTTGGGGATATCGCGGCGATTTTGGATGCTGCCGGTTGGGCAGCAAGAAACGCCCGCCACATGCGGGTTGTTGACACGGCCAACGCTAGCGAGGGGCGGTATATCGCGGGTATGGCAGTGATTCGGGCAAGGCCAGGCCGGATACCCGCTTCGTCGACCTCGACCACGCTCAACCGCTACACGCACGCGTCGCCCGAGGGTCTGTAGTGCCGAGTCAACAATCGCCTCTGGAGTGGATCTCCAGCTCAGGGAGGGGGAAGTGCTCAAGATCGGCGGGTCCTAATGGGGCCGAGGCGGGCGGGGTGCGCGCAGTGCGTTTCAATCCCAGGTCGGAGAGCTGATCCTCGTGCCAGATGCGTGCCAGAACGAACGGCAGGTCAAGGTCATTCAGGGCCACTCACGGCCACTCGTCGCGGTCTGACCAGGACCCCCGTTCTCCCCGCTCAGGACACCAAGATCAGTAGCCGGTTCCCAAGCTGACAGCGCGGGTTCGATTCCCGTCACCCGCTCCACAGAAAGCTCAGCCAGGCCTCTGGCACTGGCCGGTTTCCTTGATCTTCCTCATCTCTCTTCATGTCGCCGTGGTATCGCGGTCGCTAGCACAGGTGCGAGCTGGCAGTATCGAGATGGAGGGGAGACACCATGAACTTCGATCGGATCACTGTCGAGCCCGACAAGCTCGAAGGCAAACCGACCATCCGAGGGCTGCGGATCACCGTGGAGACGGTGGTACGGCTCGTCGCGGCTGGATGGACCTTCGATGAGATCTTGTCGGACTACCCCGACCTCGAACGCGAGGACATCAAGCAGGGGCTGGAATACGCAGCGGCCTCCACGAACGTCCACTTCTACCGCCTCCGAGAGCCGGCGTGAACTTCCTGATTGATGAGAACCTCTCACCGCGCGTCGCTGAACTGCTGGCGAAGGCCGGTCACGATGCGGTGCACGTGCGCGATCTCCAAGCGACGAGTGCGCCGGACTCCACGATCATGGCCCTTGCCATGGCGGACGACCGGGTCATCGTCTCGGCGGATACAGACTTCGGCGCGCTTTTGGCTCAGGCCCGTACCACCAAGCCCTCGGTCATGCTTGTGCGGGAGATCCTTGAGCTTCGACCGCCTGAGCTGGTGAATATCATCCTTAACCACCTTGATGTCCTCGACCCTCACCTGTCTACGGGTGCGATCGTGGCCTTTGCCCCCGCAGGCATCAGAGTGCGAGCGCTCCCGCTCCGTTGAACAAAGAGCATTTGACCGCCGTGCCATTAGCGTGCCATTAAGCGCGGTGACGAGGGGTCAACCACGGTCACTCACGGCCGGCCTCAGTCGCAGGTCAGCGCGTCCACAAGCCAAGATCCCTGCAATTCCCAAGCTGACAGCGCGGGTTCGATTCCCGTCACCCGCTCTCACTGTGAAAGCCCAGGTAGACCGGTGGATTCGGCACCTGGGCTTTGATCTTGTAGGGCCTGGATTCCACTCGCGTGCCAGATTCGTGCCAGATCAGTTGATCTTGCGGGCCATTACGGGCCATTAGCCGACCGGCACGAGCGCCCCCGCTTCACCGTCGTCCCCCTCATCCTCCTTGGGCTTGAGGCCTTCCCCGACGATCTCGCCGAGCGCGTCGGCGATCGCTCGATCCCGGTCGACCGCGTAGTGGTGCCCGGGACATGCCGACCCCGTCAGCCTGCGGCATCGCACCTGAGGGGGCGGCTCGTGAGTTGATGTCCCTCTGATCGCTTGAGCTGCATGAGGATGGCCGGTCACGGGCCCGTTGCCGGGCTACGGACGCGGCTGAGTGACCAATCCCGGCTCAGCCTCCACCAGAATGCCTGCGATAGTAGTCGAGCGCCGCGCTGTGCGGGAGGCAGGCCGTGGGGCAGCAAATTCCACTGGCAGCCGGTCCGGCTCTGGTGCGGCAGCGCCTTGCCCTGGTGACCGCTGACCGAGGGGTGGGCGGACTTCCCATGTCGCGATCATCGACTCGATCAACGCCTATCGCTCATCAGATGAGTTGCTCGCGTACTGCTTGCGCTCACTCATCCGGCTATCCCAGCAGATCCACGCTCACCAGTCGGTCATAACGCTACAGATTCAGTCGATCACACTACGGCATCACGGGTGCCAGCTCGCCAACCGGCCTCCGATAGTGGACGAAGCCGAAATCACGTCATCGAGCGATCCAAGTCACAGGCCAAGACCGGTCGAGGTTCGACATACCACGTCTATACCGACCTCTGCTGAACTCGGCTCCTGCAAGGTTCTCATGACAGAGGAGTAACATGCGGAAGCTCACGGCGACGCCTGCCCTCGCGATAGGCGCATTCGTGCTGGTCGGCCCCAGTCCGGCATACGCCGCCAACACCTGCAAGGCACTCATCAAGATCAAGCAAGGCCCGCCGGACAGCGCCTCGGCCGCGTGCACCGGAAGCCAGGGGCAATTCCGGATCCGTATCGGCTGCGTCTCCAACCCGTCAGACCTCGGAACCCTGGACTTCTACTGGGGCTCATGGGTGGGGTCGGCAAGGGTGTCAGCGAAGAGCTACTCAAGCCAGCGCCCCTACATTCTGCGCACAGCCGTCGAGCGTTCCGCCCGATCGTGACCATAGGGACCGGCATGACAGAAGTCGATTCCGCCTGATGGGCATCGCCAGCAAGCCTCGACAAAAGATCATGAAGCACGCAGCAGAGAGGACCACACAGTCGTGGACACCAAGCCCAGCCAGCTTCGCACCGCGGCAAAGCTTGCCGTCGCCGGGGTCGTCACCAGCGCCGCCGCACATGTCCTGGTCCTACTGGCCACCGGACCGCTCGGCGCCGAAGTCGTCATCGTGATCGCCGGGACACTGCTCGGCATCCTCGGCTACCTCGTCGGCGCCGGCTTCCTGCTCGCCGCCGCCATCTTCGGTTGCGTCCACCTGCGGCAAACATACGGCAGGAGGTGGCCATGGTTCTGAGAGGGCGGTCCGCGGGTCTATGCCCCTGATGTCGTAGTGTGATCGAGTGAATCTGTAGCGTTATGCCTAGCTGGTGGGCGTGGGTGTGCTGAGATGGCCGGGTGAGTGAGCGCAAGCCGTACG
>NZ_JBQQBR010000057.1:0-80274 GCF_052245935.1 Nonomuraea sp. 3N208 | reverse complement strand
TGGCTTTTAACACACTGTTGAGTTCTCAAGAAACGGACGCGTTTTCCGGCGTTTCGTTTCGGTCTTGCGTTATGTCTTAATTCTTACAGCCACCCGATTCCCTGTCAAATTGACCGGACTCGCTAGATCTGCAGGAATTAAGCTCGCCCCGTTTCCGGGACAACCCCTCTAACTTACCAGCTCATCCGGAGTGATGCGAATCGTCCCGGATGACCTAGAAGGAAGTGGGATTTGCTCGGGCATCCCCCGGGGGTTCCAGCGAACCCTCGGCCGCCCTGCGCGAAGCAACTCTAGCAGCCTGCGGCGCCCACTTCGTGCAACTCAGGTAATCATGAGGTCCTTCCCTCACCACCTGACCCTCAAACCTCTGTCATGTCCACGCGTCGCGACACCAGGGCAAGCGGGCATCAAGTCATCCGCAACCGCCCCCAGGTACGAAGTACTCACGAGCAGACTGCGCTCTCGGAGGTGTCCGCCATGACCCGCTCGGAGTTCGACGACATCCGCGCCTTCCTCGCCGACGAGGCAACCCATGCCGGGGACCTGCTGAGAATCGCCAGGACTCTGATCGACGACCTCGAGCACTCCCGCATGCGCGAGGCCGTACTGCGGGCCCAATACCTGCATCTCCTCACGGCCGCGCGGACTTCGGTGGCGGCCGAGGCCGTGGACGCGCCGGACCCCTTGACGTTCCTCAGGCGCGAGTTGGCCGAGCAGGGTGAACTGCCCGAGGACGGCGAGGCCACGCAGCGCATCCTGTCCGACGCTCGTGCGGGGGCCGCGCTGCTCGTCGCCATGGAGGATGGTGTTCCCAAGCGTCCTCGCGGCATGCGCCTGCGCCGATGCATCGGCACGCACAGGACCCTCCGCAAGTAGGCCACCCGGCCCGACACATGTTGCCTCGCCGGTGACTGGATGACGACTCCGGACATACCAGCTCTTTCACCCCACACTGCAAGACTGCGCATATGTGGAAACGGGGGTTGAACTGGGCGGCAATCATCCTGGTCGGGATTTTCGGCCTGATGTGCGTTGGCGTGGTGATTTATGCGGACGAGTTCTCTGCCCCCTGGATGCGCATCGCGCAGGTCGTCTTCGGCCTCCTGCTGCTTGGCTGGTCCGTGCAGAAAGCCATCGCGATGATCCTTGGCAAGGTCTGAGGGCCACGACTGGAACCGGTACCCCATGCCGGGCTCCGTCAGTTCCAAGTTAAGGCTGGTACGGCGGAGCGACTCCCCAGCCCCAGTGCGGCACCGGCGCCTGCGGCGGAGGTGTGGCCCCGGGCTGCGAGTTGTGCTTGGCCAGCCGGGTGCCCCATTCGATGTAGCCGGCGAACGCCGCCCTGAACTCGGGGTCGTCGGGCAGCCCCACCTCGTCGGCGGCGTCCATGAGCAGGCTCACCCACCTGCGGCGCTGCTGCTCGGTGATCGCCTTGCCGAGGTGGTGGCGAAGCATGTTGGGATAGCCGCCACGTTCCTTGGTGTAGCGGTCGGGGCCGCCGAACACCTCGCTCAACCACATGGCCACATGTTTGGGATGATCTGGGTCCATGTGCGCAAACAACGGCCCGATCAAGTCGTCCTTCATCACGGTGCGGTAGAACACCTCGGTCAGCCGCTCGAACGCCTCGGTGCCGCCCGCCCACTCATACAGTGTCGGTGCTGTGTCATCAGTCATGTAATGATGTAATCATCGTCCGGATCTCCGGACAAGCCCTTTGGCGTGGCCGGGCCAGGAGACTACTTGTGTTCGGATGGGGTGGCCAGTCGGCTGCAGTTGACGTCCGAGCCCTTCGGACGGCAGACCGTTCCTAAGGACTGAGCATGAGTTGCAGGTGCTCAGCCGAACGCTCCGAACGGTGTTGAGCGTTCTGGTCGCCCGCGTTCTGGCCGTATCCGGGCGGCGCGGATCGTGTCCGTGGTCCGGGGATGCGGGGGCGGGGTTCCTCACGCCCGCGGGTGCCCGCTCGGGCCTGGGCGGTCCGATGCCCCTGCTCATCGCTCCGGTGAGCAGGGGGCGGTGCCGTCCGTCGCCGGATCGGGTGCCCGAGAGCGCGTCTGCCGATCGCCACGGCGGCCGCGTCGTGACGAGTGGTCATGCGTTTCTTGCTGGTCAGTGGGGCCTGCCAGTGCTGGGCACCCCACTGGGAGGTGTAGGCCGGGTCGGCGGCGATGATGGCGATGCCGGTGGCCTCGGCCATCGCGGTCAGCCGGGCGCGCAGCCTGCCGGTGGGCATGCCGGAGATCAGCTCGCGGAAGCGTTTGCGGCGGCCGTGCTTCTCCCGGGTCTTCTCCGCCTGAAAGTCCAGGTCTTCGATGGCGATTGCGCTCACGCCGCAGGTCGGGCCCAGTGCAGCAGCCGGGTCAGGGCGTGGCGGACCTGGGCATCGCGGTGCTCGGCGTTCCCGCTCAACTCGTAGGCGAAGCGGCGGGGGTTGCCGACAGGGTTGCCGTGGACATCGAGGCGCCAGGCGGCCAGGTGGTCGGCGTTGGTGTCCACGGCGATCACGCCGTGGGCGAGCGCGGCCGCCAGGGGGAGGGCCGGGGCCGGCGGGATCTGCCAGGAGGCGGTGATGTACCAGCGTCCGCGCTGCACATCCAGGTGGAAGCGGTAGGCCACGGCCCGATTGGCTTCGATCCGATCGGCCCATGCGGTGCCCCGGTGCGCGAAGGTCACCCGGGTGGTCAGGGTGTAGCGGCCGTGGGGTGCGTTGGCCAGGTGTGCCAGCGGGGTGGGCAGCCGGATGGACACCTCGCCGTCGGGGGTGATGCGGATGGTCTCGTTGCCGTAGCGCTTGCCGCTTTCGCCGTCGGCGGCGAGGAACCAGCGTGCGGCCTGCCATTTCTGCCGCCATTCGGTCTTGGTCAGGCCGGCGGCGTGCAGGTGGTGTCGGGTGCGGGCCAGGCGTTTGCCGCCGCGCACGATGTGTACGATCCCGGCCTGCTGGTCGGCCTTCTCCCGCTGTAGCCGGTCCTGCAGCACGTGCAGGCGGCGGCTCTTGGCGTGCCACTCCTGCCGGGAGCGGTATCCGCCCGGAGCGTTTCGGGTTCCCTTCTGGCCCACGGGAAGCGACAGCCGGTGCCGGATGGTGGCGATGGCGGCTTGCAGGTCGGCGATGTGCGCGGCCTGGCAGCGGCGGGCCAGCGCCCATTGATCGTGGCTGGCCTTGGTGATGGCCCCGGCCCAGCGCGCCGACGACAACGCGGTCAGCTCGCGTTTGCGGGCCGCCCACGCCTGGTGGTCGTGCGCCAGCCCATCAGCGCAGCGCGTCTTCACATCACCGCAGGCCAGCGCGCCCAGCTGCGCGCCCACCATGCGCAGCACCTGCTCGTCCTCGGCAGTGAGGTTCTTGAGCCAGTCGCGGACGGCCACCCCGGACGGACCGCCAGCGACGAACGGCGCCTCGATCGCGCGCAATTCACTCATGCGCGGCACGCTCCCACCCGAGGCCGGCACGGCCCGAGGCCGACCAGCGGGCGCACCACACGGTCAGCACCTGCGGATCACCACCGAACCGGCATGCCCGCATGACCTGCACCCGCCTCTCCGCTCAGGATTTCACATTGTGTGACCGCAAGAATACCAAGAGTTGACCAGTCGGGTAGAACATACGCGCGATACCGTCGGCAGACTCATCCACAGACCGAAGGGGTGGACCGGAACCGTCAGGCTGCTCTGATACACCAGCGCTTTACGATGAGGACTGCCCATACCCGCGTGCCCGCCGTCACGTCCGCACTCCGGACACGACGCAACTAAGGGCACTTCATGCACCCTTATGCACACTCAAACACCAGCAGCTCTTACCCCGTCGAGCACGAGATCCTCCTGGTCGCTCCCGGTGTCCTTACGTGCCTGCGCCTGCTGTTCGTGGATGCGCAGCGCCAGCAGGATGATCTGGGTGAGCGGAAACCTCGGCGCCGGCAACAGGGAACCATGGACGCGCCCCCCGAGATCGCCCTTCTCCCCTGCTGCCCGGTCGATCAACTCCCTGAACGTGGCGGCCTGGCCATTGTGGTCGGCACTCACGTCCGCGTATGGCACATCTGCGGAGACTGCTCCGGTGAATATCCGGACCTGGGCCTCGCGATGCGCGCCGGTGAAGACGATCGCCGGCACGAACGCGCTCTTTCTCCAGACCGCCGGCCGGCGGACCGCTTTTATCGCCAGAGACCGTAATGGGGACGCGCTCACGGTGACCTCCACGGTGGCCATGGTTCCCTGAAAAGAGAACGAGCCATAAGCCTGGGAAGTTGCCATGCCGGCCTGACCCGGAAGGTTAAAACACAAAACCCGGTCTCCATTTACGGAGACCGGGTCTTGTCTTGGTAGCGGGGGCAGGATTTGAACCTGCGACCTCTGGGTTATGAGCCCAGCGAGCTACCGAACTGCTCCACCCCGCGTTGGTGTCTTACGTTTATAACTATACAGCCCCGGAGCGAGTGCTCGCGCCAGTAAACGCATCCCACGCCAAAAATAACGAGAGGCCCGGTTTCCCGGGCCTCTCGACGTGGTAGCGGGGGCAGGATTTGAACCTGCGACCTCTGGGTTATGAGCCCAGCGAGCTACCGAACTGCTCCACCCCGCGTCGCGTTGTGCCTTAAGACTAGACGGCGGCACGGGGTTAACGCAAACGGAAGGGCTAAGACGTGCCTTGCGCCTGTGGTGATCCCGTGGGCGATGGCGACCCCGTCGGCGTCGTGGTGGGCGTGGCGGTCGGGCTGGCCGTAGGCGCCGGCTGCTGCACGTTGGCGCTCTGCAGCGCCTTCAGCGCCTCCTCCAGCCGCTTCTGAGCCTCGCCATAGGCGTCCCAGTCCGGCGGGCTGGCCTGCAGCGCCTTCTGGGCGTCCTCGTAGGCCTTCCTGGCGTTGGCGATCGCCGTGTTGAGCGCCGTGCTGGTCTGGTTGGGCTGGGTCTGTTGCTGCTGGTCGGGCTGCTGCTGTTGCTGCTCCTGCTCGCCGAAGACCTCCTTCAGGGCCTCGTCCAGCGTGCGGCCCACACCGATCTTGCTGCCGTACGACACCAGCACGCGCTGCAGGATCGGGTACGGCTCCTGCCCGCCGCCCGCGGCCACCTGGATGTACACCGGTTCGATGTAGACCAGGCCGCCCGCGTACGGGAGCGTCAGCAGGTTGCCGTAGCGGACCGACGAGGCGCCGACGCCCAGCAGGTTGAGCTCACCCGCGAACCGGCTCTGGAAGGAGTTCTGTGCCTGTCCAGGGCCGGGGATGGGAGTGCTCGACGGCATCCGCAGGATGCGGATGCGCCCGTACCCGGATCCGGCCGACGAGTCGACCGCCATGAACGCCGCCAGGTTGGGCCCCTGACGTGGCACGAACGTCGTCGTCAGCGAGAACGCCGGTGTGCCGCCCGGCATCGTGGTGGTCAGGTAGTAGGGCGGCTGCTTGATGTTCTTGTCGCCCTGGGTGGGGTCGCCGGGGACGTTCCAGAAGTCCTGGCCGCTGTAGAAGGCGGCCGGGTCGGTGATGTGGTAGCGCGACAGGGTGTAGCGCTGCACCTTGAACAGGTCCTCCGGGTAGCGCACGTGGTTGCGCAGCTCGGCGCTCATCTCCGAGGCCGGGCGGATGATGCCGGGGAAGGCCGCGCTCCAGGTCTTCAGCACCGGGTCGTTGGTGTCCCAGCCGTAGAGCTTGACCGTGCCGTCGTAGGCGTCGACCGTGGCCTTGACCGAGTTGCGCATGTAGTTGATCTTGTCGCTCGGCTGCTGGGCGATCACGCGGCGGTCGGTGGTCGTGTCGCGCGTCATGTCGTCGAGGCTCTCGCTCTGCGAGTACGGGTAGTCGTTGGACGTCGTGTAGCCGTCGACGATCCAGACGATGCGGCCGTCGACGATCGCCGGGTAGGGGTTGCCGTCGAGCGTGAGGAACGGGGCGACCTTCTGGACCCTGTCACGCGGGTTGCGCTCGTACAGGATCTTGGAGTTGTCGTTGACGTCGCCCGAGAGCACGATGTTGGCCTCGCCGTACTTGGCGGCGTAGAGCAGCCTGTTGAAGAACGATCCGACGGGCACGCCGCCGCCGGTGTAAGTGGTGTTCTCCTGGCCGGTGCCGCCCGTCTTCGGGAAGTCGAGCTCCTGCGGGTTGTTCGGGTTGCCGCCGGCGATGACGTAGTCGGCGGAGGTGTCGTCCTCGCCGTAGTAGACCCGCGGCTCCTTGAGCTTGGTGCTGGTGACCAGCGGGCCGGTGACCGGCATGTCCTTGGCGTCGTAGTCGGGCAGGCCGCTGGAGTCGACCTTGTTGCCCGGCGCGGCGACGAAGCCGTAACCGTGGGTGTAGACCAGGTGCCGGTTGATCCAGTTGTTCTGGCCCGTGTCCGGGCCGGTCAGCTCCCGGACGCCGACGACGTGGTCGATCATCTTGCCGGTGCTGTCGGGGTAGCGGTCGACGTCGAGCGGCTCTGCGAAGTTGTAGAAACCGCGGATGCGCTGGGTCTGCTCGTACGTCGACGAAACCAGCGCAGGGTCGAGCAGCCGCACACCGGAGACCGAGGTGTCGCCGCCGGCCTGGACCTTGGTCGGGTCGGCCTGGGCGTTGTAGGTCTCGACCTCGGTCTTGTCGACGTTGTACGCCTGCCGCGTGGCCTCGATGTTGCGCTGGATGTAGGGCGCCTCCTTGCCCTGCTGGTTGGGCTTGACCTGGAACTGCTCGACCAGCGCCGGGTAGACGCCGCCGATCAGGATGGCCGAGAGCACGAGCAGGCCGAAGGAGACCCCGGGCAGCATGCCGCCGGGCCGCACCACGCCGGCGAAGAACAGCACGGCGCAGATCAGCGCGATGATCGCGAGAATGGTCTTGGCCGGCAGGACCGCGTTGACGTCGGTGTAGGACGCGCCGTGCACGAAACCGCGGTCGGAGAAGACCAGGCTGTAGCGGTCGACCCAGTAGGCGACGGCCTTGAGCAGCACGAAGACGCCGAGCAGCACGGACAGGTGCACTCGCGCCGCCTTGGAGGCGTGCACACCCGGCGACTGCAGGCGGAACCCGCCGTAGAGGTAGTGCGTGATCGCCGCCAGGATGGCCGAGATGACCACGGCGGTGAACAGGAAGTTCAGCGCCATCCGGATGAACGGCAGGTCGAACATGTAGAACGAGATGTCGAACCCGTGCAGCCTGTCCTGCTGGCCGACAGGCACACCGTTGATGAACTTCAGCCACGTCTGCCACTGCCCCGAGAACGAGGAGCCGGAGAAGAGCGCGAGCAGTCCCATGCCGACGATGAAGATCAGCTTGCGGTGGGGGTCGAGCGCCATGCGGTAGCGGTCGGCGCCGCTGGCGCCACCGAACATCGCCGGCCCGAACATCGGCCGCATGCGGAACGCCAGCAGCATGTTGCCGCCGGCGATCGCGACCATCAGCAGCGCCCCGACCAAGAACAGCACGATCTGGGTCAGCACCACCCCGGTGAACACCGACGAGTAGTCGACAGCGTCAAACCACAAATAGTCGGTATAGAAACCGGAAAACAGGAAGAACAACGCCACTATCGCCACGAGGGCGATCGCGACAGGTAGAAGCAGTCGTGGCCGGCGGGGCAAGCGCATCGCCCTGCCGGCTCCTGGGGTCCGGAAGCTCAAGGCCAACCCCTCGTCGTGATGAAGAAACGGTCCGTGTTCTGGCAACCTACACCGCTAGGTCAGCCATACGGCTAACGCATGGCGGTCGCCAGAAGTTTCATCCGGCCTCACACGCGGGCACGTTTCCGTTGCCCGTGCGCAACGCGTCAAGCGCCAGCACTGTGTCATGCAGGGTATCCGCTTTGACCAGCCGAAGGCCGTCGGGAACGGCCTTCATGGCCTCGGCGCAGTTGTCGGCGGGGGTCAGGAATATGGTCGCG
The DNA here is from genome assembly GCF_052245935.1 of Nonomuraea sp. 3N208. Lineage (NCBI taxonomy): Bacteria > Bacillati > Actinomycetota > Actinomycetes > Streptosporangiales > Streptosporangiaceae > Nonomuraea > Nonomuraea sp. 3N208. The sequence goes on along the minus strand of NZ_JBQQBR010000057.1, from coordinate 72,420 downwards.
CCGGAATCCTTGGCCCCCACCATTTTCTGCTGGATGCCGCCGATCGCGCCGACTTCGCCCGTCGGCTGGATGGTGCCGGTGCCGGCGATCTTCTTGCCGCCCGTGAGCTCACCGGGCGTGAGCTTGTCGAATATGCCGAGCGAGAACATCAGTCCCGCGCTTGGCCCGCCGACGTCGCCCACATTGATGTCGACGTCGAACGGGAACTTGTATTTCGCCTGCATGACCACGCCCACCTGGGGCTGCCCCTTGGCCGCCACTGTCTGCAGGGTGACATCGAGCTTCTCCTTGCCCCTGGTGACGTTGAAGACCACGCTCTCGCCGGGCTTGTGCGCCTTGACCGCATTGCTCACCACGTTGACGTCCGTGGCCGCCTTGCCGTCGACGGAGTTGATCTCGTCGCCCTTCTGCAACTTGCCGTCAGCGGGCTTGCCCTTCTCCGTGGACAAGACGGTCACGACCATGCTGTAGCGGATCTTGAGCTCGGTGAGCGCGGCCGCGGCGGCGGAGTCTTGGGAGTTGGTCATCTCGACCGTGTTCTCCTCCTCGACGTCCTTGGGGTCCCGGTCGGGAGCGAAGATGGTCTCCTGCGGGACCACCGCCACGGTGGGGTCGATCCAGCCGCGCAACGCCGTCAGCAGGTCGATCTGGGCGGCCGGGCCGCCCTGGTAGGCCACCGTCACCAGGCTCAGCGCGCCGGTGGTGGGGTAGGTCTGGCGGCCCTTGATCGCTATCACGGGCTTCTTGTCGACCTCGCCGATGGTGTTCTCGGTCGGGCCGGGGCTCAGCACGACATACGGGACCGGGCGAAACGCTCCCACCACCCCGAGCGCGAGCACGAGGAATCCCGCGAGCAGCAGGGTAAGGGCACGTCGTGACATGATGATGAGCCTATTCGCAGGCGCCGACCCACTCGGTCTCGCCGTCGGCGAACACCTGGTGTTTCCAGATCGGGACCTGCGCCTTGAGGTCGTCGATCAGCCTGCGGGAGGCCTTGAACGCCTCGTCCCGGTGCGGGGCGGCCACCGCGACGATGACGGCCGTGTCACCCAGCTCCAGATCGCCCACCCGGTGCACGGCGGCCAGCGCCGTCACGGGGAAGTCGGCGGCGACCTTTTCCGCCACCGCGCGCAGCTCGGCCTCCGCCGTGGGGTGCGCGGAGTAGGAGAGCCCGGTCACAGGCTTGCCGTGGTCCTGCTCCCGCACGGTGCCCACGAAGATCGTGGTGCCGCCCGCGGCGTGGTCGCCCACCGCGGCCAGCACCTCGTCCACGGACAGGGGGGTGTCGCGAATGCCGAGCAACCGGATGACGTCCACGAGAAGAAGCCTAACTGTTACTGACGCCGCTTTTTGCGCACCTGACGGACGATCGCGGCGGTGCCGATGACGGCGACGGTGGCGCCGGCCGCGGTGAGCGTGGCCTCCTTGACGGGAAGCCGCCTGCCGACCACGGTCGTCCTCTTCTCCAGCAGCTCCAGCTGCTGCTCGAGCGCCGCCTCGTTGGTCCACGACGGTTTCCAGCCCGCCTCACGCAGCGCCGTGCAGTCCACGACCCACGGGTAGACGACGTAGTGCAGGTCGGTCGCGGGCGCCGGGGTGATGCCGAGCCTGTGGAGCCGCTGCGCCGTGCCGAACGTCAGCCCCGCAGGCAGCTCGAACCTGCGGATGCCGGACAGCTCCTCGACCTGCTCCTGCTCCAGCCACCCGTCGGAGCCGACCGCCACGACACCGGTGACGACGCCGCGCGCGGCCAGCTCCAGCGCCGAGACCAGGTCCTCGACGTGGCAGAACTGCCAGTGCGGGGTGCAGCCCTTGACGGTCAGAAGCCTGGGCGACTCGAAGTGGCGGGTGATCACGGTGTCGACGCCCGGGCCGACGATCGCCGCCGGGCGCAGCACGGTGACCTCGAGCCCGGGATGGCTGCGCAGCGACCTGCGTACCAGGGACTCGATCTCCAGGTAGTCGCCGACGACGCCGGTGTCGGGCTCGGCCGCCACCGGGGCGTCCTCTGGCAGGGGCACCTCGTTGTCGGGCGCGGCGCCGTACACCATCGCGCTCGTGACCAACACCACACGGCGCACGCGTGCCGCGGCGCACGCCGTCAGCACCGTCTGGGCGGCGCGCAGGTTGTACGCCCGCCGCTCCGCCGGGTCTGAGTCGACCGCGTAGTCGCCGGCCAGATGGACCAGCACGTCGATGTCCGAGATGCGGTTCGCCAAGAGCGGATCCCGTACGTCGATCACTCTCCACGTGGCTTCCTGAACGTCACCACGCTGCTCGTCGATGGCCACCACCCTGCGGAAACCCGCAGAGGATACGAGCCTTGCGAGCAGCTCGCGGCCGATGCCGGAGGCCGCGCCCGTGACGGCGACGACGGGTTGGCGCGGGCGTTTCGAGGTAGGCACCAGGTCCTCACTTTGCACTGATCCGCCGTAGGACGACTAACGTGGCGGATGTGGACTCCTCCATCCTGCACGAGGTAGAGCGGTGACTGACCTGCCAGGTCGCGAAAACGACCCTAACGAGAACCCGTTCGCCATGTTCGGCAACCCTGAGCAGATGGCTCAGGCGATGCGCCAGTTCGCCGACATGTTGTCGGCGCCCCAGGGTTCAGGCCCTGTCAACTGGGACATGGCGAAGAACATCGCCCGGCATGCCGTGGTGGCCGAGGGCGATCCGAGCGTCATGGAAGGCGAGCGCCGCCAGATCGTGGAGGCGCTGAGCCTGGCCGACCTGTGGCTCAACGAGGCGACCGCGCTGCCCAGCGGCGTGGCCAACCCGCAGGCCTGGAGCCGATCCGAATGGATCGAGAACACCATCCCGATTTGGCGCAAACTTTGCGAACCGATCGCCGAGCGCATGGTCGAGACCATGGGCGGCGCTCTCGGCGGCTCGGGCCTGCCGCCCGAGGCCCAGCAGATGGCCGGCCCTCTCATGGGCATGCTCAAGCAAATGGGCGGCATGATGGTCGGCCAGCAGATCGGGCAGGCCATCGGCTCGCTCGCCCGCGAGGTGGTCGGCACGACCGACATCGGCCTGCCGTTGTCCGACACGGCCGCGCTGCTGCCCGGCGGCATCGCCTCGTTCAGCGAAGGCCTGGAGATCCCGGCCGAAGAGATCAGGATCTACCTGGCGCTGCGCGAGGCCGCTCACCACCGGCTGTTCCAGCACGTGCCGTGGCTGCGCTCGCACCTGCTGGGCGCGGTCGAGGAATACGCCAAGGGCATCACGCTCGACACCTCCGCGCTCGAAGAGCAGATCCGCGGGCTCGACATCAACAACCCCGAGGCGATCCAGGAGGCGCTGAGCGGCGGCAAGCTGCTCAAGCCTGAGGAGACCGAGCGGCAGAAGGCCGCCCTGGCGCGGCTGGAGACGATGCTCGCCCTGGTCGAGGGCTGGGTCGCCACAGTGGTCGACCGGGCCGCCGACGGCAAGCTGCCCTCCTCCGTCGCCCTGGCCGAGACCGTACGCAGGCGCCGGGCCACCGGCGGCCCCGCCGAGCTCACGTTCGGGACGCTGGTGGGGCTCGAGCTGCGGCCCCGGCGGCTGCGCGAGGCGGCGGCGCTGTGGCGGGCGCTGGAGAGCGGGCGCGGGATCGACGGGCGCGACGCGTTGTGGGGCCACCCGGATCTCATGCCGACGGCCGACGACCTCGACGACCCCGAGGCGTTCGTCCGCGGCGAGGCAGCCTGGGACATCTCCCAGTTCGAGGGCAAGCCGGGCGGCACCGAGGCTGAAGGCGAGCAGGGCGACCAGCGCGAGCCGGGCGACGGCGAGGGCGAGGGCGACAAGAGTTGAGCCTGCACCGCGACGCGGTGGCGGTGCTGTCCGCCTGGACCGCGCCCACGCCCGAGGAAGAGGCGCTGCGCAAGGAGTTCCTCGACCACCTGCAGGCGCACGACGACGCGATGTTGCGCGCGTGCGTGCCCGGGCACTTGACGGCGACGACGGCGGTGCTGTCGCACGACGGCACGCAGGTGCTGCTCACGCTGCATCCGAAGGCCGGGATGTGGTTGCCGATGGGCGGGCACTGCGAGGTCTCCGACACCTCGCTCGCGGCCGCGGCGCTGCGCGAAGCCTGGGAGGAGTCCGGAATTTTCGGACTTGAGCTGCTGCCTGGGCCGCTGGCGGTGGACAAGCACGTCGTGTGGTGCCACCCGCCGAACAGCTGGCACCTCGACGTCGAGTACGCGGCCGTGGCGCCGCCCGGCGCCGAGGCGGTGATCAGCGAAGAGTCGCTGGACCTGCGCTGGTTCCCCGTCGACGAGATCCCCGATCTGTCGGACGACGCGACGCGGCGCTTGGCCAAACGTGGACAGGCCGTGCTCGGCTCTGGTTCGCGCGCTGTTGGCTAGAGTCCATTGCGTCGTTCTCCAGGGGTGGGGTCCAGAGGGGGATTTGGTGAGCACTGCGGCTGAGTCGCCCATTGGCGGCACGATCGTGACGCCCGTTCGCAGACGCCGGAGGTTCCCCGGGTCGGCGCTGACGTGGGTGGCCGTGACCCCGTTCGCGGCGTGGGCGGTCGCCAGGGTGGCTGGGCTGGAGCGGGGGTCGCTGCCTACCCAGATCATGACCGCGACCCCGTACGCGGCGGCCGGCTCGCTGGTCCCCCTCCTCATCGCCGCGGTCGGACGCAAACGCGCCGCCACCGCCGTGGCGTTACTCACCACGACCGCACTCGGCTTCAGCGTGCTGCCCAGGGCGCTGGGCACGGCCGAGGGGACGGCCGGCCGGCCGCTCAAGGTCATGACGATCAACATGCTTTACGGCCGGGCGGACATCGAAGGGATCATGAAGCTGGTCCGGGAGTTCGCCCCCGACGTGCTGAGCACGCAGGAGCTGACGCCTGGGGCGGTCTCCGACCTGGACGCGGCCGGGCTCAAGGAGTTAATGCCGCATCGCGTGCTGGAGGACGAGTGGAGCGCCGGCGGCAGCGGGCTCTACTCCAAGCACGCCATGGAGCAGCTGCCTGACGTGGTGCCGCCGGTCGGGCACAAGATGCCCGCCGCGCTGGTGTCGCTGCCGGGCGGGAACCCGATCGAGGTGGTCGACGTGCACCCCTACCCGCCGCTCGGGCCGAACGTCACCCAGTGGAACGAGACACTGGCCGCCCTGCCGTCCGCCTCACCCGGACGGGTGCGGATCCTGGCGGGCGACTTCAACGCCTCCCTCGACCACGCGGCCCTGCGTAGGCTGCTGGCCAGGGGCTACAAGGACGCCGCCGCTCAGGTGGGGGCCGGGTTGATCCCGACGTGGCCGGCCAACAAGCGGGTGCCGCCGATCATCACGATCGACCACGTGCTGGTGGACCAGCGGGTGGGCGTACGGGAGGTCAGCGTGCGCGACGTGCCCGAGACCGACCATCGCGCCGTGCTGGCCGCGCTGACCGTGCCCTGAGTAGGCTCGCTCACCGTGCGCTGATCAGCGCCCTGGTGTTGTCCCAACCCTCGAGGCCGGGATCCAGGCGTTCGACGTCTTGCGGCGTGCGCAGGCGGTGCCAGCCCGGGGTGGTGGCGACCCTCCGCGGTCCGGGAGCCTGGGCGCGCAACGCGGCCACCACGTTCTCCTCGTCCAGGTCCGGGGCGGCCCAGGCGGGCGCGGGGAGTGCGCAGGCCAGGGCCACGGCGCCGCCGTTCTCCGCCGGGCAGACGGTGATCTCGGCCCTGCCGAGCTCCCTGAACAGCTTGCCGACCAGCAGGGGCGGCAGGTCGGGCGCGTCACCGCAGATCACGGCCGCCTGATCGGCCTTGAGCCGGCTGAGCACGGCCTGCAACGGCTCGTCCTCCGCGATCGTGACGACCTCGGTGCCGGGCCAGACGATCTCATCCATGCCGGGCACGCTGGTGATCAGGACGGGGGTGACGAGCTCGAGTCCCGCGACCATCTCGTAGGTGTCCTCGGCCATCGCCTCGAGGAACTCCCCCGGGTCGATGCCCGGCGGCGCCGCCTGTGCCATGTGCTGACGTACGAGGACCGCGGCGATGCGTGTCAACACTCCTCCGGCGCCGTGTGGGCCGCGGCGGAGAACCCTTCCAAGAACCCGCGCGCCCGCTCCGCTTTCGGATACTGTTCCACCAGCGCCCAGAACTTGGCGCCGTGGCTGGGCACGAGCAGGTGCACGAGCTCGTGGATGATCACGTAGTTGATGACCCATTCGGGCAGGCCCTTGAGGCGGGTCGAGATCCGGATCGTTCCGTTCTCCGGAGTGCAGGAGCCCCAGCGGTGCTGCTGGTTGTCGACCCAGCGCACGCTCTCGGGCTCGGCCTTGCCGTCGAGATATTTCGCCGACAGCTCCTTGGCCCGCTCCAGCAGGCCCTCGTCGGTCGGCCTTCGCCTGCTTTCCTTGGCGGCCAGCCGATCCAGCATCCGGCTCACCCATTCATCCGCGTCTTCACCGCTCAGCCAGGCGGGCAGGAGCACGATCGTCTTGTCGCCGTCGCGGTAGGCGGAAACCGTACGCCGGCGACGAGAACTGCGACGAACCTCGACTGTCTCGGGGGGCACATATGCACGGTAGCCGAGACCGGCGAAATTCCACAGAGGGTGCACGTTGTTTCTGCTGGTCAGATGATTAAGACCCGGTGAATTTGGGCACGCGCCTTTCCCGATGCGCGGCCAGGCGCTCCAGCAGGTCGGACGGGGTCGTGGTGATGGAGTGGGCATGGATTCCCAGCACAGCGCGGGTTCCCGGCCTTGATGGTCTTGATTCTGGGCCACTTTGGGCAGACTTGCGGCAATCGACACGGTTACTGGGCGATCTTCGAAGCGACGGCCGGCAGGGGACCGTAGGTCATTCTTTGGGAAAGCTTGATTTACCGGATCTTAATCCTTCGCCTCGCTCCTGACGGGGCCGCACCGGGCAAAGGCCCTCCGCCGGCCAGGCCCAGAAGTTATCCACAGGCGGAGCGGAACCGGCTCGGGATCTTGCTGCGACGTGCGAACCTTTCCCGCCATGAGGCCACGTGTGAAGCCCGCCCTCCGGCGCATCATCCGCGACGAGCACACCCTGCAATACGGCGTGCACCCGCTCCGCGCCATCAAGCTGACCGGCCTGGCCCGATCAGTCCAGCAGTGGATCGAGGGCCTCGACGGCACCCGTGACCTGGCACGCGTCCTCGACGCGGCCAACGCCGCCGGGCTCGACGAGTGCCGCGCCCGTTCCCTGCTCGACCAGCTCACCGCCCAAGGCGCCCTTCACGACGCCGCCACCAGCCCCGCGCCCCTGCGCGACCTCGCGCTGGCCGAACGTGACCGTTTGAGACCCGACCTCGATGCCCTTGACCTGGCCTCGACCTCACCCGAGGGCGGAATCGGGCTCCTGATGCGGCGCCGGGCCGCCCGGGTGCGGGTCTATGGGGCCGGGCGGGTCGGGGCGCAGATCGTCGTCCTGCTGGCGGCCGCCGGTGTGGGGCACATCCGGGTGATCGACCCGGGCGCCGTCCGGGCGGGCGACATCACACCCGGCGGGCTGACGTGGTCGGAGCTGGGTCTGACGCGGGAGGTGGGCGCGGTGGCGGCGGCCCGCAGGTTGACGTCGGGCTGGCGCGGCGCAACCGGCTCGCGCGTCCCGCAGCCCGGCGCAACCGGCTCGCCCGCCCCACAGCCCGGCACCACCGGCTCGCGCGTCCCGCAGCCCGGCACCACGGGCTCACGCGTCCCGCAGCCCGGCGCCACCGGCTCGCGCGCCGCACAGCCCGGCGCCACGGGCTCGGCTTCGATGGCGTCCGGCTTGCCCGGCCAGCGACGCAGCGCGCCGTCGCAGGGCGATCGGCGGTCAGCTGCCAGCACGCCGGGGAGGCCTACCGCCTCCCCGGCCGTCCCGCTCCCTTCATCGCCCCCGGCTGCCGCCGTGCCCGCCTCAGGCGCGCAGACTCGTACGGACCGCAGGCAGGGCCAACGCCGGACCGCACCACTGGGACACCCCGAAACAGCACACACCGCAGACGGGGGCCGCAGCGAGGCGCAGCGGACCAAGGTAGAGGGGACCGAGGCGCAGACGCCGGCCCAGGGGAGCCAGGCGCAGGGCACCCCGGCCCAGGGGACTCACGGAACCCAGGCGCAGAGGACCCCGGCCCACGGGACCCAGACGCACGGGAGTGCAGGGGGCCGGGGAGAAAGTGGGGCACAGCCTGCCGTCCGCAGGAGGCGGAAGGACCGGCGGATCGACGGGCAGGAGCTGGTCAGGCCGGCGGTCGAGGTGCTGGCCGGAGGAACCTACCTGGGAGACCGGTCGGACCGTCCCGACCTGGTCATCCTCGCGCCCGTCGGCCCGATGGACGGCGTTCTGGTCAACGAGCTGATCTGCCTGGGCATCCCCCACCTGCTGGCATCCGCCTTCGAAGGTCACGGCACGGTCGGCCCGCTGGTGTTGCCCGGCGAGACGGCATGCCTGCACTGCCTGGACCTGACCCGTCGCGACCTCGACCCGGCCTGGCCGATCGTCACCGCTCGGCTGGGCGGCTACCCACCCGGCGAGATCGCCTGCGACACGACGCTCGCGACCCTGGTCGCGGCGGAGGCGACCGGGCATGCGCTTGCTCACCTCGACGGCAAGGAGCCCGCTGTGACCAACGGCACAATGGACGTATCACCTGATTGGCACTGGAAAAGGCAGGACTGGCGCATACACCCGCAATGTCGTTGTATGCGAAACGATCCTTATTCGCTAAGAATGGTCATGTCGCCCAAACGCGACTGACGGGTTCCGGGGACGACCACGAAGGGGGGAAGCGGCATCTCTGCCGAGGTTCCGCGCATCAGTGTGAGCGATCTTCCGCGCCGTGCTGTCACGCGTTCTGCCAAGTTGGCCACGCTTCCCCTCGGGTTCGCCGGTCGCGCCGCCCTCGGATTGGGCAAACGCCTCGGCGGCAAGTCCGCCGAGATCGTGGCGCAGGAAGTCCAGCAGCGTACGGCCGAGCAGGTCTTCAAGGTGCTCGGCGAGCTCAAGGGCGGCGCGATGAAGCTCGGGCAGGCGCTGTCGATCTTCGAGGCGGCGCTTCCGCAGGAGATCGTCGGCCCTTACCGCGCCACCTTGACCAAGCTGCAGGACGCCGCTCCCCCGCTCCCCGTGTCCACCGTCCACAAGGTGCTCACGGAGCAGTTGGGCGACGACTGGCGGGACAATTTCCGCTCGTTCGACGACCAGCCGACCGCCGCCGCCTCCATCGGCCAGGTGCACAAGGCCGTGTGGCACGACGGCAGGGAGGTGGCCGTCAAGATCCAGTACCCGGGGGCGGGCAAGGCCCTGCTCGGCGACTTCGCCCAGCTGGCCCGCCTGGGCAAGCTGTTCGGCGTTTTACTGCCCGGCCTCGACATGAAGTCCGTGCTGTCGGAGCTGCGTGAGCGGATCGCGGAGGAGCTCGACTATTTCCGGGAGGCCGAGGCCCAACATGCCTTCGCCCTCGAGTTCGACGGCGATCCCGATTTCCACGTCCCTGACGTGATCGCGGCCAACGAAATGGTCCTGGTCACCGAGTGGATGGACGGCACTCCGCTGTCGCGCATCATCACCGAGGGCACCAAAGAAGAACGCGACCACGCCGGCTTGCTCTTCGTACGTTTCCTGTTCTGCTCGCCGGCTCGGGTGGGGATGCTCCACGCCGACCCGCACCCTGGCAATTTCCGCATGCTGGCCAACGGCAAGCTCGGCGTCCTGGACTTCGGCGCGGTCAACCGCCTGCCTGATGGCTACCCCAGGGTCTTCGGGCAGTTAATGCGCATCTTCAACCACGGCGACATGGAAACCGTCGTGACGGGGCTGCGCCAGGAGGGCTTCATCCGAAGCGGCATCGAGATCGACCCCGACGCGCTGCGTGCCTTCCTCGCGCCGTACGTGGAGCCGACGGCCGTGGAGGAGTTCACCTTCAGCCGGGAGTGGCTCCAGGCCCAGGCGGCCAGCGTCACGGACCTGCGCCCCGGCAACGTGGTGCGTCAGCTCAACTTGCCGGCGTCGTACGTGCTCATCCATCGGGTGCATGCGGCAGGCGTGGGCGTGCTCTGCCAACTGGGCACTACGGCCCGCTTCCGCGACGAGGTGATCCGCTGGGTCCCCGGCTTCGCCGACGACCCCGACGACCAGCCCTTGGCAATCGGCTAACGGGCTTCCGCGCCCGCGCCCGGTTGCAACCCCGGCCACCTCCCCGGCCCGTGGTGATGACCCCGCCCGTGCCCACGAGCCTGTCCCACCTGCCCGCGCCCGATGGTGATGACCCGCCTGTACCCAGGACACGATCCCAGGCGGCCGGCGTCGCCGGGCGCAGCACCCCTGCCCGCACCCGGTGGCGATGTCACACCCGCACCGCAGACCGTGACATGGCCCGCAGCGCAGGGCCATGTCACGACTGCGCGCGCGGGGCGGTTTCCTGCCTACTTCGGTGTCGCGACCCGTGCATCGAGGCTCGCGATGCATGGCCGGAGATCAGGTGAGGTTCGCGCCGTGCGGTATCTGAGGCCTTGCGCGGTCAATTCCTCGCCTTGGGAGCTGATCTGCGGGGAGGGAGCAGACGAGCGCACATGCATTATGCGAGGCCCGAGAGGAGGGCGTTGACGCCGTCGGTGAGGACGCGTTCGCCTTCCTCGCGCGAGTCCAGGAACCAGCCGGGGAGCGGACTGCGGAGCGAGCACGTGAGCTCGATGCTGACCAGGCCGTGGATCGTGGTCCACACCAGGTATGCCGCGCGCACGGGGTCCATCGAGCGGATGAGATGGGCCTCGGCCGCCGCGTGGGTGGCCTCGGTGAGCAGGGAGAAGGTCAGGCTGAGGGCGTCGTTGCGCTGTTCTGGCGAGGGGTCGAAGTCGGGAAGTGGGCGTTCGAACATCAGGGCGTAGAGGGCGGGATCGGACAGGGCGAACTGCCTGTAGCCGTAGGCCACCGCCATGATCCGGCTGATCGGGTCCGTGGAGCCGTTCAGCGACTTGGTCATCGCCTCGTGGAGGATGCTGAAGCCGTACCGGTAGATCGCCTCCAGGAGGCCGGCGCGGCCGCCGAAGCAGGTGTAGATGCCCATGGTGGAGGTTCCGGCGGCGTCTGCCACGCGGCGGAGGGTGAGGTGGAGCGCGCCATGTTCGCGAAGGACGCGTATGGCCGCGTCGAGCAGGTCCTGGCGCAGTGCGCCGAGTTCTTTCGGGATGCTTACGTCTCTCGGCACACCCTCACCATATCGGGCGATAACGCGGATCATAACGAGCGTTATCACCGAAGGAAGGGGCATTTCGAGATGCGGGTCTATCGGGTCACCGGAGCGGCGGGGTTCGTCTGCGCTCTGCTGCTCGTCGTCAATTCAGCCAGGCGGGCGGGGTTTCTGCCGGAGACGGCTTTCACGCACGCCATCGCACCGTTCGCGGCTCTCACCGGCTTACTCGCGATCACCGGGATCTACCTGCACATCCGGGGTACAGCGGGCAGTCTCGGGCTCGTCGGCTACGTACTCAACTCGGCAGGGCTGGCTGGGGCGTTCGCCATCGAGTACATCCTTCATTTCGTCTTCCCCTACCTGGGCGGCGGCACGGTAAGTGCTCTGCTGGCGGGAAGCACGGGGCGGGCGTTCCTGGTCACGTCCGTCGTGCTGGTGATGGGGGTGCTGACGTTCAGCGTGGCGGCGATCCGGAGCGGGGCGATGCCGGTTGTGGCCGTGAGCCTGTACGCCGTGGGGATGATTCCCGGGTCGCTGCGGAACCTGATGCCGCTGCCGGTGTATCTGAGCGGGCTGGTGGTGGCGGCGATCGGAGTCGCGTGGATGGGGGCGCGGCTCTGGTCCGCGCAGGAGGAGTCCGTCTCGCCCGCCCGCGGGGTGCGGAGGGACGTGCGGCCCACCGCCTAACCCGTGGAAAGGGGAAGAGCCGGGCGCTGGGTTGCGCCCGGCTCTTCAACTACCTGGTCTCACGGGGAGATCCTGCGCCGGCGGCAGGATCTCCCCGGTCAGAACTGTCGGCCCAGGGCCTTGCGGAGGCGGTCGTTGGCCTTCCTGACCTCTCGCCGCGCCCGCTGCACGCGACTGACGCGCAGGGCGAGGCGTTGCTCCTCCGCCTCCCGGTGGAGGGTTTGTATTCGGTCATTGACCAGGTCATGGATGAGATCGGACATTGCGTTACTCCTCGTCACGTGAGCTCTCATTGGTCTTTCGCTTTCTGGCTAGAAGCTGCGTGGTGTTCAGGCAGCGACCGGGTGCTTGCGGGGACGCCCGCGCGGACGCTTACGGGGAACGACGGTCCCCCGGAGGATCAGTTCGCCGCCCCAGACGCCCCACGGCTCCTCGCGCTCGAGCGCGCGGTCGAGGCAGGACTTCTGGATCGGGCAGCCGCCGCAGAGCGCCTTCGCGAACTCCACGTCCTCCGGCGACTCGGCGAACCACAGGTCAGGGTCGGTACGACAGGGGATCTTGGCTTCGTCGATCAGGTCCATGATCGTCTTGGCCCCCATCTTCTTCTCCTTTTGTCGATCTTTTTTGATCTTGGTCGGGCACCTCGTAGGTGGTCGGGATCACGGACAAACAAATAGGCCGCGGATCCGTCTGTGGATCCGCGGCCTGGGGGCTACTGTCGCCGGTCAGGTTATGACCGGTGTATCCCTCCAGGGTTGCGGACCGCACAGTCCACCCTTGGTGAGCTGGTTGGCCGGCAGTTCGATACGTGCTGCGTAGACGGGAGCGCCTTGCACAGCCGCGCCGAAGTGGGCACGCGCATAGAAGGCGGCGGCCTGACTACGGACAGACTTCTCGTGCCGCAGCTTGGCCGGCCCATCGCTGAGCCTCACCGCGTCACGGCATGCGGAAGCGAGCCACTTCGTGGCCGACATCTGAATGCTGATCACCGGGGCTCACCTCCACTCTCTGAGATCGTCGGAACAGGACTGTCCGACTCGCTTGACCATGACCCTAAACCGGGAACCCGGGAAGGGGCAACATATTTTCGACCTGCGATTTTGTAACTTCGTCGCCCTATTTCAGTGGCCGGATCATGGCCTCCTGGACGACGGAGACCACCAGATCGCCCGACGCGGTGAACATCTCACCACGAGCCAGCCCCCTCGCGCCAGCCGACCACGGCGACTCCTGGGCGTAGAGCAGCCAGTCGTCGGCCCTGAAGGGGCGGTGGAACCACATGGCGTGATCCAGTGAAGCGCCCATGATGTTCGAGACGCCCCAGGCCATGCCGTGCGCCAGCAGGATCGTGTCGACCAGCGTGAAGTCGGAGGCGTATGCGGCCAGCACCACGTGCAGGAGCGGATCGTCGGGCAGCTCGGCGTCATAGCGGAACCACACGTTGGTCTTGGCGCTGCGCAACTCGGGCTTGTTGTACGCCTCCCAGGTCAGCGGCGAGGCGTGCCGGGAGTCCACCGGCCGGGGCCGCGACAGCCAGTCGCGGAATTCCGGGTGGTCGCCGACCAGCTCGAACATGCGCTCCTGGAACGTGGGCAGCGTCTCGGCGTCCGGCACGTCGGGCCTCACGGACGCCTGGTGCTCGGCGCCCTCCTCGAGGACGTGGAACGACGCCGACATCGTGAAGATCGCCTTGCCGTGCTGAATCGCGACGACCCTGCGGGTGCTGAACGAACGCCCGTCGCGCACGCGCTCCACGTTGTAGACGATCGGGATCGACGGGTCACCGGGCCGGATGAAGTACGCGTGCAGCGAATGCACGTTGCGGTCGCCGGTGACCGTACGCCCGGCCGCGACCAGGGCCTGCGCCGCCACCTGGCCGCCGAAGACGCGTTGGATGCGCTCCTCGGGGCTCCTTCCCCGGAAGATGTCCAGCTCGATCTGCTCCAGGTCGAGCAGGTCGAGCAGCTCCTTGAGCGCCTCGTTCACGTCACCGTCCCCCTCATGCTTACCGGTCCATGGACAAGTTTGACGTGCCGCCCTTTTCGTCCCAAATGCGGCCTGGCTTGTCCGATGATTCCCTGTCGGGATTTCGGAACCGTTACGAGCGGCAGAGTGACAGGACCGCGGCGCCGTACCGGTCGATCTTGACGCGGCCGATGCCCGCGATCGACAGCAACTCCTGCTCCGTCGCCGGCGCCCGCTCCGCGATCGCCTGCAGCGTCACGTCCGTGAAGATGACGTACGGCGGGACCTTGGATTCCTTGGCCGTGGCCGTTCGCCACGCCTTCAGCCGCTCCAGCAGCGCCTCGTCGTAGTCCGCCGGGCAGGTCGCGCACCGGCCCAGCTTCTGCTCGGCCGCCGCCACCAGCGTCTTGGCGCAGACCCGGCAGCTGACGGGCGCGGCCATCGTACGGCGTTCGCGGCCGGCCGGTGCCACGCGAGGCGGACTGGAGGTGCGGCCGGTGAGGCCGTCGAGGAACCGGGATGGGCGGCGGCTCTTGCGTCCGCCGGGGGCGCGGGCCAGCGCCCAGGACAGTGACAGGTGCTCGCGGGCCCGGGTGATGCCGACGTAGAGGAGGCGGCGTTCTTCTTCGATCTGCTCCGGAGTCTCGGCGTAGATGATCGGGAGCATGCCGTCGGTGAGACCAACGAGGAACACGGCATCCCATTCCAGGCCTTTGGCGGCGTGCAGCGAGGCCAGCGTGACGCCTTCCACGGGCGGGGCATGCTGCTCGGAGGCCCGGCGTTCCAGCTCGGCGACGAACGCGGGCAGGTCGCCGCCCTCCGCGGCCACGTCCTCCGCCAGGTCGGCCAAGGCCTTCAGCGACTCCCACCGCTCCCTGGCCTTGCCGCCGCCGGGCGGGGACGGGGTCAGGCCGACGCCAGCGAGGATGTGGTGCACCTCGGAGGCCAGCGGCTCGCCGGAGGCCGAGCGCGCGGCGCCGCGCAGCAGGACGACCGCCTGGCGGACCTCGGGGCGTTCGAAGAAGCGCTCGGCGCCGCGCAGCATGTACGGGATCTCGGCCTTGGACAGAGCCTCCTCGTACGCCTCCGACTGGGAGTTGACCCGGAACAGAACCGCGATCTCGCGCGCCGCCACACCCTTGTCGAGCAGTTTCCTGATGGCCCTGGCCACCCCAGCGGCCTCGGCCGGCTCGTCGTCGTAGTCGGCGAACACCGGCTTGGGCCCGTCCGGGCGCTGGGCGAGCAGTTCGAGGCGGTGCGGCGACCTGCTCTTGGCAATGACCAGGTTGGCGAGGTCGACCACCTGCGGGGTGGAGCGGTAGTCGCGGACCAGCTTGATGACGGCGGCCTGCGGGTGCTCCACCGCGAACCCGGTCAGATAGCGCGGGCTGGCGCCGGTGAAGGAGTAGATCGTCTGGTTGGGGTCGCCGACCACGCAGATGTCGTCGCGCCCGCCGAGCCAGGTGTCGAGCAGGAGCTTCTGCAGCGGATTGACGTCCTGATATTCGTCGACCACGAAATAGCGGTATTGCTGGCGGATCTGCGCCGCCACCTCCTGGTGCTCGGTCATCACGGCCGCGGTCAGCTCCAGGATGGTCTCGAAGTCCACCAGGTGACGCTCGCGCCGGAGATGCTCGTAAGCCTCGTAGAGCCGGGCGATCTCCTCGGCCGGCGTGGGCGGCGTGCGGTGGTGCTTGGCCGCGGCGGCGACGTAGTCCTCGGGGCCGATCTGCGTGACCTTGGCCCACTCGATCTCGGACGCGATGTCCCGCAACTCGGACCGGTCGGGATTTTTCCGGATCTGGCGGCATGCCTCCGCCAGCACCGGCAACTTCGACTCGATGATCGAGGGCGCCTGGCCGCCGATCACCCGTGGCCAGAAATAGGTGAGCTGCCGTAGCGCGGCCGCGTGGAAGGTGCGAGCCTGCACGCCGGGCGCTCCCAGTGCGCGCAGCCGCTGGCGCAACTCGCCTGCCGCCCGCGTGGTGAACGTCACAGCCAGGACGCTCTGCGCGTCGACGGCACCGCTGCGTACCGCGTGCGCGATGCGATGGGTGATCGCCCTGGTCTTGCCCGTGCCCGCGCCCGCGAGCACGCACACTGGCCCCCGCACGGCCTCGGCAACCGCACGCTGCTCGGGGTCTAGGCCCATCAGGACGTCGTCCACCACATTCGTCACCCATTCATCTTCCCAGTACTGGCGGCCTAGGACCTTATTCTGGCAACATGCCTGCCGGGTTATGTTCCTAGTCAACGAGATGCAAAGAACTGGTCTCTTCCCCCACAATGGGGCCGACCATCTGCATGGGGGAAAGGAAGGCCGTGCGAACTGCGGTTTACGTGGGCGCTCTTGCGCTCGCTGCCGTGGTGCTCACACCTGTCGCCGCGACCGCGACGACAAAGGAGCCCACACCCGCCCCTGCCGTGACCAACCCGGTCGACTCCGACGGCATCGGCGGCCTGAGCACGGAGACGGTCGCGTACGGCAGCCACCGGCGCCAGCAGATGGACGTCTGGTGGACCCCCGACGGCATGCAGCGGCCCGGCGTCTTCCTCATCCACGGCGGCTGGTGGTCGAGCGGCGACAAGAAGTACATGAAGGAGATCACCCGTAGCTACGCCGAGCTCGGCTACACGGTCTTCAATCTCAACTACCGCCTGTCCGGCGACGCGCCCTGGCCCGCCCAGCGCACCGACGCGCTGGCCGCGATCGCCGCGGCGCGCAAGCACGCCGACCGGTGGGCGTTCGACCCGAACAACTACGTGCTCGTCGGCTTCTCCGCGGGCGGCCACATCGCCGCGGCCGTCGGCACCTACGGCGACGGCATCGGCGGCCTCAAGGGCGTGGTGGGCGTGTCGCCGATCATCTCGCCCCTGCGGGCCTACTCCGACGGCGAGGACACCACCGACACCAGTAAGCGCAAGCTCCGCGAGTCCGCGATCCGCCTGGCCGGCGGCTGCGCCCCCAAGGGCAAGTGCTCGCGAGTCTGGGCCAGCATGGAGGTGGCCTGGCACGCCAGCCGCCACGACGCGCCGGTGCTGACCGTGCACGCGCAGGACGAGTTCGTGCCGCCGGCGCAGAGCATGCTGCTCAAGCAGATGCTCGGCCAGGTGGGCGTGCCGGTGACGGTGCTCACCCAGCCGGGGGCCAACCACAGCGCGCCTCTCTACCGCGAGCCCGGCGTGGCCGAGCGCGTGCAGACGTGGATCGCCGAGCGCATCGGGTAGCTTCACGAAGCTCGCGGATTAACCACGCACTTCGCGTTGTTGCACGGAGCGTCTGTCTTCCTGACCTTGGAGGGATCCCCCAACATGGCGCTCACCGTCTACAGCACCACCTGGTGCGGCCCATGCAAGCGGCTCAAGGCCCAGCTGACCCGCGAGGGCATCAGCTTCCGCGAGGTCGACATCGAGCGTGACCCGTCGGCGGCCGAATTCGTGATGAGCGTCAACAACGGCAACCAGACCGTGCCGACTGTGGTGATCGAGACGCCGGATGGGCGGGTCGTGCGGACCAATCCGTCGGTCGGGGAGGTCAAGCTGCTGCTGGAGAGCGCGGCCTGACCTTCTCGGGTATGACACGAGCCCCCGGCCGGGAGGGCAGGGGGCTCGTGAATTAGCATGGCCGCGAGGACCTGGGTGCTAAGGTCACTCAGGTCCTCAGATCAGTGGGCGTGGTTGTCGATCTTCTCTTCGAGACGGGCGATGTCCGCCTTGAGTTCCGTCCGAACGTGCCCGATCTCCGCCGTGAGCTGTCCCTTCATGACGCCGAGGTGGGTCTTGAGCCCGACGTCACGCACCATGTTGTCCTCTTTGAGCTGGGCCACGGCTGCGGAGATCGCCCCGCTCACCACATCGACGATCTTCTTCGTCTGAAGCTGGATCTTGTCGTCGATCGCGACCTCGACAGCCGCGAACTGGATGGCGAGCTTGTGCCGCTCGAGCTCCATGAGCTCTCGCATGTGTGTTTCATTCATGGGCATGACTTTACCCTTTCCCTGACGCCTCGTGTTCATGGAATCACGCAAAGCGAAATCGCGCTACCAGTCGCCCGACAGGGGGCCGCCGTACCAGGTCTCGATGAGGCGGCGGGCGATCGACACGGGCGGCGGCAGGCGCAGCTCGCCTGACTCCAGCGCCGCCGCCAGCTCCTCACGCGAATACCAGCGTGCCTCGGCGATCTCCTCCGCGTCGGGCGTGAGCGTGGTCGAGGTCGCCTCGGCGAAGAAGCCGAGCATGAGGCTGCGCGGGAACGGCCACGGCTGGCTGCCGAGGTAGCGGGGATTGATGACGGTGATGCCGACCTCCTCCGCGACCTCGCGTACGACGGCGTGCTCCAGCGACTCCCCCGGCTCCACGAACCCCGCCAGGATCGACAGCCGCCCCTTCGGCCATTGAGGACCGCGGGCGAGCAGGCAGCGGTCCGCCTCGTCACGGACCAGCATGATCACGGCGGGGTCGACGCGCGGGAAGTGCTGGCTGGCGTCCTGCGGGCAGACGCGGATGTGACCGCCCGCCTGGACTTCGGTGCGGGTCCCGCAGCGCGGGCAGTATTCGTGGGTCGCGTGCCAGGCCTCCAGCGCCACGGCGTAGACCAACAGGCCCGCGTCGCGGTCGCCGAGCAGGCCGCCGACCTGGCGCAGCCCGGCCGCCACCGGCCGGCCCTCGGGGGCGTCGCTCAGCGTCATCGCGAATGTCACGCGGCCGTTGACCTCGCCCTTCGGCACACCGGGCAGCGGCGCGGCGACCGCGAAATAGGCGACGCCGTCCTCGACTCCCAGCAGATAACGCTCCCCGGGCGGCGCGTCGGCGGGGCCGTACAGCACGGCCCGCACCTCGTCGCCGATCCGCTGCACCAGCGTGTGACCGTCGTTGATCACCAGCACCCTGGTCGTAGGGTCGGACCACGCTTGCTCCAGCCACCGCTCGTCGGCACGCAGCGCCGAGGACCGGTCAATGGTGCCGCGCGCCAGAAGCAAGGGTCCGATGAGTTGCTCTTCCGCGGTCGTCTCCACTGGCCGCCCCCTCCCAAATCCCATGTCATCCTATGACCTTGCGGTTAGCCCCTGATTAGGGAATCCGGGTCCCGGAGTGATCTCGGTACGGCTAAGATCGAGCAGTTAGGTTAGCCTTACCTGATCCCCGGGGGTGCCTTCGCGTTGCGGCTCTACCTGACCGCGCTCAAGCCGACCGACTCCGTGACGGACGGCTTCCTGCCCGCGGCCCGCGCGCTGGGCTGTGAGGTGACGATCCTGACGGATCGGCCGGAGCGGCATCCGGACGCGGTGGCGTGCGACGTACGCGACCCACGTGCCCTGATCGACACGATCGAGCGGCTCGGCAGGCCCGGCGCGATTTTCTCCAACTCCGACCACCTACAGGCGGAGACCGCGCTGGCCGCCGCCTACTTCGGGCTGCCTGGCAAGGACTGGCGGGCGTGCGTGGCCGCCAAGAACAAGTTCCTGATGCGTCGCAAGCTCGTCGAGACGGGGGTCGAACAGGTCAGGTCGGTACGGCTCGCGCCCGGCGACCCGGTGCCTGACGGCCTGCCCTACCCGGTTGTGCTGAAACCCCGGGAGGGTGTGGCCAGCGAGGACGTCATGCTCGTCGAACGCGACCTGGCCGGTGCCGTGGCCACGGTCAGGAGGCGGCGGCCGGGTGAGGCGCTGGTCGTGGAGGAGTACCTCGAAGGTCCGCTGCGGACACTCGAGACGCTGGGTGATGGCGACGAGGTGCGGGTGCTCGGGGGATTCGAGACGACGCTGGGCGCGCTGCCGTACTTCGTCGAGGAGCGGCTGGACTGGGTGCCGCAGCCGGATGACGAGCACGTGCTGACGGCGCTGCGGGCTCTGGGGGTGGGATTCGGGGCGTGTCACACCGAGTACGTGCTCACGGCCGATGGGCCCCGCGTCATCGAGGTGAACTATCGGGTGATCGGGGATCACTGCGACTTCCTGATGGGGGACGTGCTCGGAGTGCCGTTGTTCGAGTGGATCCTGCGGGTGCATCTCGGCGAGCGGTTGCCGACCATGCCTGCCGTGCCTTCCGTGGCCCGTCACGGGTGCGCGGTCAGCGTCGTGGCCGACCGGGCGGGGACGATCAAGGCCACACCGGAGTTCGAATTCGTTGAGCGCGGTGACGTGCGGCTGTGGCATCGGCCGTTGCGGCACGTGGGCGACGTCGTTTCCCTCACCCATACGAACCGGGACTATCTGGGCGTCATCCGGGCGGTCGGGCCGGATCGGGTACGGGTGGACGCGGTCGTGGAGGAGTACCGGGCCGCGCGCCCGTGGGTGATCGAATGAGCGATCGGGAGGCTTATCTGGCCGCCCGGGTGCTGGACGCGTTGCTCCGTGAGGACTACGGAGGGCTGGCCTCGCGCGTCACCAGGACCAAGGACGGCGTGGGGATGCTGCTGGCGGACGGGCGGTGGGTGCGGCTGGCGCCAGGCGTGCTGTTCCAGGACTTCGTCGTGGCGGAGGACGAGCGGCTGGGACTGGAGCAGGTGCTGGAGACGCTGGTGGAGGTGGCAGATCCGGCCGATTCCGAGGGCGTCGCGGCCTTCTTCGAAGAGTGCCTGGCGGCGTTGACGGCGCTTGAGCTGCACGACGCGCACGCTGTTGAGGTCCTTCGGCGGGGGCCGTCTTATGAGGCTTTGGCGGCTTTTGTGGATCATCCGGTTTACCCGACGTCGCGGGCGCGGTTGGGGTTGTCGGAGGGTGACCTGCTGGCGTATGCGCCGGAGTTTGCGCCTTCGTTCGAGCTGCGCTGGGCGGTGGTGCCGCGCCGTGCCCTAGCGCCGGGCTCCGCCGCGCACCTTCCCGCCGACGCGGCGGTGTGGGACGCCGGTCCTGATGAGGTGCTCTTTCCCGTGCATCCGCTCACGGTGGATGAGGTGCGGAAGGTGGACGGGGTTCGGGTGCTGGATGAGGCGCGGGTCACCGTGCGGCCCACGCTCTCCATGCGGACCGTCGAGCTGGGGCCCCGCACGCACCTCAAGCTGCCGCTGCCGATCAGCACGCTCGGGGTGCGGAATCGGCGGTCGATCAAGCCGGGGACTCTGGGCGACGGGGCGAAGGCCGAGCTGTTGCTGCGGGAGCTGGCCGACCCCGATGTGGTGCTGGCCGACGAGCAGACCTACGCGCACGCCGGCCATGAGTATCTCGCGTGGATGGTCAGGCGGCTGCCGGAGGGAAAGATCGTGCCGGTGGCCGCGCTCAACGCACCCGGCGTGCTCACCGCGGTCGGCGACGTCATTCCCGCATATCTGCGGCTGCTGCTGCGCTGGAACGTGCGGCTGTTCGTGCGGTACGGCGTCGCCCTGGAGGCTCACCAGCAGAACCTCGCCCTGGTCTTCCAGGGTGACCGCATGCAGCTGCTGGTCAAGGACAACGACGGGCTGCTGGCGTCCCCGGCGAGGCTGCGCGCCGCGGGGATCGAGGCGCCCGCGTTCGCCGACGAGCGCATGCTGAACGACGACCCGCACGCGCTCGCCGACGTGTTCGTGACCATCACGCTGCACCTGGCCGCCGCGGCCGTGGCGTTCGGGGCGCTGCCGCACGCCCAGGCCGCGGCCCTGCTACGCGACACGCTCGCCGAGGCGCTCGCCGAGTACGGCGACGACCCCATGGCCAGGCTCCTGCGCGCCAGGACCCTGGACGCGGCCCGGCTGACCGGCAAATCCATGATCACGGCCGGGACGCTGGTGGCCAAGGAACGTTCCGGCGCGCGCGACATCAACAAGTACTACGGCACCAGCGGCCCCAACTACCTGAGGAGAGCTTGAATGCCGAGCTCGGACGGACTGGTCATCGACGCGCCCTCCGCCCTGGCCGAGGAGGCGACGCTGGCGGCCCTGCTGCGCTGCTGCGTGCGGGAGGTGGCCGGGCCGCGCGGCCTGGTGTGGCCGGCGCCGCCGTACCTGCTGTTGCGGGTGGCGGGCACGCTGCTGCGGGCCCGCACGTACGGCGGCGCCGCGCTGCGCTTCGATGGCCCGCCCGAGCGGCTCCAGGACGGCGTCTGGCGGCCGCTGACGACCGATGAGCTGGTCGGGCTGGTCGAGGCCGGCCTGCAGGGGCACAACGCCGAGTTCGCCGGGCAGGTGGCGGCCAGCAGAGAGGCGGTTGCGGCGATCCTGCGGGCCAGAGCCGGGGCCGAGCCACCCGCCGATCCTTGGCTGGCCTCGGAGCAGGCCCTGGTGTACGGGCACCCGTTCCACCCGAGCCCCAAGGCGCGGGACGGGGACGGCTGGCTGCGGTACGCGCCCGAGGCGCACGCCGCGTTCCCCGTCCGGCTGCTCGGCGTGCGCGAGGACGTGCTGGCCGAGGAGGGCGACATGTCGGCGCTGGAACGGATGGGCCGGGCTCCGGGCGGTTACCGGCTGTTGCCGGCGCATCCATGGCAGCTCGACCTCCTGCGGCCCGCGTTCGGGGCCGAGCTGATCGATCTGGGACCCGGGCCGGTCGTGGCGCCTACTTCGTCGGTGCGGACGGTGTACGCCCCGGAAGCGGAGGCCTGCCTGAAGTTCTCCCTGAACGTGCGGATCACGAACTGTGTTCGGAAGAATGCCTGGTATGAGCTGGCCGGAGCTGTGGAGCTCTCGTCACGACTCAAGCCCATATTTGATGAAATATCGGCCAAGCACCCCGCCACCCGCTGGCTACCCGAGCCCGGCTACCGCTCGGCCGCCCTGGGCACCCGGCTTCACGAGGGCCTGGGCGTGATCGTCCGGCAGAGCCCGTGGGCCGCCTGCGACCCCGGCGTGACCCCGGTCATGGCCGGAACACTCGCCCTGGACGCCCCGGCACGGGAACCGCTGGCGTGGTGGTCGGCGTACGTGTCCGCGGTGGCGCTGCCCGTGGTGGAGCTGTACTTCGCGCACGGCGTCGTACTGGAGCCCCATCTGCAGAACGTCCTGGTCGGCCTCGACGCGGCCGGGATGCCCGCGCAGGCCGTCTTCCGCGACCTGGAGGGCACCAAACTCGTCGCCGGCCGCCATGACCTCGGCGGGCTGCGCCCCGAGGTCGCGCGGGCCCTCACCTACGACGCCGAGCGCGGCTGGGCCCGCGTCGTCTATTGCCTGCTCGTCAACCACCTCACCGAGATCGCCGCCACCGTGGCCGGGCCCGACGACGGACTGCTGCGCGAGTTGTGGCGGATCGCCCGCGACCTGCTCGCCAAGCTCGCCGCCGACCTCGGCTGGCCGCTCCCGCTGTCGGACCTGCTGGCCGGCGCCCCGCTGCCTGCCAAGGCCAACCTGGGTGTGCGCTGGGCCAGGGCGGCCGACCGCGCCGCCGGTTACGTCCCGATCGCGAACCCGCTCGCATGATCCCCGCCCGCGTCCAGGACGCCGCATCGGGCTTGACCGCTCCTGCCTACGTCTACGACCTGCCCGCGCTGGAGGCGCACGTCGCGGCCGTGCGGCAGGCGCTCCCGGGGATCGAGCTGTACTACGCGGTCAAGGCCAACCCGGACGCCGAGCTGCTGCGCGTGCTGGCCGGGCACGTGGACGGGTTCGAGGTGTCGTCAGGCGGCGAGCACGCGCACGTCACGGGCCTGTTCCCGGGTGTTTCCGTGGCGCTCGGCGGGCCCGGGAAGACCGACGCCGAGCTGCGGCTGCCGCACCACCGCATCCACGTCGAGTCACCGAACGAACTGCGCCGCCTCCTCGCCACGGGGCTGGAGGCCGACGTACTGATCAGGGTCAACCCCGACCTGCCGGTCGAGGGAGCGGCGCTCACGATGAGCGGGCCGTTCGGGATGGACGAGGAAGGCGTGAAGGAGTGCCTGCCGCTGTTCGGTGAGCGGGTACGGCTGCGCGGCCTGCACACCCACCTGGCCAGCGGGCTGGACGCCGCCCAGTTGCTGCGGCTGGCGGGGACGCTGCTGGACAACGACCACGAGGAGGTCAATCTGGGCGGGGGCATGGCGGTGTCATACGAGTCGCCGGAGTCCAGGTTCGACTGGGCCACGTACGGGGCCGGGCTGGCGGAGCTACGGCGCGGGCGGCGGCTGCGGATCGAGCCGGGCCGGGCGCTGACCGCGTACTGCGGCTACTACGTGACCAGGGTGGTGGATGTGAAGCGGGTGCGCGGCGAGGCGTACGCGATCGTGCTGGGCGGCACCCACCACCTGCGGACGCCCGTGACCAAGGGCCACGACCAGCCGTTCGCGATCCTGCCCATGGGCACGGGGCCGGGCGTGACGGACGAGCCGATCACGTTCGTCGGCCAGCTGTGCACGCCGAAGGACGTTTTCGCCCGAAAAATCGCGACTTCTGCTCGGGTTGGGGACATGGTGGTGTTCGAGATGGCCGGGGCCTACGCCTGGAACATCTCGCACCACGACTTCCTCATGCATCCGAAGCCGGCGTTCCACTATCTATCGTGATGCGGGCCAGTGCTCCCGCCTTCAGGCGGGAGGTGAAGGCCCGCGCGTGAGTGCCCCCTGGGGACGAGCGCGCCTTTGACCGTAACTTCTTGCACTGTCTCGGCCACGGTGGGTATGGTTCGAGTGATCGAACGGGAAGGCGATAACCAAGCCCATCGGGAGATCGTGTCCTTGTCGGTACAGCTAGGCCGCCGGAACGGCGGTGACAGCGTGTGGAGACTCGGGGTTGCCCGGGTCGGTGAAGCGCGAACCCCCGCACCTGAGGGTGACGGGAAGAATCTCCACCGTTCACGGTGGAGAGGAGTTCAAGAGCTTGACGCTCTCGATGAGCGCGACCAGGCCGGCGTGGTCGAGCAGGTTCACGGGGCGCACGGTGCGGTTGGCGCGGACGTAGTGGAAGGCCGCGGCCACCTTCTCCAGGGGCACGCCGGCCAGGTGCGACCAGGCCAGCCGGTACGCCGCCAGCTGCACCGAAGCCCCCTTGGCCGCCTTGCCCCTGGGCGGCTGCCCGGTCTTCCAGTCCACGACCTCGTAACCGCCGTCGGGCAGCTCGAACACGGCGTCCATCCGCCCGCGCACCAGCCGGTCGCCGATCATGGTCTCGAACGGCACCTCCATGTCGACCGGCCGCCGATCGGCCCACTCGCTCTGCTCGAACCGCTCCTGCAGCTCGGCCAGGCGCACGTCCGCCTCTTCCAGTTCGTCGTACAACTCGAGGTCGTCGATCAGCCGCTGCTGATCCCACCGCGTCTCCAGCCACTTGTGGAACGACGTGCCGCGCCGGGCCAGCGGCGCGGGCTTGCCCGGGACGGGGCGGCGGATCCTGCGGGCCAGCTCGCGCGCGTCGGTGGCCAGCGTGACCAGCGACGACACGGTCAGCTTCGCCGGCAGCTCGACGATCGTGGCCGGCCGGCGCACGTGCAGCTCCCGCTCGCGCAGCAGCAGCTCCGTGTCGCGCTCCCAGGCCCGCAGCCGCTCCTCCTCGTACGCCCGCAGCGGCTCGTCGTCCTCGGACTCGGGCTCGGCCGTCGTGCCGGCCAGCGCGTCCTCGACGAGCCGGGCGCCGTCGAGCACGGACTCGTACCGCAGGCCCTCGGGCGTGACCGGCCAGACGGCTTCTGGGGGCTCGGCGAGCAGCGGGTTGGTGGCGCCCTCGGCCACGTCCCCGGCCCAGAACGCGACGCGGTCGGCGGTGTCGCGGATCTCCAGCAGGAAGTCCGACGGCTCCAGCGGCTTGGTGGCGGTGCCCCAGCGGTAGCCGGAGGCGATCAGTTGGTAGTGGGCGCGGGTCACGGCCACGTACGCCAGCCTGCGTTCCTCCATCAGATCGCGCTCGCGGCCGTGCTCGTCGAAGCCGGCCAGTTCCTCCTTGCTGAGCCCGCCCAGCCTGGGCAGGTCGGCGACGTCGCCGCGCAGCGGGTACGGGAGCTTGCGGGGGTTCTCCGTCCACCGGCTGTTCATGACCGGCGTGGCGGGGAAGATGCTGCCCGTCGTGATCGTTCCCTTCGAGCTGACCAGCTGCGACAGCCCCGGCACGACGACGATCGGCCACTCCAGGCCCTTGGAGGCGTGCACGGTCATCAGCTTGACGCTGTTGCTCTCCCCGACCCGACCGGCCTCCAGCCCGAACTCCTCGCTCTCGGCCGCCTGCAGATAGGCCAGGAACGCCCCGAGCGTCGGATCCTCGGCGTCGCCCGCGAACCTGGACGCCGCGTCGAGGAACGCGTCCAGGTCCGCCCGCGCCGCGAACGCGCTCGCCGTGCCGCTGCGCGCGGCCACCTCGACGTCCAGGCCGAGCTTGCGCTCCACCTCCGTGATCAGATCGGGCAGCGGCTGCGCGGTGTGCGCCCTGAGTTGCCGGAGCTCGTGGGCGAGGGCGACGAGCCTGGTGCGGGCCAGCGGCGACAGCGACTCCAGCCACTCGTCCCGGTCCGGCAGCTCGTCCAGGGCGTCCACCAGGCTCCCCCGCTCTTCGGCCAGGTCGGCCACCACCTGGTCGAGTGGGTCCTCCGCCCGGTTGCTCTCGCTCAGCTCGCGGGCCAGCTGCCTGGCGTGCTCTCCCAGCACCCGCAGGTCGGCGGGCCCGATCCGCCAGCGCGGCCCGGCCATCAGCCTGGCCAGCGCATCGCCGGCGGTCGCGTCGTACAGGACGCGGAGGGTGGCGACGATGTCGCTCACCTCGGGCACGGTCAGCAGGCCGCCGAGGCCGACCACCTCGACCGGGATGTCACGTTCCTCCAGCGCCCGGCGCAGCGCCGGGAACTGTGAGCGTTTCCTGGCCAGAATCGCGACGTCCTGCGGCTGGATGGCGAGGGTCTTCTTGCGTTCCTTCTCGCCCCACGGCAGGCCGTCGGGGGCGACCTGCTGGCCGAGGATCTTGGCGATGCCGTCGGCGACCCACCTGGCCTCGTCCTCGGCGGTCTCATGGAAAGCGCAGGTCACTCGGCCCCGGTCGACCCGGTTGGGGCCGGGGACGAGGACGGGGACCTCGCGGGCCTCCATGCGGAGCGGGAGCTGGACGCGGGCGGCCACGTCAAGGACGCGGTCGCCGTTGCGGAAGCTGACACTGAGCTGGCGGACGGGGGCCGGATCCCCCGAGCCTGTTCGGAAATCTCGGGAAAAACGACGAAGGTTGCCTGCGGAGGCGCCGCGCCAGCCGTAAATCGACTGGCACGGGTCGCCCACGGCCGTGACCGCGTGGCCGCCGCCGAACAGCGAGCGCAGGAGGACCAGCTGGGCATGGCTGGTGTCCTGGTACTCGTCGAGCAGGACCACCGCGTAACGCTCGCGCTCGATCTGTCCCACTTCTTTGTGGTTGGCGGCGATCCTGGCGGCCAGCGCCATCTGGTCGCCGTAGTCGATGACCTCCCGGCTCCGCTTCAGCCGCTCGTACGCCTCCACCAGCGGCAGCAACTGCTCCCTCGCGGCGTGCACGTCCACCGGCTTGCGCTGGGCGAGCGTCTTCCTGCCCGGCAGCACGTCGTGCCGTTCGCGCAGCCACTCCCCCACCCGCCGGACGTCGGCCGGCGTACGCAGGTGCTCCGACAACTCGCCGGCCAGCTCCAGCACGGCAGCGGTGACCGACGGCGGGCCCAGCTCGATCTTGTCCATCGGCCCGTCGTACATCGCCACCACCCGCGAGGCGAGCTGCCACGACACGGCCGGCGTGACCAGGCGCATGGTCGGCTCCAGGCCCTCACGCAGCGCGTGGTCGGTGACCAGGCGGGCGGCGTAGGCGTGGTAGGTGGAGACCGTCGGCTCGTTGTCGAGCGCGCCCGGCTCGACAAGACCCGCCTCCGCCAGTCCGGTGAGGCGTTCCCTGACCCGGGTGGCCAGCTCGGCGGCGGCCTTGCGCGTGAAGGTCAGGCCCAGCACGTTCTCCGGCTTGACCAGGCCGTTGGCGACCAGCCAGACCACGCGCCCTGCCATGGTCTCGCTCTTGCCTGAGCCCGCGCCGGCCATGACCACCATCGGCTCGAGCGGGGCCTCGATGACCACGGCCTGCTCGCTCGTGGGGGGAAGGATGCCGAGCTTGCCGGCGAGTTCGACGGGGGTCAGCACACCTGGCCCCCGTTGTCGTTGACCGGGCAGCTCGCCCTGGCCGCGCAGGTGCGGCAGCCGTCGTTGACCTTGGCCTGGAAGAACGGGCCCGACATGCCGGTGGCCACGGTGTCCACCAGGTCGCCGGCCCAGCCCGGGTTGTTGTCCTCGCTCAGCGGTTGCTGCCCCTGCTCCAGGGCGTCGTTCTTGCCGCCGGCCTTGCCCAGCTGGACGAGCGCGGCGCCGCCCGGCTCGGTCATGCCGTGCCGGGCGAACGCGCCCAGCAGCGCGGCGAGCTGGTAGACGCCGAGCTGCGGGTGGCGGTCGATCTCGCCGGCCTTCGGTTTGGAGCCGCCGGTCTTGAGGTCGATGATCACGGCGCGGCCGTGGTCGTCGCTCTCCACGCGGTCCACCCGGCCCTTGATCTGCACGCCTTCCGACACCATGGCGGTGAACGACTCCTCCATGGCCTTCAGCTCGCGCGGGTTGTCCTTCTGCCAACGCAGGAACTTGCCGATCATCTGCTCGGCGACCTGGCGCTGCTTGCGGTTGTACCAGGTGCCGCCGAAGTCGAGCTCGTGCCAGACCTGGTCTAGGCGCTCGCCCAGGAGGTCCTCGCTGGGCAGGTCGGTGTTCGCCAGCACGGCCAGGGCGTGGATGACGTTGCCCAGGCCCTGCGCGGTGCTGGTGCCGGCGGCGCCGACGGCGGTCTCCAGGAGCCAGCGCAGGCCGCACTTGGTGAAGCTCTCGACCGCCGACGGCGAGATGCTCACGATGCCGTCGGGCCAGCTCAAGGGGCGGTCGTCGGAGATGGGCGTGAGGGCGTACCAGTCGTTGGGGTGGGCGCCCTGGACGCCTGCGGCGGCGAGGCGGGCGAGTTGCTGCGCCGCTCTCTGCCGGAGTCTTCGGGGTTTGGTTGGGTCTGTCACCGCACTGCGGAGGTCCGCCACCAGGGCGGGCATGTTCAGCCAGCGGGCCCGGTCGTCCATCGTGGCCGTCTCCACCGCGCCAGGCAGCAGCTCCGACAGGAACCTGGACGCACGCTCGTCGGTGTCCTCACCGCCCACGGCCGTCACCACCAGTCTGCGCCTGGCCCTGGTGACGGCCACGTAGAACAGCCGGCGCTCCTCTGCGAGCAGCTTGGAGGCCAGCGAGGCGGCGTTCGGCTGAGCGCCCTCGACCACCTCGACGAGGTCCTCCACGCCCAGCATCGACCCGCGCAGCCGCAGGTCCGGCCAGACCCCCTCCTGGACGCCGGCGACCACCACGACGTCCCATTCGAGGCCCTTGGAGCGATGGGCGGTGAGCACGCGTACGGCGTCGCCGTCGGGGGCCCGGTCGGCCAGCGTGTCACCGGGGATCTCCTGTGCGGCCAGGTCGTCGATGAACACCTCGGGGCCCGCCTTCGGCATCCGGTCCACGAACCTGGCCGCATGGTCGAACAACGCCACGACCGCGTCCAGATCGCGGTCCGCCTGCGCGCCCCTGGAGCCGCCCGACATGCTCAGCTCGGTCCAGCGCTGGGCCAGCCCGCTGGCGTGCCACACGGCCCATAGGAGGTCTTCCGCCGTGCCCTGCTCGCGTACCGCCTCCCTGGCCACCGCCAGCAGCTTGGCCACCCGCTCGGCCGGCACGGCGACGTGGGGCTCGATCCTGGTGAGCTCGCGGACGTCCTGCACGGCCGCGACGAGCAGCTCGCCCGACGAGCGTGCCTCGCCGGCGTCGGACGCCTCGTTCTCGGCAATCTTGAGTGCCCGGCGGAGACGGCGCACGCCGATCATGTCGGTGCCACCGAGCGGGCCCGTCAGCAGCTCCTCGGCCACCCCTTCGTCGAGGTGGGCGGGGTCGAGCACCACCCTCATCAGGGTGAGCAGCGGGCGTACCCCGGGCTCCTGGGCGATCGGCACCTCGTCCCCCGCGATCATCGTCGGCACCCCGGCGTTGGTCAACGCCCGGCGCAGCAGCGGCACCTGCCGCCTGGCCGAACGCACCAGCACCGCCATCCGGTGCCAGGGCACGCCATCGATCAGGTGGGCCCGCCGCAGCGTGTCCGCGACGATCGCGGCCTCCTGGCTGGTGCTGTCGGCCAGCAGCACGCGTGCGTCGCCCTCCGGCGTGTCCGGCAGCGGGACCAGGTCGCGGTGGCCGGCTCCCGGCCCCGCAGGAAGGCGGGTGGCGACCCTGCGCGAGGCCTCCAGCAGGCCGGCGCCGCTCCTGCGGCACACGCGCAACGCCAGCACCGGCGCGTCCTGGCCGTCGAGGGTCTTGAACCGCTCGGGGAACTTCATGATCCCGTGAACGTCCGCGCCCCTGAACCCGTAGATCGACTGGTCGGGGTCGCCCACCGCCACCAGGTCACGCCCGTCGCCCGCGAGCTGGGCCAGCAGCAGCTCCTGCGCCGGGTCGGTGTCCTGGTATTCGTCCACGAACACCACGTCGTGCGCCGCCCGTTCGCGCTCGCGCACGTCCGGCCTGGCCAGCAGCGCGGAGGCGGCGCCGATCAGCTCCGCGTAGTCGTAGGTCTCCTCCGGGTCGAGGTCGAACCTGTCCTGGTAACGCTCGGCGAACCGGCCGGCCGCCACCCAGTCGCCCCTGCCGTGCCGCCGGCCGAGCTCGACGAGCCGCTCGCCGTCGAGTCCGCGTTCGTTGGCCCGCGACAGGAAGTCCCGCAGCTCCTCGGCGAACCCGCGGGTCTTGAGCGGCTCGCGCAGCGACACCGGCCAGTCGAGCCCGCCGCTCTCCAGCTCGCCGTGCAGCAGCCGCCTGATCTCCAGCAGCTGCTCGGGTCCGGTCAGCAGGCGTGGCGGGGCCTTGCCCTCGAGGATCGACTCGCGGCGCAGGAGGGCGTACGCGTAGGAGTGGAAGGTCAGGGCGAGCGGGGTGCGGGTGGTGCGGCGCAGGCGTGCGGTGACGCGCTGGCGCAGCTCCTCGGCGGCCTTGCGGCTGAAGGTGAGGATGAGCACCCGCTCGGGGTCCAGGCCGCGGCGCTCGATCCTGTCCACCACGCTCTCCACGATCGTGGTGGTCTTGCCGGTGCCCGGACCTGCGAGAACGAGGAGGGGTCCGCTCTGGTGTTCGACCACGGCACGTTGGTGCTCGTCGAGCACAGGGGGCACAACAGGTCCGCCGTTGCCGCGCCGCACCAACCGCCAGGTCTGACCACTCACAACCCTAGATTCCACCAGACCACAGGGGTAGATCGTGCCGACTTGCCCGGTCTCCCCACGCGAATCCGCCTACCGTACCTGCGCCAATCCCGACTTTTCCGACGACACGCCGCCCGTACCTTTCCAGACATAGCGCGATATATCGCGTGCAGACTGGAAAGGAGACCCGGCTTTAAAGACATTGCCAAGCTGATCAACGTCAAGGCCGGGCCGTGGGCTGCCTACTTCGGGCGCTTTCGCCCTTCAGGGGCTGCTCATGTGCTGTCACACATCGATCAGTACCTGGTTCGGTGGGCCAGACGGAAGTACAAACACCTGCGGCGATCTCCACGTCGGGCGTGGGAGACCCTGAAGAAGATCATGAAATCTCATCCGGGGCTCTTCGCGCACTGGAAGTGGAATGCGCTCAGGCGATCAGTGCCGGCACGAGCTGGATGACAGGAGCCGGATAAGCCGAGAGGCTTACGTCCGGATCTGTGGGCCACCCGACCGGTATGAGCTTGCGCAGCGTGCGCGCTGGATCACCACGTGAACGGAGGGCTACCCTCGCGCATCGTCCGGGCCAGGGCCTTCATCTTCCAGACTGCAGCGTCCCCGAAATGCGAGCAAGCATAGCTTTTTGCTCGGCCACGCGATCGCCCCAGGAGCCTGCGGAGAGCGACTGTCCAGATGCATCACCCGCCCCACAGAATTACAAGGAAATCAAGCCTTACTCAGAGCAAAAGATCGTGTTAACTTTGCCGCCGAAACCCCTCAAGTATGTGGAGGTAAAATGGCGGAAAGTTCTTCAGGGTTACCAGATGGGACAGCTGCAAGGCGGGTAACGTTCCTGGCCATCGTGGCGCTACTACTGCCGTTGTCGGCGTTTAGCCTCGCAGGTTCTCCCGCTGCGGCATCCCCTGCTCGGACCGAAACCGTGGTGCTGGCCGCTGAGGGGCAATCGAAAGTCCACCGCCCAACACTGGAAAGACTCAAGCGGGACGCGGCCCGCAAGGGGATCTCCCTGGAGCAGGCCGTGGACGCTTACATCGCGCAGAAGGCAAAGACTGATCCAGCGGCGACCGCGAATTGGCCGGACGGCCCGGTACCTCCGCCTCGGTCTCCACTTCTGCCGCGGACCCTTACATTCGGGGTGGGGGGAATCTGGGAGACTGCACGTCCAACTTCAACGTGGTAGCCACCTGGGATTATGAGACGCGGCGCCATGGCACGGCTGGGCACTGCGCTAACGGCGCATCGACGAGGACATACTGCAACTATTCCATCGATGGCGGCAACTGCACCGGGATCAGCTTGACCAACTCATGTTGGTTGGGTTGCGCCTACGGTGAAGCTGCGCTGTACACCCGGGGCGGTCTGACGCTCACCCGGACCTTCTACTGGAGCTCCAACCAGAAGGCATATGTGGATGCCGAGGATCCCGTTCAGTGGGTCGGTGATGACGTATGCAAGTGGGGGAAGAAAACCGGGACCACTTGCGGCACTGTACAGAGAACCAACTGGTCCAACGGCACCGCAGATAATCTCTTCGTCACCGACCAGCCCGCCGGAACCGAGTGTGACCATGGTGACAGCGGTGGCCCGGCCTTCATGGGAGGTCCGTCGGCAGGCTTCACCGCATATGGCATCGTCGTCGGACAGGGCGCGCTCGTGGGCCAGACGGGCCTGTACTGCGCGTACAGCCACGTGACGGTGTACCGCGATGCCTTCGGCTACAGGATTTGGAACCGAGAATAGAGGGGCAAGGAGTAGCGTAGAGGGCTGGACCGCGGTCTTATAGGGCGGTCCAGCCATCCCTCGCCAGAAGGGGTTGTCTCCGTGAGACGACTATCCGCAATCGCTGCGATGCTTGTTGCGGCCGTGAGTTTAGTGGCCTGCACCGCAGACGCCCGCCGAAGCGGATCATCCGCGGCCGCCCCGCCTAAACCGTGCCCGTCGGACAAGGTATGCCACGCCGTTATTGGCACCGACCCGGCCATCGCTGTATATCAGGGGGAGTTCTACTCCACCTTGATGCCGTTGACGGCACGGCTTGAATGGGTGGAAAGTGAGTCCTGCCTTGTGGTTACGAGACACGGCGATCACTATCGGCAATTCAGGACGCTAGTTCCCCTATGGCCCGAGGGTACGAAACCGGTCCGAGCACCAGACGGCAAACGAGGCATCGAAATTCCCCAAGTTGGACAGATCCTCGAGGGTGCATTATTTACGGCGGGCGGCACAGATTATCCGCCTAATCTCAAACCACCCGTCCCTCGGATCTCTACTCTTACCCAACCGCCTGGCGCGTGTACCGCCCATGACGGATTTTTCGTCATCGAACCGTCTGCGATTAGGCGTTTAGAGAGTTAGTCTCGCGGGCCCTTTACGCCAGATGCGGCGCATCGCGCCTCCTGGGCGTAGTAGTACGTGATGCGACCGTCCTGCCACACGACGACGGCGGGCCCGTCGAACTGATTCTTCTCGATATAGGCACGCGGGCCGCTCATTGTTCTCGTCCTCACACCGCGCGGTTTGGAGCATCGTACGCCGAGTGGAATAACCGCCAGGTCGGCAAGCGCCGATACCTTGTCACGCAGCATCGCCGAGCTGCTGTCCGCAGGAGGACTGGAGGCACGATTCAGGAGCTTGGCCACTCAAGCAGGCCACTGGCCGGACGCCCCACGAGTGCCCAGGTGCGTCCCTATTGCTTGCCTATCCGCATCCATCCTGAGCAGGCGACTCAGCTGAGATCCGGGCCGGCGTTCGCCGCGGCGATGGCGTAGCCGTGGCCGGCCCTATCCTGGGATATCTGGCTTCGACCGTGGCTGGCCTCTTCCTCATCTACAACCTCTTCAACTGAAGGTGATAGCAGACAGGATGTCTCGGGCCAGAGGCAGGCTGGAGGCGGCGACGAACTTGTATCGGTCCTCCATGGCCTTCGTGATGTCGGCCACAGTGCCAAATCCGTAGTCCAGTGGAATGGGACGGCCTTCCAGATCCAGGACCGTCCCACCCGCCGCCTGAAGGATGTAGTGACCAGGAGCGAGATCCCACGTGGCGAAGCCCTTGGCAAACTCGATCATGGCATCACTGAAGCCCGCCGCGATGTGGCATAGCCCGATCGATCCGAAGTCCACGCCGATACGGCCTCGCCTTGCCCCGTCTGCCGCTGGGCGGCTCAACTCCTCCATCAGTCCGGCTTGCTGTGCGAGCGGTATGAAGCGCTCGCTGGGTTTCATGAAGAAGTTCGTAACGAGGGACTCCCCCAGCGGCGTCGACCGGTCCAGCCGTAGGGCGTGAGGAGTCCCGTCCTGGGTGATGACGAAGGCACGCTCCTGGCCGTCATCGTCACGGGCCGCGGCGTAGATCTGTAGGTGATGGAAGATGTCGCCCACTACGGCCGCGATCGGACGCGCGAGGCTCCGCGAGTAGATCAGGACATGCGTGTAGCCGTATAGCGCTCGAACTGCCATCTCACTCGTGTCGAGTGGGTCCACCAGGACGCAAAGGTCCGGCTCCGGATCATCTCCGATGACTTGGGGGTCTGCCTCCTCAGAGGCGTAGACGTACGAGGGGATGATCTCGGTCAGCAACTCCCGGTAGCGCTCATGCATCCAAAGGTCGTACTTGGACAGGAAGTTGTCGGAGTGTCGGGTATTTCGGCTCTCTGAACGGTTGCCCGACAGTGCAGCCTCGATAAGCCGCGGCCGAAGCTCGCGGATCACCGTCGCCACGAGCCCCGCGAGCTGGTGAGCAATGCCGAAGAGAGGGGGATGGGATGTCACGACGCACCTCCGTGCCGTCAGCGTAGCTCTAGGGGTGGCTCGATCCCAGGAGGGCTCATCGTCGCGGCGATGAACACGGCCTTGAAGTCCGCAGCCCGCATGATGCCCGCGCCAGTGAGATCGTCAAAGCGCGCTACCTCAAGGTCCCGTTCCTTCGTCATCGCGCCAAAGACAGCGAAGTAGATTTCGGCACCCGGGTAACGCTTTCTGATCTCTCGCGTAATGAAGCCAACTACATCGGCGTGCTTGACCTCGAAGTCACACAAGATGATTGAGGGCGCGTCTGGTAGGTGCGGGCACATGGATGCCTGATCGAGCTCGATGAAGTCGCGGCTCTTGTTGCACTTGAGGTAGCCGATGGGGCAGCGCCCGAACTGGGCGGATGCAAGGAAGGTTGCCATGACGAGGCCGGCCTCGTTGATGCCGAAGCACGCATCGACGTCTAGCCGGCGCCCCACGTTCTTAATCTGGTGAATGAGCCGCTCGATCCCGTAGCCGAACGATGCCCAGCCCTGGTTAAGCAGCTGCCCCGGTCTGGGGTTGGGGAGGGTATAGAGCCATCTGTCTGGGCTGCCGAACTCCATGGTGGGGACGACAAGGTTGAAGTCCGCGCCGATGATGCTCTCTTTAGCGGCGTTCACCTGTCCGTTTGACCTGGCCTGGCGCCCTCTGGGGTCTGCTTGCGGTTCCTCCCCCACGGTGGACGAATCGGCCTCCGCGTACCTCCTAAGCGAGAGCTGATCTTCTGGTGTGAGACGTTCATATGCCTCCGCCACCAGATCAATGGGAGCGATGTGCTCATTTGCCACGCCAAGAGGACCACTGCCGTATGCAGTGGCAAGGACCAGCAGGCTTGAGAAGCTTGGAGGCGATCCCGCTCCGCCACGTTCACGTGCCCAGGTCTCCCAGGCATTGATTGTTGTACCGCCCAAGCTGGTCTGATTGCCTGTCACCTGGTTGTACCTATCAGCCGCTTGCACCTGAGAAAGCCCGCACACGTAGCGGTAAGCCTGAAGGCTAGGTATGTCCGGGTGCTGATTGAGTAGCTCTATTGCGGCCTTTTTGACAGAACCTGCCTCTTGCCACAATTCTCGCCCGATACGTGCCAGTTTGCGCCCCTGTGCTTGCGGGCTTTCCTCTATTCCTCGTCGGGTAGGCATCCTTGGCCTCCTCATCGGCTCAACGCTAGATTACCCATTTCGATGGGCAATCACTTGAGATCCGTAAAAGTGCGCAGGTCAGGGCTACCTTGAGATCCGATTGTTTGTGGACGCCCTCAAAGGTGCGGGTGAGGCTCACGCGCTCCTACCGTCAAAGGTATGGGCGTTACGCATACAACCGCATCAGCCGATTACCTGCTAGGCGAGCCGATACCGGAGGAGCAGGCGGCGGCACAGAACGCCGCCCTAGATCGGGTTCTAGAGCATCTGACCGCCGTAAGTGTCCATGCGCAACTGATCAAGCGCCTCGTGCTCCGGTGCGAGACCAAACCCGATCCCTTCGCTGAGACGCTTTGGTATCCGCCGCAGCTGATCATCTACGCGGATGCGGGCTGGAAAGTTGCGACCATAAGCATCGGTCCCCGTTCCGGTAGCTACATGGTCGAGCTGGCGCGCGTCGGCCCCGAGAACGAGCCGCAGGCCAACAGGGTAGAGGTCGTGCCGGCGTGCCTGCCGAGCCGTATCGCCCGTCTCGTGGCGCAGAACGCGGGGGTAGCGGCGTGATCACCCGTGATGAGCTGCGGAAGGCTGACAAGCTGCGTTCGGTGTACGGGAACGCATGGGAAATCTGTACTGACGTGCCTGATGTTCTCTACGCGTGGCGACACGAGAACCTTGCCAAGCTGGACGGCCATCTAGTCAACGTCTTGCGCGCGGGCGACATTGACGAGCTGGCGAACAAGCTTGCCGAACAGGAGGCGCCGCAATGAGCAGCGGGCAGAGGCGTCCGCCCGTGAGCGTGCCGGCGTTTCCTACAGATCTGAAGAGTTCCAGAGGCCTGAGAAGGCGCGGGAGCGGGCCGAGGCGATACGAGAGGCGTGGCGGGAAGACCTCGCCACCCCATACGAAGGACCGTTGCAGCGGGCGTCATAGACGCCCCCGGCTACGGCTTCCCCGCGTTCTTAGTCGGGGCGCCAGCCCCCGGCCAGAAGGCAGACGAACCCCCGGTTTTCCTGCCTGAGGATCGCGAGCGCCCGCGCGATCGGCCGCCCCGCTGGTCGGGGGCGTCAAAGCAAAAGGCCCCCGGGCTCAGTCCGGCAGTCTGGCTTCCCCGCACACGACATCCACGTGTCACCGCTCGCTCTGGGGGGTACCTGCGAAAGCGAGGTGCGCACGGAACGTGCGTCCTTGTAACGTAGGGTCATGTTCTGGCAGGTCCACTCCGAGAAGACCCTGTACGCCGCCGCGCGGGTGGACGTCCGGGTCGCGGACGTGGAGCTGCCCGACGGGCGGCATCTCGATCATCACCTCGTCCGCACCGCACCCGCGGCCGGGGCGGTCGTCACCGACGAGCAGGACCGGGTCCTGCTGATCTGGCGGCACCGGTTCATCACCGACAGCTGGGGGTGGGAGATCCCGCTGGGGGAGGTCGACGAGGGTGAGATGCCGCAGGCAGCCGCGGCGCGGGAGGTCGAGCAGAAGACCGGCTGGCGTCCGGGCCTCCTGCGCCCGCTGCTCGCCGTCCAACCCGCCAACGGCTTCACCGACGCCCTGCATCACGTCTACTGCGCCGAATCGGCCACGCACGTCGGCACGCACGCGGATCCTTCACGGGCCGACCGCATCGACTGGCTCCCCATGTCCGGGATCCGCAAGCTGATCGACAACGGCGACATCGTCTGCGGCACCACCTTGTCGTCCCTGCTCTATCTCCTGCTCGACCACATGCCTGGGGACCGCGAGCCGACGTTCGACCCCACCCGTCAGATCCTCCTCCGCGACATCCCGGGCCTCCAGTTGTAACCCCTGAGCCGGTCAACTAGACGCTCCGTCACGGCGAGCAACCCGTGAGCCTTCACGACCGGCCATGACAGACGGCAAGGGTCTACGGCGCGTGCGGTGACGTTGGGCGACCGTAAAGGATGGCGGGTTTGGGGTTGGGTGTCACGAGAACAGGTGGTCGACCACCCGAGCGGTGGCTTTGCCGTCGTCACGGGGAGCAAACGTCGCGCGGAACGCGTCGTAGCGGTCGGCGTGTGCTGCGGCGACCGAGTCGATCGACCGTAGAGCATCGATCACCTCGGCCGACGTCGACAGCACCGGGCCCGGCGCCTGCTCGGTCAGGTCGAAGTACATGCCCCGCTTCGACGAATACTTCGCCAGGTCGTAGCCATAGAGCACGATCGGGCGGCCGGTGCACGCGAAGTCGAACATCACCGAGGAATAGTCCGTGACCAGGACGTCGGCCACCAGCAGCAGATCGGCCATGTCCGGATATGTGGTGACGTCGTGGGCGATGTCGGGGACGGCCGGGATGGCCTGCATGGGATGGGCGCGGACCAGGATCTCGTGGTCGGCGCCCAGCGCCTCGCGGGCCTTGGCCAGGTCCAGCTTCACCATGGCGTTCTTGCGGTCGTAGTCCCGCCACGTCGGCGCGTACAGGATCACCCGCTTGCCCTCCGCCAGCCCGAGCCGCTCGCGCACCGCGGCCGCCAGAGCGTCGCGGTCCGGCGAGTTGAGCACGTCGTTGCGGGGCAACCCGCTCTCCAGGATCTCGCCCTTGTAGCCGAACGCCTTGCGCAACACGGGGGTCGCCCACGGCGACTGCGACACCAGCAGGTCCCAGCCGCGCACCTCCGCCGCCTGGCGATGCCAGATCGGTGGCTTGGGGTCGCGGTTCATGTGGGGCTGGTCATTGCCGATGATCTTGGCTGGGGTGCCGTGCCAGGTCTGCACCACCATCTGGTCCTCGCGGGCGCGGAACCAGGCGGGCAGGAACGAGTTGGTCACGATGTGGCGGGACCTGGCCAAGGCGGCGTGGTGCTCGCGGCTGCCGGCGCGCACGACGGTCGCGTTGCCCGGCGGCACGAACGCGCCGTCCTTGACGATCCAGATGTGCTCGCGGTCGTCGCCCCGCCGCAGCCGCTCCTCGTAGATGGCGCGGACGCTGTCGGCGTAGAGCCGCCCGTCGTTGACGACGTAGACGGTCGCGTCCGTCAGCGGCTCCGTGCGCTGCGCCGGGTAGAAGACGCGCCGCAGCACATGAGTGCCCGCGACACCACGTTCGTCGGCCGGACGGGCCTCCTCCACGGTGACGACGGGCACGTCGAAGCGCGTCGAGATCATCCGGTACGTGCGTCCGTCGAACGTGCGCGGTTTCTCATCGAGGCCCGCCAGGGCGGCGTGGTCCATGCGCAGCGGGACGATCTCGCCGGATGGGTGGCGTACCGACATGTTCCAGGTGCCCGATGCCAGCGGCACGGGCTCACCGAAACGGTCCATGGCGGCGGGCTCGACGCGGACCGAGAAGTCCTCGCCGGAGCGCTCCATGGGAAGCAGGTAGGACAGGCCGGACCGGTGTCGCAGGGTGAGCGTGCGGGGGCCGGGCGCGTCCGGGTAGTGGCCGTGCAGCACGAGCACGGAGCCTTCCCAGACCGCCGAGGTGATCACGGGGCGGATGCGGTGGGCGGAGACCACGACGCGGTCGCGGCGGTCGCCGAGCACGGTGATCTCGCGGTCCCCCACGACCGTGCGGGTCTCGACGAGATCGGCGAGCATGACCGAGGCCGCCGGGTCGCCCTTGGGCTCGACCCAGAGCCGCCGTCCGTCCTTCTCCTGCAGCAGGGAGGGCACGGCCAGCCCGACCACCACCTGCGTGCCGTCGCCGGACGACGTGAAGTCGGCGGCGATGCGGTGGCCGCCCAGCCTGGCGTGGCCCTTGGTGACCGTGCGGCCGGGCAGGGAGATCTTCAGCTCGAGGCGGTCGTCGTCGAGGGACACCTCGGTCAGCTCGGCCCGGTTGGGCTGGAGCACGACCTGCAGCGCCCGGTCGGACGTCCAGACCGGCCTGATCCACCACCCGGGCTTGAGCTTGCGCCCGGCGGGGCGCTCTGGCCGGCCGAGCGAGGAGCCGCGCAGCAGGCCGGTGGCCCGCGCGCCACGGCTCCAGAACACGATCTCGGCCCGCCACGTCGTGGTGTCGGGCACCGACGGCCGGTGCCGCATGCGGCGGCGCACGGCGGAGACCACACCGCGCACGGCGCCGCGCCAGCGCAGCGGCCACGGGCTCAGCTCCGCGCTGAAGCCGGACCAGTCGTAGTTGCAGCCGGGCTCGCGCGCCCCGTGAGTGGCCTCGGGCTCGTAGACTCGGCGCGTGCGCATGCGGATGGGCGGCAACCAGCGCGGCCCGCGCAGCACCACGGTCGCCCAGTTGAACCTGCGGCTGCGGACCGACAGTCCGGCGAGGTAGGCGAAGCCCGTGACGCGTAGCTTGCCGTTGACCCAGTTGATGTCGTCGATGTGGGTCACCGGCACCATGTCGGCCCGGCGCAGGCGGTAGAGGGCGGGCGGCAGCTCGTCACGGAAGGGCAGGTCGGCGTACCAGCTCAGGCCCTTGCGGATGCGCTTGGACGGCTCGGCCGCCGCGGTCACGACCTTGGTGAGCGTGTCGCCGTCGACGAGCTCGTCGTCGGGGCGGTGCTCGATCAGGTGCACGATGACCCGCCTGTCGACCGGCAGGTCGCGTTTGACCCCCGCGTCTACGCCCGCGAGGTACGGGCGCACGAGCGCGAGCATCTCGCGCCGCCGCGCGGAGCCGCGCTTGACCGCGAGATCGATGCGGGCCCCGAGGGGGCCGCTGAGCACCTCGGTGTCGAACGCCGCGTCGCGACCGCCGGGGCCGACCATTCGCATGACCGCTTCGAGAGGCTCGCCACGATCGCAGAGATCCTGGACAGCCTTCAGGCGGTCGGCAAGCGAATAACCGCCCTGGCTTTGGGCTGTGACGCCGGTGGCCATAGGGGAGGCACCGCCTTTCGGGCCGCCATCATTGTTCTGCCCATGGTAATGCGAGTCACATGTCACAGAATCGCCCGTTCGGCAAAACCGCAGGTCAGTCCACTTACTGAAAATCCCCTGAACGCCCGTCCCAGCGCGCCAGGCGCATATCGACGCGTTCTCCGCGCAGTGGAGTGCCTTCCTCGCGCCAATGGGCCAGGCAGCGTTGCAGATGGTCAGGGGCGGCGCCGCTGCCGTCGGCATGGACGACGCGCCACCAGGGCACGCCACCGCCCCACGTGGACATCACCTTGCCGACCTGGCGCGGGCCGCCTTCGCCCAGGTATTCGGCGATGTCCCCGTACGCCATGACCTTGCCGGGCGGGATGCGTTCGATGAGGTCGAGCACCCGCTCGGCGAAGGGGCTCAGGGGCTCCATGCGGCCGGGCCGGCGTCGATGATCGCCTCGAGCTTGCCGATCTCGACCACGCCGCCCCCTGTCTCGACCTCGATGACACCCTCGCGCAGCTTGTAGACCTCGCCGTCCTCGCCCACGAGCCGGGCGCCCAGCGCGGTGGCCAACCTCAGGAGTTGTGCCACCTGCCAGTCGGAGCCGGGCTCGCCGACCACTTGGCCCGCCCAGCGCGCCACCGGGTGCTTGCCACCCGCGTGGCCGGTCACGATCTCGTCTGATCCGCGCAGCTCGAAACCGGCCGGCGCGATGGCCCTCGCCAACTCCGCGAAGGCGAGTGGCGACTCGCGCACCACTCGCAGCTCGTATCCCATGACGGGGGACCCTAGCGGATCTCTTTGCCAACGAGAAACCCGCTGTCGTGCCTGGTCCAGGCCGTTCTCACGGTTCCTTTCGCTGGTTGAGCACGATGATCGCACCGCAGAACGTGATGAGCGCCAGTAGCACCCCGCCCCCGTAAACCCACATGTGCCATGGGTCGGGTCCCGGCCGGGTCGGCACAGGTGAGTCCTCGCCCTGGCCGAAGTGTTCCTTGCCGGACGCCCCCACGCTGCGCTGCACACTGGTCAGCCGCTCGGCGGCGTTGAGCGCGGCGGCGGCGTCGACCACGCCGAATCCGGTCTGGTCGTCGTATCCGGTGGCGGGCCGGCCGCGCGCGCTCATGGCCAGCGCCTGGGCGACCTGCTCGGGCGCCAGGGCCGGGTAGCGGGACTTGATGAGCGCGGCCACCCCGGCCACGAGCGCGGCGGCCGAGCTGGTGCCCTCCGACAACTCGTAGCCGCTCTTGCGCTTGACCACGGGCACCTCCATGCCGGGCGCGGCCACGAGCACCGACAGGTTGTCGCTGCTGAAGGGGGCCTTCCTGCCCTGCTTGTCGGTGGCCGCCACGCCGATCACGCCGGGGTAGCCGGCCGGGAAACTCCAGTAGGAGGTGCCCTTGTCCCTGGCGTAGCCGGTCTGGCCGTCGTTGCCCACGGCGGCGACCAGCACGACGCCCTTGCTGAGCGCGTACGAGACGGCCTCGCGCTCGGACTTGATCGGCCCGTACGAACCGATCGACATGCTGATGACCTTGGCGCCGTGGTTGGCCGCGTACCGCACGGCGCGGGCGAGCGGGCTCTCGGCGGCCATCTCCTCGTCCTCCAAGGGCGGGACGCCGAACTCGATGTCCGGCTCCTCGTCCGTGACCATGGGCAACGACAGGATTCGGGCCTCCGGTGCGACGCCGACCAGCCCGTCGTCCTCGCCGGACCCGGCTATCAGGCCGGCCATGGCGGTGCCGTGCCTGCCGGGCGGCAGGTCGCGGGCGATCGAACCCGACGTCATGTCGGGGCCGGCGCTGACGCGTCCCTTCAGCTCCTTGACCTCGGCGTCCACGCCGCTGTCCACGACGGCGACGGTGACGCCCGCCCCCTTGGTGACGGTCCACGCCTGCTCGACGTTGAGCGCGTCGAGCACCCACTGCTGCTGGTCCCTGACCGGTTCGGCGCTCGGTCCGATGAAGACCAGCAGCGCGGCGGCGATCGCGCGCACGGCGGTCAGCACACGTTCCCCTGCGTGCAGGGCGGCACCTTCGGGGGGTCCGCGAGGAAGTAAGCGATCTGGTGGCCGATCGACTTGGCCGCCGGCCACAGCTCGGGGTGCAGGATCTCCTCGGGCGGGATGGAGGCCCTGGTCCGCCCGTCGGCGTAGCCTGCCGTCGAGAACACGATGTACGGTCCCGCGCCGACCCAGCTCGTACGCTGCCGCTGGTCGGGCCCGAACCGCTCGCTCACGGTGCCGGGGAAGGCGACGGGCAGCACGCCGACGCGGTCGTCCTGGGTGAGCTCCTCGGTGGCCGACACCCTGGACGCCTCGTCCCTGAGCACCGCCACGCCCACCGTGAAGACGAACGACGCCGTCTGGTCGATGTACGTGGCCCGCAGCATGGTGACGCAGCCGTGGCTGTCGAGCACTCCGGCCACGGAGGCGTCCACGCCCTTGCCGCACTGGGTCTCGGGGGCGATGCCGACGCGCCTGGCGTACTGCTGGGCGCGGTCGAGCCCGAGGTACTTCACCTCTTCGGGGAAGACGCCCGTCGCCGGCCACGCCTGCCAGCGCCTGGCGATCTCCTCCTGCTTGTACTTGTTCTGTTCTGCGGAGGTCAGCGGGCGCGCCCGCGTCTCGTTGAGCAGCCCGACCGTGCCGAGCAGCACGATGGCGGCCGACATGGTGATGATGACGCCGAGCAGCGCCACGAAGATGCGCCGGTAGCGGATGCCCTGCTGGAGCGCGTCGAGTTCGGCGCGCTGTTTGGCGGCCGTGCCCCTGCGGGAGCCCGCGGCCGGCCAGGCACGCACGCGTGACCGGCGGCCGGTGGTGGCGCCGAGCGGGTTCCTACGTCCCGGCGTGGATTCACCCCCGGCGCGCGGCAGTCCTGAGATCGACCTACGTGCCTTCACCACCGCCTCTTCCTGCGTTCGGCCTGTCTATTTCGTCCCCTTTAGTGGAGAGATCATGCGTCTTGCGAGCTGTGCGCCCGTCGTACGCGTCTGACCAGGGTGAATATGACGGTCAGAGCCGCGATCGCACCTGCGGCCGCCGCGGCGGCGATGGCCGCGTAGACCCTGACGCGCTCGTCGTCCCGCACGATGACCTTGATCGGACCGGCCTGCCCGCCGCCGGCCACCGGCTTGGCGGGGTCCTGGGCCTCGGCGCCCGCCGCGGTCTCGGTGTGCCCCGCCAGCCGGCCAGCCTCGACCAGGGCGCGGGCGGCGTTGACGACGCCGAAGCCGGTGGCCGTGTCGTAGCCGCCGGGCGGGCGGTCGGTGGCGCCGGCGGTGAGGGCCTGGGCGACAAGCGGCGGCGACATGTCGGGATATTTCGCCTTAATGAGGGCGGCGACGCCGGACACGAGCGCTGTCGCCTGCGAGGTGCCCCTGCCGACCCAGTACTCGTCGCCGGGGCCCGCGCCCATGATGTCCACACCGGGCGCGGCGACCTGCACCGAGGAGTTCCAGTTGGAAAACGTGGCCCGCCGCAACCGCCGGTCCGTCGCCCCCACCGAGACCACCCCAGGAAACGCCGCCGGGTAGGAGTAGGGCGCGAAATCGCCGTCGATCTTCCGGTCCCCGTCGTTGCCCGCGGCGGCGACGAGCACGACGCCCTTGGA
The DNA here is from genome assembly GCF_052245935.1 of Nonomuraea sp. 3N208. Lineage (NCBI taxonomy): Bacteria > Bacillati > Actinomycetota > Actinomycetes > Streptosporangiales > Streptosporangiaceae > Nonomuraea > Nonomuraea sp. 3N208. The sequence goes on along the minus strand of NZ_JBQQBR010000057.1, from coordinate 28,214 downwards.
GATCGCGTAGCGGATGGCCGCCCGCTCCTCCTGGGTCGCCAGCTCCTTGGAGATCGACATGTTGATCACGTCCGCCCCCTCGTCGACCGCGTACCTGATGCCTCGGGCCACGACGTTCTCGAAGCGCTCCGCCGAGTTGAACTCACGGAAACCCGGCTCCTCGTCCTCGAGAATGACCCTTACTGACAGTACGTCCGCTTCGGGCGCGACGCCGATGATCCCCAGCTTTCCTTGGCGGCCGTGACCGTGCCCGGCGATCAGCGAGGCCATGTACGTGCCGTGCAACCTGCGCGGAGCCACGCCGGGCGGGTTCGCGCCCGCGGTGAAATCCTTGCCCACCCGGACCGAGCCGATGAGGTCGCGATGGCGTGGATCGACGCCAGAGTCGAGCACCGCCACCGTGACCCCGACGCCCTTGCTGACGCGCCACGCCTGGGTCAGCTCCAGCGTCTTGATCACCTGCCGCTGACCGCCACGCACGTCGTCGGCCCGCGCGGGTGCGGCGACGAACAGCAGCATCCCGGCCGCCGCCGCCGACACCACGCGTCTCAGCACGCTTGCTGGGCTGCCCTGGCTCAGCACTGCCATTCCTCAGCGGTGCAATCGGGCATCTTGGGCGTGCTGAGACCGGTCAGCACATGCTCGGAGATCTCTGTGGCGAAGGCGAAGACTTCCGGGCGCGGCTCGCCGACCGCGCTCCCCGGCCGGCCGTCCACCTCACCGGCCGTGGTCAGCACCAGGTACGGTCCCGCCTGCCGGACCGACCCGGTCTGGCGCACGGCGGGAGTGAAGCGGTGGGCGATCGTGTTGCCGAAGGGCAGCGGGCGCAGCCCGGGCACGGGTTTGCCGCTGTCGGCGAACGCCGACTTGGCCCGCGCGGCGCCCAGCTCGTCACGCAGGGCCGCCACGCCGACGGTGACGAGCACGCCACGCAGCGCGTCGATGTAGGTGGCGCGCAGCAGGCCGCGGCAACCCGCCTTACGCAGGGCCTTGGCCGCCTTGGCGTCCACGGAGTCGCACGCGGTGTGCGGGGAGATGCCGATCCTGCTCGCCCGCTCCTTCCCGCCCTGCTCGGCGGAGTACGGCAATGTGGCGGGGAAGATACGGCCCGCGGGCCAGGTGCGCCAGCGCTCGGCGACCTCCCGCTTGGCCGCCGCGTGCAGTTCGGCGGCGCTCGGGCCGCGCGTGAGCTCGGTGCTCGCCGCGCTGCCCGCCACCCCGGCGGCCACCGCGCAGACCAGGGTCAGCGCGGAGGCCGCCACCAGGGTCGGCCAGAGGCGGGCTGAGTTCACGCCCTCGACCCTAACCGGGTCGTCCGGCAGTACACCGCCAGAGAAGGCTCAATAGCTGGGCAGGCTGGGGTCGACGGTCTTGATCCAGCTGAGCACCCCGCCGCCCACGTGGACGGCGTCGGAGAATCCGGCGTTCTTGACGACCGCCAGGGCCTCCGCCGAGCGCGCGCCCGACTTGCAGTGCAGGACGATGCGCTTGTCCTGCGGCAGCTTCTCCAGGGCCGAGCCGTTGAGGAACTCGCCCTTGGGGATGAGCGTCGCGCCGGGGATCGAGACGATCTCGTACTCGTTCGGCTCACGCACGTCCACGAGGAAGATGTTGTCCCCGCGGTCCTGCATGTCCTTGAGCTCCAGCGCGGTGATCGTGGAGCCGGTGGCGGCCTCGGCGGCCTCGTCGGAGATCGCGCCGCAGAACGCCTCGTAGTCCTCGAGCAGCTCGGTGACCGTCGGGTTCTTGCCGCACAGGACGCACTCGGGGTCCTTGCGGACCTTGACGTCGCGGTACTTCATCTCCAGGGCGTCGTAGATCATCAGCCGCCCGACCAGCGGGTCGCCGATGCCGGTCAGCAGCTTGATCGCCTCGTTGACCTGGATGGAGCCGATCGACGCGCAGAGCACGCCGAGCACGCCGCCCTCGGCGCACGAGGGCACCATGCCGGGAGGCGGGGGCTCCGGGTAGAGGCAGCGGTAGCACGGCCCGTGCTCGGCCCAGAACACGCTGGCCTGGCCGTCGAAGCGGTAGATCGAGCCCCAGACGTACGGCTTGCCGAGCAGCACCGCGGCGTCGTTCACCATGTAGCGCGTGGCGAAGTTGTCGGTGCCGTCGACGATGAGGTCGTAGCCGGAGAAGATCTCCATGACGTTTTCCGTGGTCAGCGCCGTGTTGTGGATGACGACCTCGACCAGCGGGTTGATCTCGCGGACCGACGCCGCGGCGCTCTCGGCCTTCAGCCTGCCCACGTCGGACTGGCCGTGGATGATCTGGCGCTGCAGGTTGGACTCATCGACCACGTCGAAGTCGATGATGCCGAGGGTGCCGACGCCCGCCGCCGCGAGGTACATCAGCGCGGGCGAGCCCAGGCCCCCGGCGCCCACACACAGCACCTTGGCGTTCTTCAGCCGCTTCTGCCCCGCCATGCCCACGTCGGGAATGATCAGGTGGCGCGAGTAGCGGCGCACTTCGTCGACGGTCAGCTCTGCGGCCGGCTCGACCAGCGGTGGCAACGACACTTTCTACGCTCCCGTTATCCAGGGGATCCCTGTCCTCACCTTGAAACCTAGCTGGCGAGTGGGGCATTCCCCAACCGAGTCTCACCGATCAGACGGCGTGCTTCGGCCGCCACGACCTGCGGCATCTCCATCATCGCCACATGACCCGCCGTCGGCAGCAGCACGATCCTGGCCTTCGCGAACGTACGCAGCGCCTTCGCGGCCATGGCCGGGCGCACGAGGCGGTCGCGTCGGCCGTGCATGATCAGGGTCGGCGCCTGGACCCTGGCCGCCTGGCGCCAGAGACTGTCCTCACCACGGCGGAAGTATTCGGCCACGATGCTCCGGGCCGAGCCGATCATCGACTGGGCGGCGTACGGGAGGTCGTCGCGTCTGCGGAGCTCGTCGATCGCGTCGCGCAGGCGTACCGGATGGACGGCGTTCACATCGGCCCAGACCATGGACACGGTGGCGTTGACGCGCTGCTCGGCCGGGACCAGGCGCATCTTGCCCGCCACCCACTCGCCCAGCATGGGGATCGCGGCGGCGGCCACGCGGATGGGCCCGTACCTGGGCAGCAGATCCGGGAGGGCGGGTGAGATGAGGGTGAGCGAGCGGACCAGGTCGGGGCGAGTGGCGGCGACCCTGACGGCGATCGCGCCGCCCAGCGAGTTGCCGAACAGGTGGGCCGGGCCGGTCTGCTTCAGGAGGCCGGTCACAGCGCCGGCGTGCGCGGCCACCGTGTAGTCGCCGTCGCCGGGCGCGGGTGAGTATCCGGCGCCAGGCAGGTCGAGCGCGTGGCCGGTGACCGTGTCCTTGAGCTCGTCCATGAGGTCGGTCCAGTTGGTGGCCGAGCCGGCCAATCCGTGGACGAACACCGCTTGCTCGGCGGGCCCCTCAGGGGTGGACCTGACGTGCACTGAGTCCAGCATGCGTCCTGGCCAGTGCGGGATCGGCTTGGCTGCCATGCCCCCTCCTCGTCGTTCACTCCCACTCTGCGCGTCGTTAACCTCCACGATAACCATGCCGCGGCACCACACGGCGTCATTTCGGACATTTCGTACTTATCGCCATTTATTAGGGCATATGGCGCGCTTTGTCGCGGGCCCCCCGCATGAGGAGAGGTGGACAAATCATCTCAATTCATTTCATTTAAGTTTAATGGGAGCAATGAGAGCGTTCGTGTATAGCAAAAACGTTCGAGGCCTGTTTGCGATACCTACGCATCGGACATCAAAGGGACAGATGACGCATTGTCGCCATCCACGACATTTTCCGATCAACTAGAAAATGTCGGGAACCAGGGCAATCGATCCTTTGGGGGGGAACTCAATGCCCACGTTCAAGACAATCGTCGCAGGGCTGGCCATCAGCACAGCAGCGACCGGCGGCGCCATCAGCCTGAGCTCGCTGACCACAGCCTCGGCCGCCAGCGCGACGACCGCCTCCGCCGCCACCACCACGGCCGGCCTCTTCACCGGCTGCCGCAAGCGCTGCGGCTGGGGCTGGGGCGGGGGATGGGGCGGACGCGGATGGGGCGGACGCCACCACTCTCGCCACCACTCGAAGGTAAAGATCCACATCCACAACAACAACCAGCAGAGCCAGAATCAGGGTTCCCGCCAGGACCAGGATCAGAGCCAGTTCCCATGGGACGTCCTCAACGATGAAGAGGACTGACAGTTCCAGGCAGTGACCTGGAGCGATCGGCAGGCGGTCCTGCGAAACCATCCCGGTTGACGTGAGCCGTGACCGAAGTCCGTGAGGGTGATCGCGCAGCGTCGAAGCGATGAGCCGACGCAGGACGCCGACACGGAGCACCGGCACTGACTCAAGGGCCGGACCAGGAAAGGCGCCCACCAAGCGCTCAGGCCACCGGATCGCAACATATGCGCCCTCGGCAATTCGCCGCCGAGGGCGCATTCACGTGTTCCCAAGCTCCACGTAGCGGACGGACGGCCGCCGCACCCAAAGGGACAAATCAGCTCAATCTACTTGATAAATACCCAATAATAGCAACGAGACTGTTAGTGAGTCGCAAAACATCACGAGGCCCGTTACGCGACATTAGTACCCGGAAACAAGAATGGACACGGATGACGCATTAGCCAGCCATCCACGGTGTTTGCCGATCAATCGGGAAACGTCAAGAACAGGGCAACCGAACCTTTGGGGGGATTCCAATGCCCAAGTTCAAGAGTGTCGTCGCAGGCCTAGCCCTCAGCGCCGCCATGGCCGGCACCGTCGCGGGTCTGGACGCACTGACCACCACCTCGGCCGCCGGTGCGACGACCGCCTCCACCGCCACCACCGCCACGGCCGGCTACCTCGCCGGTTGCCGCAAGCGCTGTGGATGGAGCGGATGGATTCGCCACGGCCGCTACCGGCTGAAGATCCAAATCCACATCCACAACAAGAACCAGCAGAGCCAGACCCAGGCGGCCCGCCAGGACGAAGATCAGGATCAGGATCAGTCCCTGCACAATACGGCGGACAACGAGGCGCAGAACACGGCGCTGAACACGGCGACCGGCAGCCCTTAGGGCGAGCGCACAGGGCTCCGAACGGTGCAAGCGGGGCTCTTACGACCGTATCCCGACTGACGTGAACCCGCGGCCGAGTGCCTGCGTTACCCAGCGGCATCACCCGCTTCGACGAAGCGATGAGCGACGTTGGATGCGCAGGTACTCTGCTTCACTCGCTCTCCATCATCGAAAGCCGTTCCCGGCTTCAGGCACAAAAAGAGGGAAGGCGGCCGCACGACCCCCCTCCGAACCGCAGGGCCGGCTCTTCCCTCTCGAAAGCACCCTCACATACCACGCCGCTGAGCTGGAAGGATCGGCTATTCCTAGGAAGACTCTTCCAAGGAAGTTCCTCCGCACCAATGCCATGATCAGCCGTTATGGACAGCATTGAGGTCGCCTCTCCCAAGGGACCGCTGGCCGATTTCCTGACCGCCCGGCGCGCCGCCGTCACCGCGGCCGAGCACGGCCTGCCCGAGCCGCCGTACCCCCCGACGTGTCCCGGGCCTGCGCCGGGAAGAGGTGGCCCAGCTGGCCGGGATCAGCACTGACTACTACACCCGCCTGGAGCAGGGCCGGGTGCGCACCGCCTCCCGGTCGATCCTGAACGCCATCGGCCGAGCGCTACGTCTCAACGACGATCAGCAGCGGCATGTGTTCCAGCTGGCCTACCCCCAGGCGCTGGAGCAGCCCGGCGAGACCGACCGGCACATCACCCCGCAGACGGCCCGGCTGCTGGCCAACCTTGTCGACACCCCCGCCCTGGTATTCGACCGCTACCTGGACATCCTGGCCTGGAACCGGCTGGGCACCGCTCTGCTGGGCAACCTGGCCGCCATGAAACCGGCCCACCGCAACTACGCGCGCATGATCTTCCTCGACTATCGCGTCCGGTCTCTTCTCCGGCCGCAGCCGCCTGCGCCATCCTGTCGTCGGAGAGCTCAGCGTCGACTGCCAGGCCCTGACCGGCATCGACGATCAGGAACAAGCCATTGTGCTGCTCACCGCCCCACGCGGCAGTCCCGATCATGAAGCGACCAAACGACTGGACGCCTGGGCCGACCGGCAACAACTCCAACCGAGCCATCCCTAACCGGACGCGCTGTGTCCACGTCCGACTCGTCTTCGCCACTCACACGGTGCCACGGGTCTGCGGGTCGACGGCCCTCACCATCGCCGTACTCCCCCAGGCGCCGTAACGCACGACCATCACCGCAACCCGCAACAGCAGTCCAAGATCGATAAGTGTAGTTTGCCAGCAATGCAAGGAATCGTGGGACCCAGGGAGGTGCACCCTCGGCGCATTCGCCAGCGAGGGCGCATTTACGCGTCTCACCAGAGGAGCAGTTCGTCACATTGAGAGCAATTCGGACAAATCATATCAACCCATTTCATAAATACTTAATGATAGCAATGAGAGCGTCAGAGTAGAGCAAAACGACACGAAGCCCGTTTACCCCACAGTCGGCCGGGAAATATGAAATGCAACGGATGGCGCAATCGCCACCATCCGCAATATTTTCCACGCAGTCCGGAAAATATGAAGAACAGGGGCAACAGAACCTTTGGGGGGAAATTCAATGCCCAAGTTCAAGACTGCCATCGCGGCTCTCTTCGCAGCCAGCGCAGCCATGACCGGCGCTGCCGCGCTGACCACCTCCTCACCTGCCAACGCCACGCCGGGCGATGGCTTCGTCGCCGGCGGGCACGGGGGCTGGGGCTGGGGCGGCGGCGGCCACGGCAAGAGCCGCCACAGGCACAAGCAGAAGGTCCGCATCTGGATCCACAACAACAACCACCAGACCCAGAACCAGGCCCACCGGCAGGACCAGGACCAGGACCAGTTCCAGAAGGACAAGAACGAGAACGAGAACGAGCTCAAGAACAAGCTGCTGCAGATTTACCCGCCGGTGCCGGACGGCGGTTGAGGGGAGTCTGACTCAATCGTCCCCTAGTAAGTAGCGCCTTGCATGAGCGCGTTGAACAGTCGAGTGGCGATCAGGCGACCTTATCCCGGTCGTCGCGAGCCGCACCAGAGTGCCTGCGTCCCGCAGTGGCATCACTCGCTTCACCGAAGCGATAAGCCGGCGCGGAACGCAGGCACTCCACTTTTACCGGCGCCCACGGGGAGACCCTCGTGGGCGCTTCTCTATAGGATCCATATCATCCAATATGCGCTCTCGGACTTCGCTTCCGAGAGCGCATTTCTGTGTGCAGATAGCCGCTTCACCACCCCCCGGGAAGCGATACGAACCGGTCACCTCGTCCACAAACACCCAAATAAGGCGATGAGAGCGTTGAAATCGGGCAAACTACCACTAGTCCTGTTTAGTCCGGATCCCCCCGGGAATGAAATGGACAGATGGCACATTAGCCGTCATCCAGAATATTTTCCACGCAGTCCGGAAAATATGAAGAACAGGGGCAACAGGACCTTTGGGGGGAAAAATGCCCAAGTTCAAGACCACCGCAGCTCTCGCGGTCATCACCGTCGTGTCCGGCGCAGTTGCCGCGCTGACCGCTTCGACCGCCAATGCCGCCGCGGTCACGTCGGTGTCCAACGGCTTCACGACGGGCCACGGATGGGGCGATCACAACCGCCACCGCAACAAGCAGAAGGTTCGCGTCTGGATTCACAACAACAACCAGCAGAGCCAGAGGCAGCACCACAAGCAGTCCCAAGACCAGGACCAGTTCAAGAAGCTCCAGGATTCCATCCTCAATGAGGAGGACGAGGACTGAGTGTAGTGATCCTGCAACGCTCGGCAGAAGCGTGCTGAGCGACCGCAGGGCGGGTCATGCCACCGGATCCCGATCGGCGTGAACCGCGGCCGAGGTGCCTGTGTCGGCAGAGGTCACACGCTCCGGCGAGGTGATGCCAAAACGAAACACAGGTACCTCGGCTTAATCATGCGCCAGGACCGGTCATACACCTGATGGGCGCAGTCGTTCATGGTGCGAGCCGCGGTTATGCGCTGTGAGCGACGATGCGATCTCATGATGGGAATCCATCTCAATCAGGGCGGGCGGTTCTCGATATCGACGATACGAGAACCGCCCGCCTTATTACGACGTCACGGATAGACAGCCGCCCATCGAGTGCAGTTGGTCAGGGGACCGCTGATCGAGAACAGCACTGGCACCTCAGGATCCGCCGGCGCAGTTCCTTTGCTCTGGACATCACAACGCGTCTCCCAGATGCCGCCCGTTGTCCGCGCCCTGATCAGCAACTGGATGTCGCCGTTACCAGCGAGGCCGCTTTGACCACTCGCGACGGAGATGTTGTGCACGTAGCCGCCCTGGCTTCCTGGCACCCTCCTGAGACTTTGCCATCGCTGCCCGGCAGGTAGGCGAGGGTCGTAGACCCACGGGGCACCGCGGTCGGCCGCGACGGCGAAGAGCCGGCCTTCATACGTGCCCGTGGTGCCCCGGAGTGCCACGAACGCTGAGTCGTACCATGGTCCGCTCCCCCAAATTGCCTGCTGGTGGGCAGCGCCCCCCTTCGATCCGGTGGCTGCTTGAGCGGACGTCGTCGCACCTGAGAGTCCCACGGCCCCGCAGGCCATCGTGGTCGCGACGGCCCACGTCAGCAGGCGACGGGTGGCGCCCGCGCGTGCGGCCGAGCTGCTCATACGAGAAACCAATTGATTTCCCTCCATTGCGAGAATTTGCTGTTCCGGGACACCGCGTTGCCATGCGATGCACTGCGAAGATACCTGGCCACATAAACCCGAACGCATGGACATACATGCAATGAAGGCAAAAGAAGCGGAATGGCGATACAAAAAAATGTCCGCGCAGCATCCACCTTTCCCGATCTGACTACCCAATCTGCACCACATATCGACACACGGTCTAATGTCGCACTATTGCAGTAGTGCGGCAGTAGCTTCCTTCCCCTACGGGATTTGAAGATCGAGTCACGTTGAGGTGTGGCCATGTGCGGCTGCGGTGTAACGCTGGGCGATAGTCGCTGTCAGACGGCCAGGAGAGTCCCGGGCGAGGGTGTCGATGGCGGCATGGTCGGCGCGGGAGAACGAGCGTAGACAGCTGCCAGTCGAGGGATCGGGTTCAGTGATCTGGGCAAGGCCAGGGGCCAGGAATCGCTGGGCCGGCTGGGTGAAGAAGAGCACGTGCGCGATCCCGGTTGAGGTGACCCGGTAGGTGCGGCTGCGCGGGATGCGTGCGACGGTCGGCGACTTTCGTTGTGCGCGGGACAACATGTGGGGCCCGTCATATGATGAACATATGATGAGCACTAAGCCGATCACCATCACCGTGGACGAAGGGGTTCACGCCTACGTGCAAGCGCAGGTCGAAGCCGGACGTGTCAGGTCCGTGTCCGCGTTCTTCAACGAAGCCGCGCAACATCGCATGGAAACCGAGCGGCAGGCCGATCTCGCCTGGCGCCACGCTGTCGAGAAGGCCCATCAGGACCCCGAAGTCGTCGAGCGCGCCGCACGCCGGGCACGCAAGGCGCGGGAGATCTTGAATGCCCGCTGACGGCTACGTCCTCGACGCCCCCCTGCTCGCCGAGGTCGGTCGCGGCGGCAACGACGTAATCGCCCTGCTCCAGCAACTCGACGCCGACAACATCTCCATCATCGTGCCCGCTCTGGCCGTCACCGGCGCCACGATCGAGACGGCGGCGACCAACGACCAGCTCGCCGTCGTACGTGGGGTTGGCCGGCTCGACTCCGCGCACTTCGCCGCGCTGGGTGCGTTCGACGACACCACCGACCTGGCACGGATGCGGCTGGAGGTGGACGCCCCAGAAGAACTCTGGGACGTCCAGACCGCGCTCCAAGCCGTACTCCGGAGCTGCCCTATCCTGACCACCGACGCCACTAGATGGCAGACCACGCTCGACGAGCTCGCCGGCCAACTTACGGTGGTCGAGGTCTCCCAACTCGGTGACTAGCCGCTTAAAGAGCCCCGGTCGCTATTCATCCCTGAAGAAGCGGGGCCGCACGGTGGCGTGCGATCAGGCCGAGCCCGGTCCGGCCGCCTGGAAGTAGAGGCCTCGCTCCTTCATGCATCAGAGATGCGTCACCCGCGTGGCCGGGCGCAATCATGGGCTGCACGTGGCCGCCACGTCCGTAAGAACGGCCTGCGGGCCGCGCAAGCTCTCCACGACGCCCTGCTCGGCATCCCTGGATGCCGGCCCACGCCGTCGCAGCATGGCCTGAACAGTCACACGGCCACGACGGATCGTCAACATACGGAGAACGATCAGCGAGTATTCGGTAAGGAAGAAACGGCGAAAACGCCTATCTCCTAGCCGGCCGCATATAACGGTTTCGTAGTGAACATGCCGCTGACATTCCAGGCGAAATGTTCGAACAGCCGACAGAGCGTTGTGGTGGGTCGAAATGGCATGGGAGATCACGAGATCGATTCTGCTCGCGGCAGCGCTCGGGGGTGGAATCACATTTGGAACCATCGGATCGGCGACGGCCGCGTACTGCAAGCCGTACCCGCCCTCCCCGCACTCCCCGACGCAAGAGCAGGCGACCCAGATCCAGAACGCGAAGCAGACGGCGACGTGGCAGCAGAGGAGCAACTCAGCGGTAGCCGTCCACGTCCACTATCACGACGACGGTGACGACCACGAGCACAGCGTCCCCATGTCGGCCGTGATGAGCCCGCCAAGGGCCGGGGCACCCGTGGAGGCCTCGATCGCAACAGGTGCGGCCATGCTGCTCGCCGGAACCGCCAGCACAGCGATCGTCATGCGGCGTCGCGAAACCAGCGGTGTGAGGAAGGAGTCGATCAACTAATGAGAAACAGGAAGCGTCGGCTCGTCGTCATAGGCCTGCCTGCGGCAGGCCTCACGCTGGCCGTGGGCTGGACGGCGTACCTTGGCTTGAGCGTGCGGAGTCACCTGGAGGCGGCCGAGGACGCACTGGTGCGGCTGCGCTCGAGCAACCAGGCAGGGGCAGCCGCGGCGCTGGCCGACGCGCAGCGCCATGCCGAAGAAGCACGCCGGATCACCAGCGGTCAGGACTGGTCATTGATCAGTCGCATCCCACCGATGGAAGAGGGCGCGGCGACCGTCCACGGGCTCGCCGCCGCCGCCGCCGATCTGACCGGTGTACTGACGGATGTCCACCGCGTCGTGACGAGACTGATCTCGGTGAAGGGACTCTCCCTCGACAATGTGGAAACGCTCCCGGCCAGCCTGGAATCGGCGACCCCGGTGCTGCGCAACGCCGCCGGCCGCATCGAGCAGATCCGGTCCGGCCTCGCCGCCACCCCGGCCGACACCGGCCTGAACGCGCTGAACGAGGCCCGCGCCACGGCGCTGAGCGAACTGGACAAGCTACGGGGCTGGCTGGAGGTGGCCAACGACCCCATGGTGCGCGAAACCGCCGCCTTGCTGCCAGAGATGCTGGGTTACAACGGGCCGCGTCGCTACTTCCTGGCGTTCCAGACCAACGCCGAGGCGCGAGGAACCGGAGGGCTGGTCGGCGCGTTCGGCATCCTGAAAGCCGACCGTGGCCATCTCAACATCGAGCGGCTCTCTTCCAACAACGGTCTGGAGTCGGGTGTCGTTCAGGTCACCCACTACGGCCGCGCCTACCGTGAGCGTTACGGTCGCAGTCCGATGGCCCTGCTGGCCAACTCCAATCTCTCCCCGCATTTCCCGTATGCCGCGAAGACTTGGGCAGCGCTGTGGAAACGTCAGACCGGCGAGCGACTGGACGGCGCGGTCGCGACCGATCCGATCGCCCTCTCCTACCTGCTGAAGGTGATCGGACCCGTCACACTGCCCAACGGTGAGAAGGTGACCGCAGAGAACGTGGTGGACCTCACCGAGCGGGAAGCATATGCGCGGTACACGAATCCCGTCGAGCGCAAGAAATTCCTCATCACGATCGCCAGCGCCGTCAGCAAGGCGGTTACCACTTCCCACCCGGATCCCCTTGCCCTGGTATCCGCTCTTTCACAGATGGTGGAGGAGCGGAGAATCCAGATCTGGAGCCACAAGGGCTCTGAACAGCGACGCTTGGCGGCGACCCCGCTCGGCGGCGTACTCCCCCAGAAACCGGGGCCGTTCGCCGGGCTTATGATCATCAATTCAGCTGGCACCAAGCTCGACTACTACCTGGATCGCTCGCTCCACTATGAGCTGGGCCCGTGCCGGAGCGACGGGACGCGCGTCTCCAAGGTGCGGATCCAGCTCAACAACAACGTGCCGCAGGGCAACCTGCCCAAGTACGTCAAAGACCGACTCGATCTCCCCTGGGATCGCCGTGATGCCAGGTCTAACGGGTCCAACCTGCTGTGGGTGTCGTTCTATGCCGGGGTCAACGCAAAGGTGCAGGCCATGCGGATCGACGGCAAGCCGGCTCAGATCCGCGGACTAACCGAGCGGTCCCACCCTGTTTACGACACTCTGCTGGAGTTCGCCCCTAGGCAGTCAAGGACGCTGGAGTTCGACCTGCTCGAACCCTACTCGGCCGCGCCACCGGAGGTTCCCGTTCAACCGCTGGTCCGCCCACAGCAAACCCGCATCACTGAGGACCACACCGGCTGCCCAGCGCAGCCATCCAACCAGGACGTGCAATAGCAGGCAAAGACGGGCGTACCGAGAGCCTTGCCGATCTTCCCGCGGGAAACGGCTGAACCATTACCCGAACAGCCCCGGCTTCGATGGAGACCTTGGTGTCCAGCCGTTTCCTTCTTTCTGGCGAGCGCGGGCACGCATCAGGAGCCCAAACACCCAGATGATCGAGCGTGCACTTCGAGAGCTGAGCCTGCTCAACGGCGATCCCAGGACTTCGCTTCTCATCGGCTCACCCAAGCTGGTTGCCGCGCCCGACCTCGTGCTGACTGCCACCCAGGCACAACGTGCCGAATCGGTGACGTGACACCGGCCAGTGGCTCCAGGTCATCCCTCGAATTCTGAACCCTCGTCTGCCCACTAACTGCGGAACTCGGGTTGGAGCCTCATTATCTGGTGACGAGCGCGGGCGCGCACACGAAGCTGGGGCGTGCGGGCCAAACGCAGGAACAGGGTGGGCCGCGCGGCCAGGACGGCCTGCGTCAGCGGCTTCACGTCCCGTTGGCTCACCGCCGAGTTGCCGATCCCGTCGTTGAGCTACCGGACGGGGGAGAGAAGATCGCCAACCTCGCTCGCCGCCCCGCTCCAGTTACTCACCCGGAGACCGGCGTCGTGAGCTCTCCCTTGGTCTTGAGCTCCGCCTTTTGACCGTGGCCGTAGCGACTGGCCCTGGCCGGCACAGCATTCAAGACAGTTCCTACCAGGCGGGCGTCAACCGATGACAGCGCTTCCTTGGCGCGAATGACGTGGTCCTGCCGGGTCTTGCCGTACCGTGCGACGAGCATCGCACCATCGCAGGCGGCTGTGAGCGTCGCCGCGTCGGTGACGTTTAGTAGCGGTGGTGCGTCGATGAGCACCATGTCGTAGCTCTTCACGAGTTCCTTGAGTATCTGCTCCATACCAGGCGAACCGAGCAGTTCGCTCGGATTGGGCGGGATCTGGCCACTCGGCAGTATGTGAAGATCGAACTCTCCCCACCGTTGTATCGCGCTCCTCAGCTCTGCCTTGCCGATGAGCACATCCGTCAGGCCCGCCACAGTCTCGATGCCGAAGTAATCCGAAATGCGCGGACGGCGAAGGTTACCATCGATCAAAATCACCCGTTTTCCCGCCTGCGCTAGGGCGATCGCAAGATTGGATGAGGTCGAGGACTTCCCTTCACGCGGGAGACAACTGGTGACCACAAGCGACTTGGGTTGCCGGTCGATATCGATGAACTGCAGATTCGCACGCAGCGAGCGATACGCCTCAGCCCGCAACGAGCTGCCCTTGTCACGGACGATTAGAGGGCGACGCTCTACATCCTTGTCAAAGCCGATGATGCCAAGTGTGTGGCTCTGCGACAAATGCTGGAGCATCTCGGAGGTCTTAATAGTGGTGTCCAAACGATCGCGGAGTATAATTGATCCAACGCCGACGAACAGCGCGATCAGCACTCCAAACGCGACGTTCACCAATGGCCTCGGGCTGACTGGTTCATTGGGCATCCTCGGCTGATCAACCACCAGTATTTTGACGCTGGAAGGGCGGTCGGCGGTCGGTCGCTCCATTTCGTCTACCAGCACGGCGAACCTGGTGCTAAGGGCATCGGCGAGGCGCATGGCACGGACGGGGTCGCCATCGGTGACTGTCGCCCGCAGGAGCAAGGTATCCGGTATGGCTTGCACTGTAATGTTCTGCTGGACGGTTCTGATCTCGCCCTCGGTGGCTACGATCTGCCCGATCAGGCGTCCACTGGACAGCAGGTTGGCATAGGACTTCATCTGCTGCTGAGTTATCGGCTGCGAGACTGGCTGCTGCATGTTCTTGGCCATCATGGCAATCACCGCGGCCTGGCTGATCAGGCGACCACTGGACAGCAGGTTGGCATAGGACTTCATCTGCTGCTGAGTTATCGGCTGCGAGACTGGCTGCTCAGTGCTCTTGGCCATCATGGTGATCGTCGCGGCGTATTTTGGCGGCGTGTTCGCGGTAATGATGACCGCTGATGTCACACCAATGACCAACGAGATGAGAACGAGCCACCAGTCACGACGCAAGAGCCTGAGACAATACAGCAGATCCACTGGATCAACCTTGCCTTTCACGGTTTCCGGGCATGGGGTGCTCTATCGACTCATACGCACTCACACCCTGTAGCAAATGGATGAGGAGGATAGCGGCCCCCGCCGTGATCACCGCCGTGACTGGCGGCGATATCCACTGCAGAGCCATCGCCAGGCAGCACGTGCCCGCAGCGGCAGCCGCCAGCCCGAGCACGACAGCGACCATGCGGGGGCCAAGACCCATCCGGCGCAGCCGGTGGGACACGTGATCGGTGCCACCCGCCAGAGGAGAGCGCCCCGCCCTCAGCCGCGAGAAGAACACGACACCTGTGTCGACGGTTGCCACGAACGTCGGGAGTAGCAGCCCGGCGAACATCGTGTCCAAATCTTGCCCCGACACCAGGAAGACGGCGGAGCAGGAGATTATGAATCCGATGAACAGGGATCCGGAGTCGCCCATGAATATCTTCGCGGGTGCCCAATTGTGCGGCAGGAAGCCGAGACTAGTGCAGGCGAGCACTATCAGCAGGAGCCCCAGCGACGGCTGACCCGACACGAAGGCCGTTCCCGCGAGGAAAGCCGCAGTGACCGTGGCGACCGCTCCCAGCGCACCGTCCATGTTGTCGAGCAGGTTGAAGGAGTTGGCCACCACGACGATCCACAGCACTGTGAGAGAACCGTCCAGCCACCCGCCGAACACGGTGACGTGGACTCCAGAGGAGACGACTCCACTCGCCGCCACAGTCCCCACAGTCAGCTTGGTGAATGGCTGCATCGGCCTGATGTCGTCGATCAGACCCACCAAGGCCATCACCGTGGCGGCCAGCAGCACGGCGGTGATGCGCTGATCGGCGAGGCCGAGTGCCGTGACCGCGGGGACGAGCGTGCCCAGCGTGATCGCGATGCCACCGAGATAAGGAGTTGGGCGAGCGTGTGCTTTGTTTGCGCTGGGGCGATCGGTCAGCCCCCATCGCAGCGCGAGGCGCTTCAGTGGGACGACGGCCAGGCAACAGGTCAGAAACCCGGCCACGGCCGTAACCCAGGCGGTCGTGGTGTTCATGGGACGGATGCCGGAATGTCTTCGCGGGCTTCCTTTACGACCTCGGTAAGGATTTCGTCCAGGGTGTGCCGTGGAACCCAGCCGGTGAGCTCGCGAAGCTTTGTGGTGTCGGGCACCCTGCGTGTCATGTCCTCGAAGCCCTGGATGTACGCCTCGTCATACGGGATGAGTTCGATCCCGGACGT
Source organism: Nonomuraea sp. 3N208 (assembly GCF_052245935.1). NCBI lineage: Bacteria > Bacillati > Actinomycetota > Actinomycetes > Streptosporangiales > Streptosporangiaceae > Nonomuraea > Nonomuraea sp. 3N208. The sequence continues at coordinate 12,334 of NZ_JBQQBR010000057.1, read as the reverse complement.
GGATCCGGTGTGCCGGATGATCAGCTGTGCCAACTCCAGGATGCTCACCTCCGCCTCCGAGCCGATGTTGAAGGTCTGCCCCACCGCCGCCTCAAGATCTAGGAGCCTGAGCAAAGCGTCGACGACGTCCGCGACATGCGCGAAGCAACGGGTCTGGCTCCCATCGCCGAAGACCGTGAGGGGAGTACCGCTGATCGCCTGCCGTACGAGGCGCGGGATGACCATGCCATAGGCCGGGCTCTGCCGCGGTCCCACGGTGTTGAACAGCCTCACCACGATCGTCTGAAGACCCCGCTCCCGGTGATAGGCATTGGCCAGGATCTCGTCGACGGCCTTCGCCGTACTGTAGGCCCACCTCACGACGGACGGGGTGCCAAGGATACGGTCAGCGTCTTCCCGCAGCGGCCCTGAAGAGTTCTTGCCGTAGATCTCGCTCGTGCTGGTGATCAGGAGCTTTTTCCGGTACCGATACGCGGCCTCGATGACGATCTCCGAACCGCGAATGTTAGTCGTCAGGCATCGCAGCGGCTGCTCGACGATCAGCTTGACACCGACCGCCGCCGCGAGATGGATGACGACGTCACACTGGCGGGCCAGTTCGTCGACCATGAGCTCGTCCAGAACGGACCCGTGCACAAAGCGGAGGTTGGGATGCGGCTGAAGGTTCTCCCGCCGCCCGGTCGACAAGTTGTCCAGAGCCACGACTGAGTCACCGCGGGCGAGCAACGCATCGGCCAGATGCGACCCGATGAATCCTCCACCGCCCGTTATCAGGTAGGTGCTCATTGCTGCTTTGTTCACAGGCTTCCCCTTGTCACATATGTGGAGAGGTCTTATTTCTGGGGCGAAGCGGCAGGTCAACATGGGCACTGGGCCCCGATGCCGCAGCCTTTTCGAACCAGGCCACCGTCACGCGGAGTCCTTCGTCGAGGTCTACTGGGCGCACTGAGGGAAACAGCCGCAACATCAGATGGGGGGAGGCCTGTGACTCCCGGATATCACCGATCCGGGGAGGCAGGGAGATCGCCTCGATCTGTCGGCCAAGAACCTCGCCCAGGACTTCCTTGAGATGCTGCACGGTCACGCGGGTGCCGAATGCGAGATTCACCGGCTTGGTATGCGCGACCTTGCGGATCATCGCCTCGACCAGCACCTCCGCTACCGATCCCACGAAAGTGAAGTCCCGAGCCTGATTCCCGTCGCCATAGATGGGCACCGGACGGCTGCGCAGAGCCGTCGATACGAATGTTGGAACCACGGCCGCGTAGGCGTGGTCGGCCAGCTGCAGCGGGCCGTACACGTTGAAGAACCTGAAGGCTAGGACGGGCAGGCTGAAGCTATGGGCGTACGCCAGCGCATATGCCTCGGTCGCCAGCTTGCTTGCGCCATAGGGACTGAGCGGCCGGGTAGGAAGGTCCTCATGCTTGTGCGGCTCCTGGGAGTCTCCGTAGACAGAGGACGACGACGCGAGGACCAGGTAGGGCTTGGCCGTACGGCATGCCTCGAGGACGTTGAGGGTGCCCGTGGCGTTCACCGTGTGCGAGGCCATGGGATCTTCCAGCGATCGAGGCACCGAGGGCCGGGCGGCCAGGTGGACGACCGCGTCGGCGTCTGCGACGAGATCGGCCAGGAGATCGTCCTCAAGGATGCTGCCCTTCACGAAATCCACTTCGACGCCGTCGAGATTGGCGAGACTTCCACTGCTCAGGTCGTCGAGGACAGCGATCTTCTCGACTTCCTGCCGCGCTGCGAGCGCGCGGCACAGGTTCGCTCCGATAAAGCCTGCGCCACCAGTTACCAGCACTCTCATCTGCTCACTCCTTCGTGCTCAGGCCGCGACGAGTCGATCCCGCCGGTCCTGGACCAGCGATCGATAAAGGGCTTCGGTATCCGCGACGAGGCGATCCACGGAGAAGGAGGCATTCGTCCAGTCGCGGGCGGCCTCACCCATCCGACGGGCGAGAGTGGGGTCGGAGAGCAGCCTCACCGTGCTTTCGGCCAGCTGACCTGCGTCAGTCGAGGCCAACAGACCGGTCTCGCCGTCCTTGACAATTTCCGCGACACTCCCCACTCGCGTGGAGATGCTGGGCCTGCCGGCCATGCCCGCCTCGATAAGGGTGAGCGGCGTGCCCTCGTTGTCGGAGGTCAGCAGCACTACGTCGGCAGCGGAGTAGACCGTCTCCACGTCCTTTCTCCAGCCGAGTAGATGGAAGGATCGCCGCACGGATTGGATGCTCCGTTCAAGCTGCTCCTGCAGTTCGCCTCCACCGCAGACCAGGAAATGACAGTCAGGCACTCGCTGGAGCACGGCTCTGGCCGCCGCAACAAAACGATCAGGCCGCTTGATCTGGGTCAGGCGCCCCACGTAGGTGACAACTGGCGCGTCTGGCGGCAAACCTAGAGCGAGACGAGCCGCAGAGCGGTCGGGGACGGGACCGAGTTGAACGCCCGGCCTGATCACCACATATTGTTCGGGACGGCCGATGCCTGCCTCGAGTAGATCGTCGCGAACCCGCACTCCGACGGTCACCAGCCGATCGGATCTGGAAGCGAGGAACCGTTCCGATCGCACGTAGAGAGCACGCTTCGCTGGCGAGAAATAGCCGTGGAGCAGGTGCCCGTGGAACACATGCACCCGAGCGGCCCCGACACCGGACAGGAGCGACGCCAGCCGCCCGAGGGCGCCAGCTTTGGCCGTCCGGGTGTGAACAACGTGCGGCCGGAAGTCACGCACAGCGGCCCTCAGCCGGAGAAGAGCACGGAAGTCGTCCAAGGGCTTGACCGCGCGGCCCAGGCCCGCCACTCGGCGAACCTGCACCGTAGAAGCCTTTAGGTCGAGGTGATCCCCCTCATCGGCGTCCACATGCCCCGTGTAGAGCCGGTGATCGAACTCAGCCTGGTTCAGCCGCTCACACAGTCCCGCTACCTGTGTGGCGGGGCCGCCCACGTTCAACCGGGCAATGATCTCCATGACACGGATCCGGCTGTCCGGTTTCATGCGGGCTCCTCAGCAACTGTCCTAGTCAACGTTGGAGACGCTAACCCGACGTTTGTGCCACTCCACTCATCACGTCGCTATAGCGGCGAAGTGTTTCCTCTTTCCCTACCTGGACATGGCCCAGAGACCGTCTCTGCCTCAGCAGCTCCAGCACATGCTGCAAAATGGACCGTCTGCACGAACATGGATCGCACCGGAGCCGGGCGGCCAGCTCCCGCCGACTCGCCTGTGCGTGGCCGATCCCCTCAGAGGCGAGATCGAACTCCTGGAAGAGGTCATCGGTGACCCGTTCGCGCACCACTGCGGCGCGATCCCAACTTGCCGGCACCGCGCTCGCCGACGGAATCGCCGACTACGCGCTTACAGGAAGCCTCGGCAGAGCGGCCAGGGTGGACGCGGGCGTACTTCCAGGGGCGAAATCGCCGTCTGCGGGTACGTGGCGACCTGCCACAGGTTCCTAAGCCGTTGAGGCGGCGGCGCCTTCATCACGCGCGCCTGCGTGCCAGCAGGTCACGGTAGATCCCAACATGGCTGTCAACCATTGTGTCGACAGAAAGATGACAACGCGCCCAGGCCGCGGCCTCCGCGGCAAGATCGCGAGCGTGCTCGAGATCCGCCAGCGTCGCGGCCAAGGCATCTGCCAGAGCCGCGGGATCCCCCGCCGGAACCACCACGCCGCGACCATCGAGCAGCTCGGGCGTTCCACCGACGGCGGTCGCCACTACGGGAACAGCCGCGGCCATCGCTTCCATGACGGAGTTGCTGAGACCCTCCGCGAGCGACGGCGACACCACGACGTCCGCGCGTCGCAACAGCGCCGGGACGTCCGTACGAACGCCCAGGAAACGGATGTCGACGGACAGGCAGCACGCCCGCTCCTCTAGAGCGGGGCGATCCTTTCCGTCCCCCACCAGGAGAAGAGTGCAGGCGACGCCCCGCTCGTCCAGGAGTGCCATGGCCTCGAGAAGGTGCTCGTGGCCCTTCGGGTAGCGCAGATTGGCTACGCAGACGATCACGGGTAGGTGGGTGTCCGCGACCGCCGGTTCGACATGGTCAAACGTCTCCTGTGGCAGACCGTTCAGGATCACCGTAATCTTGCGCGGGTCGAGCCCTTCCTGGCGCAGGCAATTATCGGCCACGGCACGGGCATTGGCGATCACCATGTCGGTGATACGCGTGGCCGCCCTTTCAACGGCGAGCAACACCTTCCTATTCTCCTTGAAAGTGCCCATGCTACGCCTTCCCGCGACAACCACGGGGACTCCCGCGAGCCGAGCCGCCGGAGCTACGGTCACGTATTCATGGTACAGGAACGCATGAACCACATCTGGTGCCTCCTTTCTAAGAAAGGAGACCAACCGGCAGAAGGCCACCAGGTTGCGGGCCACGTCCACACCGATGCCATGCAGCCGCTTGAAGCCGAGATAAACGACGGGGACGCCAGACTCGCGCAGAACGGTTTCATATGGTCCCCCATGGTTCATCACCAACACGCAGGTCCTGATGCCGCACCGGTGCAGGCCCTGAGCTAGGAGAACAAGCTGTTTCTCGGCCCCGCCCAAACCCAGGTTTCCCGTGACCAGGCAGACCTTGGCAGGACTCACTCCAGAATCCAAAGACCGCCCGTCCATTGCCTGGGCGTGCGTCATCCGCCGGTAACAAGACTCATCCATGCGGCCATGGGCGGGATGCCGCGGACTATCGTTCGAATAGCCCCACGTAAGCCAGCTCTCTCGTGTTTTGTGAGCAGCATTATTCGAGCGCTTAACCATTTTCGTCACATAGGCATTTCATGGAAGAAATCTTTTCGCGTCCGGCCGAGGGTCGACACGCTGGGAAGAGCACGCAGTCCAGGACGAGTGAAGCCCGTCGCGACGCGTGCCGGGAGAATCACGGGTCACCACCAATCGCCGTAACCGCAAAGCGATCACCTCACCTGGCGGCGGCGCCTCGGTCCCAGGCCGTCTGCGAAGGCGGAACACTCGTCGGGTGTGTTCAGTAAGGCCGGGGAAGAACCTTACGACAAATTTCATCGGTCGAACCGCGGTCGGCCAGTCGCCGGTCGTGTCGGATCGCCTACGAATCGGGCGTGATACTCGGCGAGAGTCACCCCGTCGAACTCCTTGTCGACAAAGGCGAAAAGGGCTTCCAGATCTGCATAGAGAGCCTCGATGCTCCGCTTGCTACGAAAGTACGGACTTCCGCCGGGCATGAGTTCCGAGGAATGGAGCATGAACTCCACGTAGTCGCGCCCTTCGGCTAGAGCCTGGGAGGCAAGCGCGCACATTCGCCGCCGACTGCTCGTGGCGGGTCTCATCCACACCACCTCGGGGGAGATCCAGTTCGCGGCACGCCGCACCAAGCTGCCCTCAGGAAGAAAATCCCTCCGCCGCCGGGCGACCACAGTCATGGGCACCTCAAGAAGAGCCGAATCGCCTTTTTTGCTGATGCATCCGGGGTCCAGAAAGTATGCCTCTTCCGGAAAGTCAGAGTAGTCTCGCGGTCCGCAGCCGTCCGGTGCCCCGCGGCTGTTCTTCCACGAGATATGCGGAGTCACGGAGCAGTCGACCAGATAACCCTGATCAATGAGAATCTGTGCATATCTCTCGTCGAGCATCCATCGGCCGGCTCGATGACTGATCACTGGCACCTGGAACACCTCGACGAGAAGGTCAGTTATCCTCTCGACCTTTTCTCTCATGACATCTTCTGGGAATTCAATCAAGAAAGGGTGACACATATGGTCCGCGCCGGTCAGGGAAACCAGCGGAGGCGTGGTCCACGGATGCAGATGCATGCCGATTTCTGCAACACCGCGCTCGACCACCGATCGACCGAACTCTTGAAACTTCTCACAACACGCCATCGCCCATTCCACCAGATAGGTAGGACGGAGCCGATACTCCTCGCACAGTTCCTGAAATCTCGACAGATAGGCAGCGTTTTCTGTCGAGACCTCGACGTTGTACTGCCACTGGTCATCCGCTTCCACGTCAATTGTGATAATGAATGCCGGGCGATCACGTATGGTCGTCATCGATAGTCAGGAGCCAGGCGCCCGAAGGCCTTTTTCCCATTCCCCTCTCACCCCGTACGCGCGATTGCCGCCCTTGCACCCAATTTCGTCCAAGCGCGATCAAAGTGCGGATCTCCCACCGACACGCCACCGCTATAGTTGCCTCGGACCGCTACTACGGCCCTCTGGATGCCGCTCCTTGCAAGCGACCCATCGGCTTATACGGTCGGTCTTGTAGCCGACGACAGGCATGGATAGGCCTCTCCGGATCGCTTCCAGAACGCGGCACGCTTTCCACCCTAGCTGGCAACACCATGCGACTCACGGAGGTGCAGCGGCCGCATGTCAAATGATTCGTAAAGAAATACTCATTTCTCGCAGCAAAAATCGACCATGACATATCACACCAATTTCCTCTTCATCGGCGCGTGCATGGGACCTGGATCCGCCCCATCGGTCACGCCCTGAATCAAGTAGCACGATCCACAGGGCTGCGCGCCAGGGCGCCGAGGCTCGCGCAGATCTCTCGCCTCGGCCACGAGTCGCAGATTGCAGCCGCCGGAAGCCCACTACGTCCATGTGGTCCGTGACCGCCATGATCCCGACCCTCCACATGCGCGTCGAACGACACACCTGCCGCTATCTGCACTCATCCAACAACACTGAGTAATACTTCAATTTCAGGGTAGTCGCAGGGGGGACCACAATGACGCCAAAGCTGTGGAGCCGGCGTTCACCGGGCCGCGCATCGCAGGACGTCCCGGCTACCCTCACAACGGCGTGCCCAGAGGCCCCCATTGCAAAGGCCGGTCCAGCTTCTGGCGCGACCACGACCGTTGGCAGAGCAGTCCAGACCCTGGCCAGCCACGCACTGCGACTGGCGCTCGCCGCTGTCACCGGCGTGGTCATCGCACGCGCCCTGCAGCCCGAGAGCCGCGGCGTTTACGCCGTGATTGCGACCACAGCCGGGATCGCCGTTCTCGCGGGCCAGTTCTCCCTGGAAAAGTCACAGATCGCACTGTGGCCGGACGCCTCCCGCCAGCGAGCTCTCATTGGCAACGGGCTGATCCTCGGCCTGTTGTTGGGTCTTGTAGCCGCGGCATCCACGCTCACATTCATGACCGTTTTTGCTCCGCTACCCGAGCCTCATCTGCTGATCATCGCGCTTGTGGCGGTGCCATTCTGCGTCGCGTGGAGCAACCTTCAATCCATTCTGCTTCTCCAGTCCCGCATTCGCCCGGTCAACCGGGCATCGGTCATGACCGGACTGTGTCAGTGTCTGCCGATCCTGCTTCTCGCGGCCGCTGGAACCCTCAACGTAACAGCCGTGATCGTCTGCTGGACGATCTCCACCGTCCTGCCATTTGTACTTTTCGTCCACGCTCTCGGCCGGTCGACCATACGCGGCAATATGACACTCGCGCGGCGGCAACTCGTCCTGTCAGGCCGCTATTACCTCCACCCCGTCGCCTTTCACCTGCTGCTGACCGTCGATGTCCTGCTGTTGAACGCGCTCGCCTCCCCCGCCGAGGTCGGTGTCTACACCGTGGCGGTCACAGTCCTTTATCTGGCACAGGTGCCAGCCGAAGCCGTGACGCAGATTTGCCTCCCGCGTCAGACTGTCGAGAGCAACCGTGACGCGGAGGTGGCAACCTGTCGCACCATTCGTCTCAACCTGCTGCTCTCGGCGATTGTGGTCGGTGGACTCGTGATCACAGCTCCGGTGTTGATTCCTCTCGTGTACGGCTCAGCCTACGGGGGCAGTGTGGCCCCCTTGTTCGCCCGCGCGCCGGGATCACTCGCGCTGGTCCTGCTCCGTCCGATCGAACAATATCTCGTGCGACTGGAGCGTCCATTGACCATGACGGCGATCCCCGTCGGCGCCCTCGCTGTCAACCTCGTGCTGAACATACTGCTGATCCCCAGGTTGGGGGCCGTCGGGGCAGGGCTGGCCTGGAGCGTGGCCTACCTCACTGTGGCGGGAGTTGAGGTTCTATGGTTCGCCCGCGTATCTGGAGTTCCCCCGAGGGAACTGCTACCCCGACTCTCCGACCTCGATCCAGTCCTTTCGCGACTCAGGTGCCGTGGCCGAAGTCACTCCGTTGGCGAGCCCAACGTCGATAAAGGTTGAGCCGCTGACCGACGACACGTCTGCCCTTTAGTCGGTCAACGACGTACAACCGTCATCCCCGCATCCCTCAAATGTGTCGGGAGAAGCACATGAACATGAGTCCTGAACTGGAGAAACGCGCCAGCGCATGGTGATGCGTCGTATCACTAGGGGTGGGTTGAATCGCCCCGGCTTCGGTGGAGACTTAGGTGTGCCCCGGGTTTGATGGAGTCGCGTTCCTGGATTGTCATGCCACGGTGGACGCGTTCTCGAACTGTATCGGGGTGAGCATGCCCAGACTGCTATGTCGTCGTTGTCGATTGTGCCAGACCTTCAGGTCGAAGATCGCGTTGGCGAGTTCGATGCGGGTGTTCCAGCGCTGGCGGTCCAGGAGTTCGACCCGCATCCGGGACCAGAACGACTCCATCATGGCGTTGTCGGAGTCCCCGACGCTGCCCATCGACGAGGGCAGTCGGCCAGGCCGTACCACGTCGGCCGAGCTGAAGCGGCTGCGCCGGGAGAACGCCGAACTGCAGCGTGCGAACGAGATCTTGAAGGCCGCGTCGAGCTTTCTTCGCGTAGCTCGACCGCCACGCACGCACTCCTGAACTTCATCGACCAGCACGCCGAGGTGTTCGATGTCGAGCCGATCTGCCGTGTCCTGACCGCGCACGGCTGCTCCATCTCCACCAGCACGTACTACGCCGCCAAGAATCGCCCGGCCTCGGCCCGCGCGCTTTGCGCGACGCCGAACTGGACGAGCACATCGCACGCATCCACGCTGATAACTACGGCGTCTACGGCCCCCGCAAGATCTGGTACCAGCTGCAACGGGAAGGCCACCGGGTGGCCCGCTGCACGTCGAGCGGCGCATGCGCGCCCTGGGCCTGCAGGGCGTCCGACGGGGTAAGAAGGTGCGAACCACCGTGGCCACCACCCTGGTCACGAGCGGGCGGCGGATCGGCTGCAACGGGACTTCGCCACGGCGCGGCCGAACGCCGCCTGGGTGGCCGACTTCACTCATGTGGCCGCCTGGTGCGGCGTGGTCTACGTAATGGCCTTCGTGGTCGACGTCTACTCGCCGGCGATCGTCGGCTGGGCCGCATCGTTGTCCAAGCAGACCAGCCTGGTGCTGGACGCCCTGGACATGGCCTTTTGGCGGCGCGAGCGCACGAGCAGGCCAGTCGAGCGAGGGTTGATCCATCACTCGGATACCGGCAGCCAGCTTGGGTTCAAGGGATCGTCGCAACACTGCTGCTCAGCAGCGAGTGTCGGCGTACGGATTCAAGTGCAGAGCCACGTACAAGTAAACGTGCAGAGATGATCATCGCGTCGGTCGTGGTGTCGAGCCCGTGATCGTGAAGCCTGGCGAGGTGGTTGCTGATCATCTCGGTGAGGGCGGGTCACGGTGGTGCTGGAGGCTGAGCGATGGCTTGATCTGCGTCGGTTTCGGGCCTTGCGGGAGTCGGGGGCGACGATCTCGGAGATCGCCCGGGAGACCGGGCTGAACTGGCGCACGGTGAAGAAGTACCTGGAGGCCGACGGTCCGGTGGCGCCTCCAGCAGCGGCGGCGCGGCCGAGTCGGCGTAATCAGGTGATCACTCAGTATGCGCCGGTGATCGATGCGTGGCTGCGGGCGGAGTTGCTGTTGAAAGCCACCGTCATCCACGAGCGGCTGGTGGAGGAGTACGGGTTCACCGGCAACTACCAGCGCGTCAAGCTCTACCTGCAGCAGGCCCGGCCGCGGATCGCCGAAGAACTCGGCTACAGCCCCCGCGAGCTGGCCAGGCTGCATCGCCGGTTCGAGGTGGTGCCCGGCGCCCAGGCCCAGGTGGACTGGGGCGATGAGGGCGGCATCTTGGCGCACGTGGGCATCGAGAAGGTCTACTCCTTCCACATGACGTTGTCGTACTCGCGCGATCCGTTTTGCTGCTTCACCACCAGCCAGGACCTGGCCACCTTCTGGGCCTGCCACCGGCGAGCGTTCGAGCATTTCGGCGGCGTGCCAGGCTCGATCGTCTATGACCGGACCAAGACCGTGGTGCGCCGGCACGTGGCCCCGGGCAAGGCGGTGCCGTTGCATCCGGAGGCGGTGGCGTTCGCCGGGCACTACGACTTCGATATCGACGTGCTGGCCGCCTATCGCCCGACCGGCAAGGGGCGAGTGGAACGCCAGGTGCTCATCGTCCGCGATCACGTGCTGGCGGGCCGGTCGTTCGCCTCGCTGGACGAGCTGGACAACGCGTTTGTGTCGTGGGTGCCGATGCGCCGCCGCACGGTCCATCGCACTCATGGCGAGGTGATCGCCGTCCGGGCCCGCCGCGACCATGCCGCGCTGCGGCCGGTCCCGGCCCGGCCCTACCTGGTCACCGACCGGCACCTGCGCCATGTCGGCAAGGACTGCCTGGTCGCCTTCGAGGCCAACCTCTACTCGGTGCCCGCGGCCCGTGTCTTCCCCCGGCAACTTGTGGAGGTGCGCGCGTCCTCGGCGACGGTCAGCCTGCACGCCACCATCCCGGACGAGCACGGCATCACGCTGCTGGCCGTGCACCCACGGGCCGCCGGGCGCGGCGCCCGCATCGTCGACCCCGAGCACTGGAAGGGACTGCCCGACGGACACACCCGCGCCACCACCACCAGCGCTGAAGAAGACCCCGCCGACGAGCTGACAGCCCGCCGACGCCAGCACGAGCAAACGGGCGCGCTGCGGTTCCTGCTGGCCCGCTCCGATGCCGCCGAGGTGAAGGTCGGACGGCGGCCGCTGTCGGTCTATGACCAGATCACCGGCACCGGGCCCTTCCGCTGAGCAGGGCCATCCACCACGCTACGGCACCCCTCTGTCCCCGATCAGACACCTCCCCCTTCTTCGCGCGAGTTAAGGACACCTTGAGTTGAGTGAGCTGGTCACCGCCCGGATCCGCACCATCGCCGCCAAGATGGGGCTGCCCCACCTGGCCGAGCACTTGGGCGCCTTCGTCGCCCGGGCCGATGAGGCCCAGATGGGCTATCTGGACTTCCTGGATCTGGTGCTGGAAGAGGAACACGCCGTCCGTGAGGAACGCCGGATCCGGCACGCCCTGCGGGTGTCGAAGATGCCGCACCACAAGACCCTCGACGACTACGACTTCTCCTACCAGCCCGAACTGGACGCTCGCAAGGTCCGGGACCTGGCCACCCTGGCCTTCGTCGAGGCCCGGGCCAACGCCGCCCTGCTGGGCCCGCCCGGAGTCGGCAAGACCCACATCGCCGTCGCGCTGGCGGTCGCGGCCTGCCGGGCCGGCTTCAGCGTCTACTTCACCACACTGGACGACATGGTCCGCCAGCTCAAAGCCGCCGATGCCATCGGCCGTCTCGGCTCCAAGCTGCGCACCTACCTTCGCCCTCAGGTCCTGGTGCTGGACGAGGTCGGCTACCTCCCGCTGGCCCGCGACGAGGCCAACCTGGTCTTCCAGATGATCTCTAAAAGGTATGAAAAGGGTTCGATCTTGCTGACGAGCAACAAGGCCTTCAGTGAATGGGGCCAGGTCTTCGGCGACGAGGTCCTGGCCACCGCGATCCTCGACCGACTCCTGCACCACTGCGAAGTCATCGCGATCAACGGCCCCAGCTACCGGCTCAGGAATCGCCTGGCCGCGGTCCAGGCCGAAGTCGCCGCCACCGGCTGACAACCCTGGCCACCCCACGACGCTGCCAGCCGAAGGAAGGGAAGCTCGATGCCACCGCCGATGCCCAAAGCCCAGCCGGTTCTACAGCTGGACCACGACGAGCTCACCGACCTGGTCCAGCTGCTCGCCCGGATCGACGAGTTCCTGCGCAGCGACGATGCCGTCGCCCGTCGGCTGGCCTGCTTCTGCTCCACCGGCCCCGGCGACACAGGCATGACCGCGGCCTACTGCCTGATCGACATCTTCAGCTTCACCGTCGAGGGCCTACGTCGAACGACAGAAAGAGCGAAACCCTGCCCCTGACAGCTCTGCACGTTTACTCGTACTCACCGCTGCACATCAAGGAGTACGCCGACAGCGAGTTTAGATGATCGCTGATGGCTTCTGCAGGCGTCTTCCATCCGAGGGTCATTCGGGGCAGGGCTCCGGCGTAGTGGGGTTTTGTCCCGTTTCTCGATCATGCGAGGTTGAGGACGGTGAGAGCGCGGGTGGCGTCGCGGGAGATGTAGCGGATGGCTTGGGCGATGTTGTCGGCGCCGTTCAGG
>NZ_JBQQBR010000056.1:0-81010 GCF_052245935.1 Nonomuraea sp. 3N208 | reverse complement strand
AACTCTCCAAACAATGTCTGTCCGGATGAATCATCCAAGCAAAACCGTCAATAATGACGGGGTCATACATGTGATGCACATGCACTGGCTTTTAACACACTGTTGAGTTCTCAAGAAACGGACGCGTTTTCCGGCGTTTCGCTTCGGTCTTGCGTTATGTCTTAATTCTTACAGCCACCCGAATCCCTGTCAAATTGACCGGGCTTCCGGTACAGCGCGCACACACCAAGATCACCGGAGTGAGAGAGGAGAGTTGCGCCGCACCGCGTCGGGCTCTTAAAGATTAGCAGCGCTCTCCGACCGCTCAGGACGGTTCGTCGTGTTCTTCGGACACAGAACGATCACGACCGAACATAGACTCCCCACGTGAGCAGCAACACGCCGCCACTGGCGAAGAAGATTCCTACTGAGCGTACCCACCACGGTGACATCGTGATCGACGAGTACGCCTGGCTGAGCAACAAGGAAGATCCGGATACCAAGGCCTACCTGGAGGCGGAGAACGAGTTTCTCAAGCAGCAGACCGGTCACCTCTCCGACCTCCAGGAGCAGGTGTTCCAGGAGATCAAGGGCCGCACCCAGGAAACCGACCTGTCGGTGCCGAGCCGCAAGGGCGCGTGGTGGTACTTCAGCCGCACCGAGGAGGGCAAGCAGTACGCGGTCTCCTGCCGCGTCCCCGCGGACAGCGATGTGCCGCCGGAGATCACCCCAGGTGTCAAGCTCGACCGCGAGCAGGTGATCCTCGACGGCAACGAGCTCGCGGGCGACAGCCCGTTCTTCTCGATCGGCACCAGTGCCGTCACGCCCGACGGCACGATGCTGGCCTACTCGACCGACTACAAGGGCGACGAGCGTTTCACCCTGAGGTTCAAGAACCTCGAGACGGGTGAGCTGCTGCCCGACGAGATCGCCGACATCTTCTACGGGGGCGCCTGGTCGGCCGACGGCTCGGCGTTCTTCTACACGCGCGTCGACGACGCCTGGCGCCCGTACCAGGTCTACCGGCACACCCTCGGCACCCAGGAGGACGTGCTGGTCTACGAGGAGGCCGACGAGCGTTACTGGGTCGGCATCGGGCTGACGCGCAGCGAGCGCTACCTCGTTCTCGGCGCGGGCAGCAAGATCACGAGCGAGGTGCGCATCCTCGACGCGCACGACCCCTCGGGAGAGTTCCGGATCGTCCGGCCCAGGACGACCGGCATGGAATACAGCGTCGAGCACGCGGGCGACTTCTTCTACATCCTGCACAATGAGAACGCCGAGAACTTCGAGCTGGCCACGGCCTCACTCGAGGACCCGGGTGCGTGGACCCCGATCATCGCGCACCGCGACGACACCAGGCTCCTGGAAGTCGACGCGTTCGAGGACCACGCCGTGCTGCACTTCCGCCGTGAAGGGCTGACGGGCCTGCGGGTTCTGCCGTACCCGAGCACGGTCGCGGACTGGCGCGAGCGGATCGAGGCGGCCGAGCGGAACGCGTACGAGATCGACTTTCCCGAGCCGCTCTACGACGTCGGCCCGGCCGGGAACCCGGAGTTCAGCACCAAGCGGCTCAGGCTGGCGTACACGAGCATGGTCACCCCGCCCAGCGTGTACGACTACGAACTCGACACCCACGAGCTGATCCTGCTCAAGCGGCGCCCGGTGCTGGGCGGCTTCGACCCGGCCGACTACGAGCAGTTCAGGGAGTGGGCCACGGCCGAGGACGGGACGAAGGTGCCCGTGTCGATCGTGAAGCGGAAGGACGCGAGCAAGCCCGCCCCGACCGTGCTGTACGGGTACGGCAGCTACGAGACCTCCATCGACCCGGGCTTCTCGGTACCGAGGTTGTCACTGCTGGACCGCGGGTTCGTCTTCGCCGTCGCGCACGTCAGGGGGGGTGGTGAGATGGGCCGCCGCTGGTACGAGGACGGCAAGCTCACCAGGAAGCGCAACACGTTCACCGACTTCGTGGCCGTGGCCAGGCATCTGAAGGCGACCGGCTGGAGCGAGCGGATCATCGCCAGGGGCGGCTCGGCGGGCGGCCTGCTGATGGGCGCGGTGGCGAACCTGGCGCCGGAGGAGTTCGCGGGTGTGGTGGCCGAGGTGCCGTTCGTGGACGCGCTCAACACCATTCTCGACCCGTCGCTGCCGCTGACCGTGATCGAATGGGACGAGTGGGGCGACCCCCTGCACAACCCGGACGTGTACGCCTACATGAAGAGCTACACCCCGTACGAGAACGTGGACGGCAGGCCGTACCCGCCGATCCTGGCGATCACGAGCCTGAACGACACCCGCGTCCTCTACCACGAGCCGGCGAAGTGGATCGCCCGGCTTCGGTCGACTGCGCAGGGCGGTCCCTTCCTGCTGAAGACGGAGATGGGGGCGGGCCACGGCGGGCGCAGCGGCCGGTACGACGCCTGGCGCGAGGAGGCGTTCGCGCTCTCCTGGATCATCGAAAGGGGCACGTCATGACCTATCAGGCCAACGAGGGGCGCTACGAGCGGCAGCCGTACAACCGCAGCGGCCGCAGCGGGCTGAAATTGCCCGCGGTCTCGCTGGGCCTGTGGCACAACTTCGGCGACAACCGGCCGATCGAGAACTCCCGTGCGATCCTGCGGCAGGCGTTCGACCTCGGGGTGACGCACTTCGACCTGGCCAACAACTACGGCGTGCCATACGGCTCGGCGGAGAAGAACTTCGGCCGGATCATGCACGAAGATTTCCGCCAATATCGGGACGAGCTGATCCTCTCCACCAAGGCCGGGTACGACATGTGGCCCGGCCCGTACGGCGAGTGGGGCTCGCGCAAATATCTGCTGGCCAGCCTCGACCAGTCGCTCCAGCGGATGGGCCTGGACTACGTGGACATCTTCTACAGCCACCGTCCCGACCCGGAGACGCCGCTGGAGGAGACCATGGGGGCGCTGGACCGGGCAGTGCGCTCGGGCAAGGCCCTGTACGCGGGCATCTCCAACTACTCGGCGGAGCAGACCGCCCAGGCCGCGCGGATCATGCTGGAGATGGGCACGCCGCTGCTCATCCACCAGCCGTCGTACTCGATGATCAACCGGTGGATCGAGGACGGGCTGCTGGACGCCGTGGAGGAGGCGGGGATGGGCTGCATCGTGTTCTCGCCGCTGGCACAGGGCGTGCTGACCGACCGCTATCTGGACGGGGTGCCCGCCGATTCGCGGGCCGCCACCAGCCGCTTCCTGACCCCCGAGAGGATCGACCGGGAGCTGGCACGCGACCTCAACGAGATCGCCAGGGGCCGGGGGCAGACGCTGGCTCAGATGGCGTTGTCGTGGACGCTCAGGGACCCGAGGGTGACGAGCGTGCTCATCGGCGCGAGCAGCGTGAAACAACTGGAGGACAACGTGGCCTGCGTCGACGGCCCGGCCTTCACCGAGGACGAGCTCCAAGCAATAGACAAAATCACCGGACCGACTTCGTCGGCTCGGTGATCAAGATGCTGCGTCCAATGGTTCGTTCGCTTCGCTCTCTCACAAAGAGTCGTGCCGCTGGAGGTAGGTGAAGGAGGCCCAGCCGGGCAGCACCGGCAGCCAGAACGTGAGCAGCCGGTACAGCAACACGGCCGACGTGGCCACCGCTTGCGGCACGCCTGCCGCGATCAGCGCCAGGATGAGTGCGGTCTCGACCGCGCCGAGCCCACCGGGCGTGGGCGCGGCCGAGCCGATCGCGTTGGCCGTGAGGTAGACGACGGCGACGGCGGTGAAGCTGATCTCACCGCCGAACGCCGCCACGCAGGCGTACAGGCAGGCCACGAACGCGATGGTGATCGTGAGCGTGCCCAAGCCCGCCTCGATCATCTTGAGCGGCGACTGCAGCACGTCGAGCAGCCGCGGCAGCACGTTGCCGAACAGCTTGCGCAGCCGCGACGTGACCATCCTGCGCACCGGCGGCACGCCGAGCACCACCACCACCAGCAGCGCGACGGCCAGCAACGCCACGACGAGTCCACGCGACGGCGTGAAGGAGGTGGCGGTGGTCGAGCCGGTGATGTAGGCGAACAGCAGCAGCAGCGAGATGTGGAAGACCAGCATGATCAGCTGCGAGGCGCCCACGCTGGCCACCGCGCTCGCCGGCGTGATGCCGCGCTTCTGCAGGTAGCGGGTGTTGATCGCGACCCCGCCCACGGCCGGCGGCGTGACGAGTTTGACGAACGAGGACGCGAACTGCACGAGCACGGTACGCCAGAGCGGCAGCGGCTCGGGCACGAATCCCCGCAGCATCAGCGCGGCGGCCACGAAGCTGGCGAACGCGGCGACCAGCGCCAGCCCCGACCAGGCCCAGTTGGCCGTAGTGATCACCTTGTAGACGTCCACCTGGCTGAGCTGGTAGAGCACGATGTACGCGGCGATCGTACTGGCGATGATCGTGATCAGCGTGCGCGGACGGAACCGTTCGAGGCGTACCTCCTCGACCTTGCCCTCCGGCTTTAGCGCGACGATGTGCTCACGGAGCGCGGCCAGCAGGTTCTTCTCCTTCGCCAGGGCCGAGCGGGTCTCCCTGGTGAGCGCGATGCGCTGGAGCAGCGGTATGGCGGCGGCCAGCGCCTCGGGGCCCATCACCGCCGCGGCGGCCCGCACCGAACGCTCGGGGCCGACGCGCAGCGCCAGGTATGTCAGCAGCTGGGCGACGTCGAGCCGGAGCAGCAGGTCGCCGGCGGCGATCTCGCCGCTGCGCGCGTCGGTCAGCACGACGCGTCCGGCCCGGTCGAGGTGGATGCTGTCGCCGGTGAGCCGCCGGTGCGCCAGGCGCTGGATCTGCAGCAGCTCGACCTGCTCCCAGATCTGGGCGAGCACCTCGTCGTCGATATCCGCGTCGGGCACCTCGTCGAGTGGGCGCGTCTCGATGTGCTCGTAGGCGAGTAGCGCGGCCTCGGTGCCGATCTCGCTGGTGCCGAGCAGCCGGGGCGTGCTCGCGCCGGCCGCCTGGGCGGCGTACGCCATGAGCGCCTCGCGCTCCAGCTCGGCCCTGAGCGACCTGATGGCCCGGCGCCTGGTCTCGGAGTTGAGCCTGATGCGCCGCCACAGCCGGTACGGCAGCCCGGCCACCTGCCGGTCCCGGTCAAGCACGGTGACGTCGAGGCTGCTGCCGTCCTTGAGCCCCATGGCGTAACGGCGGCTGCCCTGGTAGTCGTCCTCGACGCGGCGGGCCGACACCACCGCGAACGACAGCTTGCGTAGCGCGCCCACCACGGCGCTGCCAGGCGGTCTGGTGTTGGGGCTGCCGACGCCGTACAGGGTGGCGTAGCCGATGGCCATGCCGACCACCACGGTCACGATGGCGCTCGGCAGCGTGATCTGCCGGCCGGAGAAGAACGCCAGGATGTACAGGGCGATCGTGGTCCACATCAGCATGCGCCAGGTGGGGCGGCGCGAGATGCGGACGGCGGTGGCGTACGCGACAACCGAGGTGAGCAGCGTGTTCAGCGGCTCGATGTCCCGGTCGCCGGTCAGCAGCACGCGCAGGTCGTCGAGGTTGCCCCCGACGAGCCACTGCCCGAGCAGGAACGACCCGGCCATGCCGATGATGGCGGCGATCAGGCCTTCGGCGACCCGCAGGCCGTCGCGGTGGAAGACCCGCTCGACGGCGAACGCCGCGGGCACCACGAGCACGGCCGCGCCGCCGAGGAAGGCCGCGATCCTGCTGAGCAGCGGGACGAGCTCCGCGCCCTCCTTGACGTCGGCCTCGAGGCCGATGAGCGTCTGCTTGGCGACGAGGGCGAGCAGGATGACCGCGCCGAGCACGATCAGCGTGGCGAAGAAGCGCAGCAGGTCGGACGGGCGCCGCAGGCGCTGCGGCAACAGCGGCTCTACGACGTAGACGTCGTTGTCCGCGCGTGACTCTGCCACGGCTGGGTCCTCCTCCGCGAGGTCCGCCGCGTCATCTCTTTCCCTGATATCGGCCACCGTCAGCGATTCTGCACCTTCCCGGCCGGACCGTACGATCTCTAGCTTCCAGTGTCCTCAATCCAGAGGCCGCGCAGCAAAGCTACACGGTGGAGCTCCAGGAGTTCATTCGGATTCCGCGACGTAAGCTGACTTGCATGTCGGGCGAATTGAGGGTTTTGGGGGCATGTCCGCTGGACTGCCCGGACACCTGTTCCTGGATCGTCACCGTCGACGACGGCAAGGCGGTCAAGCTACGTGGCAACCCCGACCACCCGTACACGCGAGGCGCGCTCTGCGTGAAGGTCAACCGCTACCTGGAGCACACGCAGGCCACCGACCGCATCCTCCACCCGATGCGCCGCACCGGGCCCAAGGGCTCGGGCCAGTTCGAGCGCATCACGTGGGACGAGGCCCTGGAGGAGATCTCGGTACGGCTGCGCGGCATCGTCGCGGAGCACGGCGGCGAGGCGATCTGGCCCTATCTGGGCACGGGCACGCTTGGCTACCTGCAGGGTTGCGAAGGTGTGGCGGGCCGGCGGTTCTGGAACGTGCTCGGCGCCTCCAAGCACTTCCTCAACATCTGCGCGGCGGCCGGCGGCAGCGGCCTGCACCGGACGAACGGCACCCCGGCCGGCATGGACCCGGAGAACCTCGCGCTGGCCAAGCTGATCCTGCTCTGGGGCACCAACACGCTGACCAGCGGCCACCACCTGTGGAAGTTCATCCAGGACGCCCGGGCGAACGGCGCGCACGTGGTCGCCATCGACCCGATCCGCACCAGGACCGCCGACCAGGCCGACGAGTACCTCCCGATCAGGCCGGGCACGGACGCGGCGCTCGCGCTCGGCCTGCTCAACGTCGTGCTCGCGGAGAACGCGCAGGACGAGGAGTTCCTGGCCGAGCACACCGAGGGGTGGCCGGAGTTCCGCGAGGAGATCCTGCGCCATCCGGTGGAAAAGGTGTCGGAGATCACCGGCATCCCGGCCGCGGATATCCACAGCCTGGGGATGAGGCTGGCCCACACCCGCCCGACCGCCATCCGCGCCACGATGGGCATCCAGCGGCACGCGGGCGGCGGCACCGCGATGCGCACGATCGGCGCGATCCCCGGTGTCACCGGCGACTGGCGGCACGCGGGCGGCGGCATCGCCTACTCCACCAGCGGTCACGTGCACCTCGACATCGACACGCGCGAGGATCTCCTGGCCAAGCCGGTCCGCACGCTGGTGATGACCAAGCTGGCCTCGCAACTGGACGACGTGAAGTGCCTGTGGGTGTACGCGGCCAACCCGCTGGGCTCGACGCCCGACGCGAACGCGATCAGGCGGCAGCTCGCCCGTGAGGACCTGTTCACGGTCGTCATGGAGCAGTTCCCGACCGACACCGTCGACTACGCCGACATCGTGCTGCCGGCCACCATGCAGCCCGAGCACTACGACCTGCACGCCGGCTACGGGCACATGTACCTGCTGTGGAACGAGCCCGCAGTGCAGCCGCCCGGTGAGTGCCTGTCCACGACGGAGACGTTCCGGCGGCTGGCGGCGCACATGGGGATGACCGAGCCGTCGTTGTACGAGTCGGACCTGGAGCTGGCCGAGCAGCTGCTTTCCGGCGGGCATCCGTCGCTGGAGGGCATCACGCTCGACCGGCTGCGCAAGGAGGGCTGGGTGCGGATGAACTATCCCAAGCCGTTCATCCCATTCGCCGACGGTTTCCCGACGCCGTCGGGGCAGCTGCGTTTCCCGCGGGCCGGGCAGGCGTACGTCCCGCCCCACACCGCCCAGGCGGAGCGTTCGCCGTACCCGCTGACGCTGGTCACGCCGGCCGCGCACACGTTCCTCAACACGATCTTCGGCAACAACCCCGAGCTGCGGCGGCGCGCCAAGGATCCGGTGGTGCTGGTCAACCCGGCCGACGCGGCGGCCCGCGGGCTGGTGTCCGGCCAGCGGGTACGGGTGCACAACGAGGGCGGCGAGTTCCTGGCCGACGTGGAGATCAGCGACCGGGTCGCGGCCGGTGTGGTGGCCTCGACGAAGGGCCGCTGGCCGAAGCTCAGCCCCGGCGGCGCCAACCCGAACGCGGTCGTGGCCGAGCGGGACGCCGACATGGGCAAGGGCCCCGGCTACCACGACAACCTGGTCGAGGTCAGCCCAGCTTGAGTTTGTAACCCTCGTGGGAGGCCGTGAAGCCGAGGGAGTCGTAGAAGCGGTGGGCGTCGTCGCGTGACTTGTCGGAGGTGAGCTGCACCATGGCGCAGCCGCGGGCGCGGGCCCGGTCGATCGCCCACTGGATCATCTTGCGCCCGAGCCCTTGGCCGCGCGTGGAGGCGGCGACCCTGACGGCCTCGATCTGGCACCGCTCGGCGCCCAGCCGCGACAGCCCGGCCAGGTAGGTGAGCTGCATGGTGCCCACCACCTTCCCGTCACGCTCGGCCACGATCAGCTCGTCGTAGGGGTTGGCGTCGATCCGGTCGAAGGCGGCCAGGTAACGCTCATCGGCGGGGTCGCCCTCGCGCTGCGCGCCGAGCGGGTCGTCGGCCAGCATCGCCACGATCGCGGGCACGTCGTCCTTGCGGGCCGGACGGAAGATCAGGGACAACGCGTACTGCGACTCCGGGAGCGCGGGATTGGACGGCAACGCCATGACCTCACCGGTCGGGGTGAAACCCTTGCGCGCGTAGAGCGCACGAGCGGCGTGGTTGTCGTCCACTGCCCACAGCCGCACCTCCTCGGCGCCGGTGGCCCTGGCCCAGGCGACGGCCTCGTCGACCAGCCCGGAGCCCACGCCCATGCCCCTGGCCTCCGGCGCCACCCACATGGACAGCAGATGAGCCCCGGACTCCTCCAGGCGCATGCACACGAGCCCCGTGTCCGCTCCGTCGCCGGTCTGGGCCGCCCACCACCGCGACTGCGGATCGTTCAACCTCTCGGCCCACTTCCCCGGCGGGAACGCGATCTCCCGCTCGTAGGAGGAACCGAAAGAGTCCGGCGAGTCCTGGAGCGCCCGCAGCCGGACGTCCCGCAACCGTTCTTCGTCCCCCGCGCCCAGCTGCACAATGACAAATTTCTGCATGTCCGCATCATGTCAGGGACAGCTCAGGGTCCTTCCCCGATGCCCCCAAGGGCTTCCAAAAGGCACGATTACCACATGAACGAAATCAGTCGACGCGATGAGGTCTCGCTTTCGGGCGCCGCCCTGCGTGGCGCCCCTTGGAAGGCCGCCGCCATCGGCGGCGGCGCGGTGAGCGCGGTCAGCTTCGGTGTGGGGGCGCTCACGGGCACCGGGGATCTGGTGTGGGCGCTGGGCCTCGGCATCAGCCTGTTCGCCCTGATCGCCGCGATCGGTGCGGTGTCCAAGCCGAACGAGGGCGACCGGGTGACCCGCCAGGCCCGCCTGTGGTCGCTGCAGCACCCGTGGAAGTTCGCGCTGCTGCCCGCGGGCATCACGGCGGTGCTGGACTACCCGGTGCAGCTGGTCCTGGACGGCGAAGGGGTGTTCGGCTCGGCCGTGGACGCGCTGTGGCACGGCGCGCTGGTCTACCTGATCGCCGGCATCCTGACGCTCACGATGAAGGGCCGGGGACGCTCCGCCCAGTGATCCGCATACATCAGACCTGCGCCTCCCGCTCGGCCTGGCTCCTGCACACGCAGAACTCGTTGCCCTCGGGGTCGCGCATCGTCACCCAGCCGCTGCCGTCGGGCTGGCGACGGTCGTCATAGACGGTCGCCCCCAGCCCGATCAGGCGCTCCACTTCCTCGTCCCTGGTCCGTCCTTCGGTCCCGTTGACGTCGAGGTGCAGTCGGTTCTTCACGGTCTTGCCTTCTGGCACGCGGATGAACAGCAGGAACGGATCCCGTTCGGTCCGAAGCATCACTTCGTCGTCGCCCGGCTTGTCGCCCTCTCCGAGTGGCAACCCGGTGGCCTTGCTCCACCAGCCGGCGATCTCGTACGGGTTCGCGGCGTCAATGGTGATGGCGTGAATCTCGATCATTGGAACACCCAACCCGGCACCACCAAAGACGTCAAGCCGGTTTCCTATCGGTCCCACCAGATGGTGACCCACCGGTCCCGGGGCACCGGCCACATGCCGAGCTCCAGCACCGTCTCGGCCACTTCCGCCGCCCTGGACGGCTCAAGGCACACCCGCCGGCACGCGCTCTCCGCCAGCTCCTCCAGCGTCGTAAAACGTTCCAGCGGAGCCTCCCGCTCCTCCACCTGCACGGGGTAGCCGAGCGCCGCCGCCAGAGCCACGCAGTCCTCCGCGATCGGCCGCACCGGCCTGCTCACCCCGTGGAAGTGCTCCCACAGCGGCGTCATCCAGCTCATGGGATGGCGGTGCGGCAGCTCCAGCACCACGCGGCCGCGCGTGTGCGCGGCGAGCGCCCGAAGGAAGCCGGCCAGGTCCGGGACGTTGTAGACCACGTGGGCGGAGATGGACGCGTCGGCCACCGGCACCCGGTCCGCCACGTCCGGCCAGCGGCCCTCGACCGTTGTGACCGGCACGCCGAGCTTGTCCGCCCTGAGCGTGAGCCCCTCCAGCATGGGCGCCGAGGTGTCCACCGCGTAGAGGTGGCCGATGCGCCGGCCCAGCGGCAACGACGAGGCACCGGCTCCTGACCCCACGTCGAGGAGCGTGCCCTGGTCGGGCAGGGCCTCCGCGAGCCGGGTCATGGTGGGCCCGTCGTCGGGCTCGGCCAGCGCCCTGTCGGTGCGCGTGCC
Source organism: Nonomuraea sp. 3N208 (assembly GCF_052245935.1). NCBI lineage: Bacteria > Bacillati > Actinomycetota > Actinomycetes > Streptosporangiales > Streptosporangiaceae > Nonomuraea > Nonomuraea sp. 3N208. The sequence continues at coordinate 70,388 of NZ_JBQQBR010000056.1, read as the reverse complement.
GAATCGCTCCGGCGAATGACTCCACGGATCCGCGGGTGCCTTGGCCAGGATCTCCTCGGGGATGGCCCAGGATTCCAGTCGCTCTCGCCATCTGGCGGCGAGTTCTTCGGCGTCCATGGAGACGAGCATGCCATGCATGGCAGGGGTTACCCGTGGGTAGCATTTCAGAGTAAGGTTACTCACCAGTACATAAGCCCTCGGTTCAAGGAGATCTACACCCATGGGCCACTACAAGAGCAACGTTCGCGACCTCGAATTCAACCTCTTCGAGGTCTTCGGGCGACGCGAGATCCTCGGCACAGGGCCCTTTGCGGAAGTGGACGAGGATGTCGCGCGCAGCATCCTCGAAGAGGTCAACAGGCTGGCCACCGGAGTCCTCGCCGACTCCTTCGAGGAAGGCGACCGGAACCCGCCCGTCTTCGACCCGGCGACCAGCAGCGTCAAGGTCCCCGAGGGGTTCAAGAAATCGTTCAAGGCGCTGGTCGACGGCGGCTGGGCGCACCTCGACCTGCCTGCCGAGCTCGGCGGCCCCGGCATCCCGCGGACCCTGGCCTGGGCGACCGCCGAGATGGTGCTGGGCGCGAACCCGGCGCTCTACATGTACGCCGCGGGCCCGAACTTCGCCTACACGCTGTGGAAGGTGGGCACACCGGAGCAGAAGCGCTTCGCGGAGCTGGCCATCGAGCGCAACTGGGGCGCCACCATGGTGCTCACCGAGCCGGACGCCGGTTCCGACGTGGGCGCCGGGCGGGCGAAGGCGGTGCGGCAGCCCGACGGCACCTGGCACATCGAAGGCGTCAAGCGCTTCATCACCAGCGCCGAGCACGACATGTCCGAGAACATCTTCCACCTCGTCCTGGCCCGCCCCGAGGGGCACGGCGCCGGCACCAAGGGGCTGTCGATGTTCCTGGTGCCGAAGTACCACGTGGACCTGGAGACCGGCGAGCTCGGCGAGCGCAACGGCGCCTACGTCACGAACGTCGAGAAGAAGATGGGCCTGAAGGTCTCCACCACGTGCGAGCTGACCTTCGGCGAGAAGCACCCGGCGGTCGGCTGGCTGGTCGGCGAGGTGCACGAGGGCATCAAGCAGATGTTCATGGTGATCGAGCACGCCCGCATGATGGTCGGCACCAAGGCCATCGCCACGCTGTCCACCGGTTACCTGAACGCCCTCGAGTACGCCAAGAGCCGGGTCCAGGGCGCGGACCTGACGAGGATGACGGACAAGACCGCCCCGCGGGTGACCACCACCCACCACCCGGACGTGCGGCGCGAGCTCATGCTGCAGAAGGCGTACGCGGAGGGCATGCGGGCCCTGGTGCTCTACACGGCCACGTTCCAGGACACGATCCTGATCGATCCGGCCGACCGGCACGCGCACGAGATGAACGACCTGCTGCTGCCGATCGTCAAGGGCGTCGGCTCGGAGCGGTCGTACGAGCTGCTCTCCCGGTCGTTGCAGACCCTGGGCGGCTCGGGCTACCTGCAGGACTACCCGATCGAGCAGTACATCCGCGACGCCAAGATCGACTCCCTGTACGAGGGCACGACCGCGATCCAGGGCCTCGACCTGTTCTTCAGGAAGATCCTGCGCAACCAGGGCGCGGCGATCGGCTCGCTGCTCGCCGAGATCAACGAGTTCGCCGGCTCCCAGGCCGGCAACGGCCGGCTCAAGGAGGAGCGCAAGCTGCTGGCCGAGGCCGCCGCCGAGGTCAAGGCCATGGGCGACATCATGGCGGGCTGGGCGCTCGGCTCGCTGGAGAACGCGGCCGAGGTCTACAAGGTCGGGCTCAACACCACCAGGTTGCTGCTGGCGCTGGGCGACCTGGTGATCGGCTGGCTGCTGCTGCGCCAGGCCGAGGTGGCGCTGGCCAAGCTGAACGACAGCGAGGACCCGTTCTACCTGGGCAAGATCGGCGCGGCATCCTTCTTCGCCAAGACCGTGCTGCCGCGACTGGCCTTCGAGCGGCGCGTGCTCGCCTCTACCGGCCAGGAGCTGATGGAGCTGCCAGAAGAGGCCTTCTAGTCCCTGCTCCGCCACAGAACGCCCGCCCTCGTGCGGGCGTTCTACTGTAAAAGGGCACAGTCGGCTGCGCTCCGGTACGTGTGGATCCCGGAGCGGCGGCTGCGGTTCTCCGGCGACCTCGTCTTCAACGGCGGCCGGCCGCTGTCCTGTTTGGCTTGATGGGTGTGATCACCGTTACGCGGGTATGACCGTCGGCATACTCGCCATTTGCCTGGAGGTCGTCATGGGTGTCGGGGTCAGCATCTTCTTCCTCACGCTCGGCGCCATCCTGAGGTTCGCGATCGAGCCCGACGTGTTCGGACCGGCGGTCCACATGGACGTCGTCGGGATCATCTTCATGATCGTCGGTGGCGTGGGCATCGTGCTGAGCGTCGTGCTGGCCCCGAGGCGGGGCCGCACCTCCGACGACAGGCTCATGCACCGGGAGAACAACCCGCCGGAGATCTAGACGCTCAGCTGCGCGGCCGCCCGCGTCGCCAGGATGGGCTTGATGTGCTGGGCGATCACGGCCTGGTGCTGCGGGTGGTCGCGGTAGACCAGGTAGTCCTCGACGCTGTCGAAGTCGGCCACCACCGCGTAGTCGTGGTTGCCCTGGTTGATGCCCGCGTCCGGGCCCACCGTGTAGGAGCGCAGCTGCGGGATGGCGCCGGGCAGCTTGCGTAGCTCGGCCGTCACCGTGGCCTTCTGTTCGTCGGTCGCGTCCTCGGTCCACGTGAACAGCACGATGTGGCGAATCATGCGGCAACCCTATCGACATTCCTTCACGGCCATGGTTATTCTCATATTGAGATTGACTCGGATTGAGAAGGACGTGCTTCCGTGGAGGATTTCCTGGCCGAATACAACCCGCGGCTCTACGCCCCGGTCGCGGTGACGGTCGACGTGGTGGCGCTGACCATCCGCGACCGGCAGCTGCACGTCCTGATCGTCGAGCGGGGCGTGGAGCCGTACGCGGGGGCGTGGGCGCTGCCCGGCGGGTTCATCAGGCCCGACGAGGAACTGGCCGAGGCGGCAGTGCGGGAGCTGGCCGAGGAGACCGGCGTGGCCACCAGGCCGGCGCATCTCGAGCAGCTCGCCAGCTACGGCGGTCCCGGACGGGATCCGCGGATGCGCGTGGTGTCGATCTCTTACCTCGCCTTCGCCCCCGACCTGCCCGACCCGCAGGCCGGCACGGACGCGGCGGCGGCCGTCTGGCACCCGGTGGACGACGTGCCGCCGCTGGCCTTCGACCACGCCCGCATCCTGGCCGACGGCGTCGAGCGGGCCCGGTCGAAGCTGGAGTACACGCCGCTGGCCACGGCATTCGCAGGCGACCTGTTCACCATCTCCGACCTGCGGCTGATCTACGAGACCGTGTGGGGCACGCCGCTGCACGCGGGCAACTTCCACCGGAAGGTCCTGTCCGTGCCCGGGTTTGTCGAGGGCACAGGACAGACCACCGAGACGGGCGGCCCCAAGGGCGGGCCGCGCGCCAAGCTCTACCGCGCCGGCGACGCGCGGCTGCTCCACCCCGCGCTGCTGCGACCGGCACGCGAGGAGGAAATCCGATGACCTTAAGGAGATAGACCATGGGCAGCGGAATCTGGTCCGCGGACGTCTACATCTCGGCCGCCCGCTACCGCGCGGCATCCGGCCGCAGCGCCTTCGCCTACAGCGACGAGGGCGCCATGACCACCCACCCCGACCTCGACCCGTACGGCGTCACGCGCGAGAGCCGCGACTCCGCCGAGCACCCGGACTCGCTGGCCATCGCCGTCCTCTTCGACGTGACAGGCTCGATGGGGCGGGTGCCCCGCATCCTGCAGAGCAAGCTGCCCGACCTGCTCGGGTTGCTGCGGCGCAAGGGCTACGCCACCGACCCCCAGATCATGTTCGGCGCGATCGGCGACGCCACCTGCGACCGGGCGCCGCTGCAGATAGGGCAGTTCGAGTCGGACAACCGGATGGACGACCAGCTCGGGCTGATCTTCCTGGAGGGCGGGGGCGGCGGGCAGAAGCGGGAGTCGTACGAGCTGGCCATGTACTTCATGGCCAGGCACACCTCGATCGACTGCCACGAGAAGCGAGGCAAGCGCGGCTACCTGTTCATCATCGGGGATGAAATGCCGTATCCGCGGCTGTCCGCGCGGGCGGCCAGGGACGTCGTCGGGGACCGCGTGCCAGGGCGGCTGCGTGTCGAGGACATCGTCGACGAGCTCGTGACGAAGTACGACACCTACTTCATCGTGCCGCGCGGGGCCAGTCACGCCGGCGACCGCGAGGTCCTGGGCGTGTGGCGGCAGCTGCTCGGCCAGAACGTGCTGGAGCTCGACGACCTCGGCGCCGTGTGCGAGACCATCGCGCTCACCGTCGGGCTCGGCGAGGACGCCATCGATCTGGACGAAGGCCTGGATCACCTGGCCGAGCTGGGCTCCGGCGCGAGCGGGTCGGTGTCGCGGGCGCTTGGCCGGGGTCGCGGTGGCAGCGGTGAGTGAGCACGTCATCGTCGTCGACCTCGGGTACGGCGACGCGGGCAAGGGCACCGTCGTGGACTGGCTGTGCGCCACGGGGGACGTGCGGGCGGTGGTGCGGTTCAACGGCGGCGCCCAGGCAGGGCACAACGTGGTGCTGCCCGATGGGCGGCACCACACGTTCGCCCAATTCGGGGCGGGGACGTTACGCGGGGTACCGACGCATCTGTCGAGGTTCGTGGTGGTCGATCCGCCGGCCTTGGCGGCGGAGGCGGAGCATCTGGTGCGGCTGGGGGTGCCGGATCCGTTCTCGTTGATCACTGTGGACCGGGACGCGTTGCTCGCGACGCCGTACCACGTCGAAGCCGGGCGGCGGCGGGAGCTGGCGCGCGGGCAGGAGCGGCACGGGTCGTGCGGGATGGGTGTCGGGGAGGTGATGGCGTACTGGCTGGAGCATGGCCCTCAGGCGCCGCGCGCCGGGGATCCGCCCAAGGTGCTGGAGCGCAAGCTGCGGGTCCTGCGGGAGGCGCTCGGCGTGCAGGGGCCGCCTGTGGAGGACTGCGTGGCCGCCTACCGGGCCTTCCAGGAGCGGGTGCGGCTCGTGGACCCGGCCTTCGTGGGACGGCTGGTCGCGTCTGGGCCGGTCGTCTTCGAAGGGGCTCAGGGGGTGCTGCTGGACGAGAACTGGGGGTTCGACCCGTACACGACGTGGAGCACGACCACGTTCGACAACGCGGAAGAGCTGCTCGGCGGGGTGGGAGCGGTGCGACTCGGGGTGCTGCGGACATACACGACCAGGCACGGGCCCGGGCCGCTGGTGACCGAGGACCCGGCGCTGGATCCGCCCGAGCCGCACAACGTGACCGGGCCATGGCAGGGGCCGTTCCGGTCGGGGCACTTCGACGCGGTCGCGCACCGGTACGCCGCGGAGGCGGCCGGCGGGGTGGACCTCCTCGCCCTCACCCACCTCGACGTGCCGGTCTCGCGCATGTGCGTCGCCTATGACCCACCGGATTCGTTCGCGCCTGACGGGGAGCGGACGGCGCGGATGATGCGGGCGCGGCCGATTTACGAAGAAGGTGTATCAGACTGGGTCGCCGCGGTCTCAGACGTCATGGGAGCGCCCGTGTGGATCGCATCGCACGGGCCCACCGCGGAGAGCAAGCGTGCTCTCGTGCCGGGCCCGCGGTGATCGCCGGGAGAGGGGTCCTCCCGGCGGTCACCGCCTCTCGATCAGCTCCAGGCGAGCATGGTGAGCGGGTCCTCCAGCATCGCGCCCACGTCGCGCAGGAACAGCGAGCCCAGCTCGCCGTCCACGATGCGGTGGTCGAAGGAGAGCGACAAGGTCGTCACCTTGCGGACCGCCAGCTCGCCGGCCACCACCCACGGCATGTCCCTGATCTGGCCGACGGCGAGGATCGCGGCCTCGCCCGGGTTCAGGATGGGGGTGCCGGTGTCCACGCCGAACACGCCCACATTGGTGATCGTGATCGTACCGCCGGCCATCTCGGCGGGCTGGGTGCGGCCTGCCCGCGCCGTCTCCGTCAACTGGGCCAGGTGCTGGGCCAGGTCGGGGAGCGACAGGGTGTGGGCGTTCTTGACGTTGGGCACCACCAGCCCCCGGGGGGTGGCGGCCGCAATTCCCAGGTTCACGTAGTGCTTGACGACGATCTCCTGGGCCTCCTCGTCCCAGGTTGAATTGATCATGGGGTGCCGTATGGCCGCCGTCAGGACGGCCTTGGCCACCAGGAGCAGCGGGGATACCTTGACCTCGGCGAAGTCGGGCAGCGCCCGCAGCCGGTGGACGGCCTCCATGGTCCTCGTCACGTCGATCTGGAGGAACTCCGTGACGTGCGGGGCGGTGTAGGCGCTGGCGACCATGGCCTGGGCGGTCATCTTGCGCACGCCCTTGATGGGGATGCGCTCTTCCAGCGGCTGCGGCAGCTCGGGGGCGGTTGTCGGTGCTGTCTCCGGTGCCCCTGCCGCCGCGTGGACGTCCTCACGGGTGACCGAGCCCTGCGGGCCCGTGCCGATGATCGTGGTGAGGTCCACGCCCAGGTCCTTGGCCAGCTTGCGGACCGGGGGCTTGGCCAGCACCGCTACTCGGCCGGGCGCCGTGCCCGTTGCGCCGGGTTCCGCCGTACCACGTCCCGCCGTCTCGACGCCGGGTGAGACCGCCGGGGCGCTCGGTGCGGCCGCCGCCGATGATGCGCCCGCCGGCGACGGCGCTGCCGGTCCCGCCGGCGCGGTGTCGGTCGGAGCGTGTTTGCGGGGGCGGCGTTTCGTCGCGCCCGTCTTGACGCCGTAGCCGACCAGGACGGACTGGCGCTCCTCCTTGGGGGCCGGGCTGCCGTGGGCGCCGGGCTCCACCGCGCCTTCCGCCGGGGGCTTGGGCACCATGTCGTCGGCCAGGGCCTGGGCCCGGTCGGCGGCCTCTGTGCCCGCGGGCGCCGCGGCGCCCGCGGGGGCGCCGCCCTCCTCCGCGGTGTCGACGGCGATGATCGGGACGCCCACGTCGACCGTCTGGCCCTCCTCGGCCAGCAGGCCGGTCACCACCCCGTCCCACGGGATCGGCAGCTCGACGATGGACTTGGCCGTCTCGATCTCCACGACGATCTGGTTGACCTTGACGTCGTCGCCCGCCTTGACGTGCCAGCGGACGATCTCGGCCTCGGTCAGGCCCTCCCCGACGTCCGGGAGCTTGAACTCGCGTCGCATGCTCAGCCCCCTCTCAGTACCCGAAGGCGCGGTCGACGGCGTCGAGCACCCGGTCCAGGTCGGGCAGGTAGTGCTCCTCCAGCTTCGACGGGGGGTAGGGGGTGGAGAAGCCGCCGACCCGCAGGACGGGGGCCTCCAGGTGATAGAAGCACTGCTCGGTGATCCTCGCCGCGAGCTCGGCCCCGAACCCGCTGTTCACGGGCGCCTCGTGGACGACCACGACCCGCCCGGTCCGGCGTACGGAATCCATGACCACCGGCTCGTCCAGCGGGTTGAGTGAGCGCAGGTCGACGACCTCCAGCGAGCGCCCCTCCTCCTCGGCGGACGCGGCCGCCTCCAGGCACGTCTTGACCATGGGCCCGTACGCCAGCAGCGTCACATCGGCCCCCGGCCGCACCACCTTGGCCGCGTGCAGCGGCGTCCACCAGTCCGTGGAAGTGGTGTCGACGTCGGCCTTCTCCCAGTAGCGGCGTTTCGGCTCGAAGAACACGACCGGGTCGTCGCTGCGGATCGCCTGCTGGATCATGGTGTACGCGTCCGCCGGGTTGGAGCAGGCGACGACGCGCAGTCCGGCTGTGTGGGTGAAGTACGCCTCGGGGGACTCGCTGTGGTGCTCGACCGCGCCGATGCCGCCACCGCAGGGGATGCGGACGACCACCGGCAGCTTGATCGCGCCGAGCGACCGCATCGGCATCTTGGCCAGCTGCGTGATGATCTGGTCGGCAGCCGGGAAGACGAAGCCGTCGAACTGGATCTCGCACACCGGCCGGTAACCGCGCAGCGCCAGCCCGATCGCGGTGCCGATGATGCCGGACTCGGCCAGCGGCGTGTCGATGACCCGGTCCTCGCCGAAGTCCTTCTGCAGGCCGTCGGTGACCCGGAAGACGCCGCCCAGCTTGCCGACGTCCTCGCCCATGATGAGGACCTTGGGGTCGTCCTCCATGGCCTTGCGCATGCCCTCGTTCAGCGCCTTGGAAAGCGACAAAACGCTCATTTCTCAAAACCTTCCAGGTACGCGGCGAACTGGGCGCGCTCCTGGTCGATCAGGGCGTGGGGCTCGCTGTAGACGTGGTCGAAGATGTCGAGCGGCTCCGGGTCCGGCATGGCCAGGCAGCGCCGGCGCAGGTCGGCGCCCAGCTGGGCGGCCTCGCTGTCCACCAGGTCGAAGAACGCCTGGTCGGCCAGCTCGTTCTTGAACAGGTAAGCCTTCACCCGCTCGATTGGGTCCTTGAGCTTCCACGCCTCCAGCTCGCTGGCCACGCGGTAACGTGTGGGGTCGTCGGTGGTGGTGTGCGCGCCCATCCGGTACGTGAACGCCTCGATCAGCGTCGGCCCCTGCCCGGTACGTGCCGCCTCCAGCGCCTTGCGGGTGACCGCCAGGCACGCGAACACGTCGTTGCCGTCCACCCGGACCCCCGGGAAGCCGAAGCCGGACGCGCGGCGGTAGAGCGGGATGCGGGTCTGCTTCTCCAGCGGCTCGGAGATGGCCCATTGGTTGTTCTGGCAGAAGAACACGACCGGTGCGTTGAACACGCTCGCCCAGATGAAAGACTCGTTCACGTCGCCCTGTGAGGTGGCGCCGTCACCGAAGTAAACGATCGTGGCGGCGTTGGCGTCGTCGCGCTGGATGCCCATCGCGTACCCGACCGCGTGCAGCGTCTGGCTGCCGATCACGATCGTGTAGAGGTGGAAGTTGTGCTCCTGTGGGTCCCAGCCGCCGTGGTTGACGCCCCTGAACAGGCCGAGCAGCTTCACCGGGTCCACGTCGCGGCACCACGCCACGCCGTGCTCGCGGTAGGTGGGGAAAGCCATGTCCACGTCGGTGAGCGCGCGCCCTGAGCCGATCTGGGCCGCCTCCTGGCCCAGCAGCGAGGCCCAGATGCCCAGCTCACCCTGACGCTGCAGCGCCACGGCTTCCAGGTCGATGCGGCGGACGAGCACCAGGTCGCGGTAGAGCGACCGGACGTCCTCCGGGCTCAGGTCTATGTCGTAGTCGGGATGCTCGACCCGCTCTCCCTCCGGGGTGAGCAGCTGGACGAGCTCTGGAGGTGCTTCAGCACCACGAGAGGCGTCGACTGTCACGTGCCACTCCTGTGGTCTCGGGGCCGGGTTCGATGGGTTTGCCACCTTAGGCCAGCCTTCTAAAGCAAGAACCATGTGGTGGTGGTTCGTACTTGTTTGGGGCCATGGTGGCAGACATCACAGCCCTGCGCGCAAGCCCCATGTTCTAGCCGTTCCCGTTGCGCCCCCGGCCACACGCCACCGGTAGGCTAGCTTTCCCAACTCCACCCGTATGCAGGAGGAACGCAGTGGCACGCGTCATCGTGGACGTCATGCTGAAGCCCGAGATCCTCGACCCGCAGGGCCAGGCGATCGCGCGAGCGCTGCCCAGGCTCGGTTTCTCCGGCGTCTCGGCCGTTCGTCAGGGCAAGCGCTTCGAGGTCGAGCTCGACGGCCCGGCCGACGAGGCGGCGCTCGCCGAAGTGCGCAAGATGGCCGAGACGCTGCTGGCCAACACGGTGATCGAGGACTACAGCGTCCGGGTTGAGGGGTAGAAGGGAGATATGGCTCCCTGATTTCCCCCTGGGCGCTTAAAGCCGGGTTCGGACGTGCCACAATGCCACGGGCATGCCAACAGTAAATAACAACCGCGTGATTTTGCGGTTAGCCCCCATTTCACAGGGAAACCTACTCCAGGTGACATTCTGGCGCCCGGAGGAGCCCGGTGGATATTGAGTTCTCGTTGGCACTGCCTCGGGATGCGATCGGCATACCGATGGTCAGGCGAGTGCTTGGCGATGCCATGCGTTCACTCAACGTGAGCGAGACGTGCATCGCCGACATGCTGCTCGCCGTCTCCGAGGCGTGCTCCAATGCGGTGCGGCACGGGGGACCCGCGAACCGCTACGAGGTGACGGCGTCGATCGGCTCCGGCCAGTGCGACGTTCGGGTGGCGGACAACGGCGACGGGTTGCCGTCGATCCCGCCGCACTTCCCCCCTCCTGACACCGAGAACGGCCGCGGCCTGCTGATCATGCGTTCCGTGGTCGACGAGATCTCCTTCGGCATCACGCCCGGCCGTGGCACCACGGTCCACCTGCGCAAGCTGCTCGACTGGGACGACGAGGCCGACGCCCGTCCGCGGCAGCTGGCAGCCGTCTGAGCTGGACGTACGCGTGACGTACGAGCCGATGCGGACCACGCGGCAGCACCCGATAACCTGAGTAGACCGCCGCCGTCCGCCCCGAAGAGACGGTGGCGCGTGCGCGCGCATTCCTCGGAGGGGACGACTGTCATGAGCGCTGCCCGTGTGGGCGTAGTCACGTTTCCAGGAACTCTCGACGACCAGGACGCCGCCAGAGCCGTGCGCCTCGTGGGCGCCGAGGCGGTTCCGCTGTGGCACGCCGACCACGACCTGAAGGGAGTGGACGCCGTTTTCCTGCCCGGCGGCTTCTCCTACGGCGACTACCTGCGCTGCGGCGCCATCTCGCGGTTCGCGCCGCTCATGGACGAGCTGATCCCGGCCGCCAAGGCGGGTCTGCCCGTGCTCGGCACGTGCAACGGGTTCCAGATCCTGTGCGAGGCACACCTGCTGCCCGGCGCGCTGACCCGCAACGCCTCGCTCCACTACGTGTGCCGTGACCAGAAGCTCAGGATCGAACACGCGGCGACCGCGTGGACGAATTCGTTCGCGCCCGGCCAGGAGATCGTGCTGCCGATCAAGCACGGCGAGGGCCGCTACGTGGCCTCCGACGAGACGCTGGCCGCGCTGGAGGCGAACGACCAGGTGGTCGTGCGCTACGTCGGCAACCCCAACGGCTCGCTCAACGACATCGCGGGCATCCGCAACGAGGCAGGCAACGTCGTCGGCCTCATGCCGCACCCCGAGCACGCGGTCGAGGAGCTGGTCGGCGCGCCGAGCACCGACGGCCTGGGCTTCTTCACCTCCATCCTCAAGAAGCTGGTGAACGCATGAGCACGGACAGTGTCAAGCGGGCGGCAGAGACGCCCGAGGAGCCGATGCCCTTCGCCGAGCTGGGAATGAAGCAGGACGAGTACGACCGGGTCAAGGAGATCCTGGGCCGCCGTCCGACCGGCTCCGAGCTGGCGATCTACAGCGTCATGTGGTCGGAGCACTGCTCGTACAAGTCGTCGAAGGTGCATCTCAAGCAGTTCGCCACCAAGGCGCCCAAGTCCGAGGCGCTGCTCGTGGGCATGGGCGAGAACGCCGGCGTGGTCGACATCGGCGACGGCTGGGCGGCCACGTTCAAGATCGAGTCGCACAACCACCCCTCTTACGTCGAGCCGCACCAGGGCGCCGCCACCGGCGTCGGCGGGATCGTCCGCGACATCATGTCGATGGGCGCGCGCCCGATCGCGGTCATGGACTCGCTGCGCTTCGGCGGCGCGGACGCCGTGGACACCCGCCGGGTGCTGCCCGGCGTGGTCGAGGGCATCAGCCACTACGGCAACTGCCTGGGCCTGCCCAACATCGGCGGCGAGGTCGTCTTCGACCCATGCTACGTCGGCAACCCGCTGGTCAACGCCCTGTGCGTGGGCCTGCTGCGCAAGGACCAGATCAAGCTCGCCACCGCGCCCGGACCCGGCAACAAGGTCGTCTTGTTCGGCGCGTCCACCGGCCCCGACGGCATCGGCGGGGCCTCGGTGCTGGCGTCGGCGACGTTCGAGGACGAGTCGCAGGCCAAGCGGCCCGCCGTGCAGGTGGGCGACCCGTTCATGGAGAAGCTGCTCATCGAGTGCTGCCTGGAGCTCTACGCGGCCGACGTGGTCGTCGGCATCCAGGACCTCGGCGCGGCCGGCGTCTCGTGCGCCACGACCGAGCTGGCCGCCAAGGGCACCGGCGGCATGCAGGTCGACCTCAACCTGGTCCCGCTCCGCGACCCCTCGCTCCGGCCCGAGGAAATCCTCATGAGCGAGTCGCAGGAGCGCATGATGGCCGTGGTCCGGCCCGACGACATCCCCGCGTTCATGGCGATCTGCGGGAAGTGGGACGTGCCTGCCACCGTCATCGGCGAGGTCACCGACACCGGGCGTCTGGTGATGACGTGGGACGGCGAGGTCATCGTGGACATCCCGCCAGGCACCGCCGCCGACGAGGGTCCCGTCTACGAGCGCCCGTACCACGAGCCGGTCGGTCAGGCCGCGCTCAACGCCGACACTCCCGACCGGCTGGAGCGGCCCGCCGACCTGCGAGCCACGCTGCTCCAGTTGCTCGGCTCGCCCAACCTGGCTTCCAAGGAGTGGGTGACCTCCCAGTACGACCGCTATGTGCGTTCCAACACCGTGCTGGCCCAGCCGGCGGACGCAGGCATGCTGCGGATCTCCGAGGTCATAGCCGGCGCTGAGCCGACGACGCGGGGCATCGCACTGTCCACGGACGGCAACGGCCGCTACGCGAAACTGGACCCGTACGCGGGGGCGCAGCTCGCATTGGCGGAGGCGTACCGGAACGTGGCCGTGACCGGCGCCAAGCCGCTGGCCGTCACCAACTGCCTCAACTTCGGCTCCCCCGAGGACCCCGAGGTCATGTGGCAGTTCGCCGAGGCCGTGCGCGGCCTCGCGGACGCGTGCAGGACGCTGGGCGTGCCGGTCACCGGCGGCAACGTCTCCTTCTACAACCAGACGGGTGCGACGGCCATCAACCCGACGCCGGTCGTGGGCGTGCTCGGGGTCATCGAGGACGTGGCCAAGCGGGTGCCGTCCGGGTTCGTCGCGGACGGGCTGCGGGTCGTACTGCTCGGGGACACGCGCGAGGAGTTCGGCGGCTCGGAGTGGGCGCACGTCACGCACCGCCACCTGGGCGGGCTGCCGCCGCGCGCGGACCTGGTCGCGGAGCAGGCGCTCGCCACCGTGCTGGTGGAGGCCGCCGGGCGAGGGCTGCTCGAAGGCTCGCACGACCTGTCGGACGGCGGGCTGGCCGTCGCGCTGGCCGAGTCGTGCCTGGCGCGCGGCATCGGGGCGACCGTGGCGCTGCCCGGGGACGCCTTCACCTGCCTGTTCAGCGAGTCGGCCGGGCGGGCGCTGGTCGTGGTGCGGCCGGAGGCGTACGACGAGTTCGCGTCGTTGTGCGGGCGGCATGATGTGCCGTGTTACGGGCTTGGATACACCGGGGGCTCGGCTCTTGTGGTCGAGGGCGAGTTCGAGCTGGCGGTGGAGGAGCTGCGGGAAACGCACTCTGCGGCGCTTCCCGCGCTGTTCGGCTGACGGTTACGCGAGAGGGGCCGGCACGGGGATCCGCGCCGGTCCTCTTCGTCTCCGACGTGGGTGAGTAAAACGACGCGTTGGCTGCGGCGATCTCGGATGGATAATCGGTCTGTGTCAACCACAAGCCCCTCCCCCTACCTGCCTCCGGCCACGCAACCCGTCCGAGGCGTCGTCTGGGGGATTCACCTGGCCCTGCCACTGCTCGGCCTCTGGTTGCTGCTCGCCCAGCCGCAGATCAACATCATGTGGCACCACAACCACAGCCACTTCTGGATGATCATCGCGGTGGCCGGGATCAACGTGGTGCTCGGTGTGATGATCAGCGAGGCGTCACGGCGGCGCCAGGACGCCCGGCTGTTCCTGGTGTCCATGGTCTTCCTGAGCAGCGCCGGGTTCTTCTTCATGCACGGCCTGGCCACGCCGCAGATCATCCTGCCGACCGGCTCGCTCGGGTTCGACCTTGGGCAGCAGGTCGGGCTCTCGATCGCGGGCGCGTTCGCCTTCGCCTCGGCTCTGCCGCTGGGCGAGCAGACGGCCAAGCGGGTGCTGGGGTCCCAGCACTTCATCCGCGCGCTGCTCTTCGGCTTCATGATCGTCTGGGGGCTCGCGTCGCTCATCTCCGGGCTGACGCCGCTCAGTGAGGCACCAACCACAGAGCCGCTGTCCTGGTTCGCCTGGGCGTCCCTCCCGGGTGTCCTCCTGTACGGCGCGGCCAGTGTGATGATGTTCCTCATTCACCGGCGCCGCCCGTCGGCCATGCTGATCAGCCTGATCACCGCGTACGCGCTGCTGGCCGAGGCCATGATCGCCGGGATGTCGCAGCTCAACTGGACCCTGTCCTGGTGGGAATGGCACCTGCTGCTGACCATGGCCTTCATCTTCGTGGCCTACAGCGCATACCTGCAGTTCAGGCGGGAGGGGTCGAGCGCGGGCCTGTTCGACTCGGTCACGCTGGCGGCGACCGTACAGCGCATCCAGCAGGACTACGACCGGGCGCTGGAGGAGCTGGTCGAGCACGTACGCAGGGGCGAGCCGCTGGCCGCCACCCGGCTGTCGGGCAAGTTCCGGCTCAACGAGGGCCAGGCCGCGGTGCTCGACCGGGCCGGCGAGGCGCTGGCCAACGAGCGCGAACTGTCCGAGCGCCTGGCCGCGCTGGTGGACGTGAGCGCCCAGACCAAGGTCGGCCTGGCCGAGCAGGAGCTGCTGGCCACGTCGCTGGAGCGGGTGCGGCAGGCGTTCGGCGACGTCAAGATCGCCCTTGTCTCGGACGGCAAGACGGAGATCGGCTCGCGCGTGTACCGGTTCGCCGGTGGCGACCCGATCAGACGCGAGCACCTGCTGGCCTTTCCCCTGACCGTCAAGGGCCAGCTGGCCGGCGTGCTGGAGGTGCCCGTCGGGCGCACGCGCCAGGACGAGGCGCTGGCCGCCACGCTGGCCGGGCAGTTGTCGATCTCCCTGGAGAACGCCCGGCTCTACGGGGAGCTGCACACGCTGTTCCACCAGTACATGTCGCCCGACGTGGCGCACGCCCTGCTGGCCGACCCCGGGCAGGCGGCGCTCGGCGGCGAGCTGAAGGAGCTGACCGCGCTCTTCGCCGACCTCAAGGGCTTCACGACGTTCTCGGAGCAGGTCACGCCCGGTGAGATCGTCGAGATGCTCAACCGCTACCACACGGCCGCCGTTCCTTGCATCCTGAACAACGGCGGCACGGTCGTGCAGTTCGTCGGCGACGCGTTGCTGGCGTTGTTCAACGCCCCCGCCACGCAGCCCGGGCACGCCAGGGCCGCCTGCAAGGCCGCGCTGGAGATGCAGCGGGCAGCGGCCGAGGTGGCCGAGGAGATGGCGTGGAAGCGCGTGGACGACATCCCGTGGCCGACGTTCCGTATCGGCGTCAACACCGGTCCGGCCCTGGTCGGCAACATCGGCAGCCCCGAGCTGCGCGGGTTCAACGCGATGGGTGACTGCGTGAACGTGGCCGCCAGGCTCGAGGGCATCGCCGAGCCGGGCACGGTCGTCATCGGGGAGACGACGCTCAAGCAACTGGGCCGCGGCGCGTCGGTCAACCCTCTCGGCAGGCTCAGCCTCAAGGGTAAGGAAGAGCTCGTGGCAGCCTACGTTCTGACAGAATTGTCATAGAAAGTGCGGACCACGTACCGACATAATCGGGCGCATGATTCCAGAGCCCGGTGAGTTCCTGTCCATGCTGACCGACGAGGAAGCGCAAGCCTTCCGCGCGGCCGGTCGCATCCGGCGCTGGGACCGCGGCACGGCGGTGATGAGCGAGGGCGACACGTCCGACTGGGTGCTCGTACTGCTCGAAGGCCGGGTGAAGGTCTCCTCGCACACGAGCAGCGGGACCGAGGTCGTGCTCGCCGTGCGCGGCCCCGGTGGGCTGCTCGGCGACATGTCGGCCATCGACGGCTCCCCGCGCTCGGCCACGGTGACCGCGCTGGAACCGATCACCGGCATCGTGGTGCGCGACTTCCCGGCGTTCCTGGAGGCTCACGGGCGGATCGCCGTGCTGCTCATGCAGCTCGTCACCGGGCGGCTGCGGGACGCGGACCGCAAGCGGATCGAGTACGGCGCGTTCGACACCACAGGGCGGGTGGCGACCCGGCTGATCGAGCTGGCCGAACGCTACGGCGAGAAGACCAACAGCGGTGTACGCGTGGCGCTGCCGCTGTCGCAGGACGAGCTGGCGGGATGGACGGGCGCGTCCCGGGAGGCCGTCAGCAAGGCCCTGCGCACCCTGCGCGACCGCGGCCTGATCGAGACCGGCCGGCGGCGCGTGGTGATCCACGACCTCGACGGGCTGAGGAAGAGGGCCCGGTAACCCCCATCACAAAACGGACGTACGTCGTACGTCATAGTGGAGGGCATGGTCGCGGTCACCCCCCAAGACTCCCAAGACGACAGCCGCCTTCGGTACGCCTGGCGGGTGTGCTCGGTCACCGGCCTGGGGCTGCTCCTCATCGGCATCGCGGGCAGCACGCTCAACGTCGCGTTGCCCACGGTGGTGCGGCACTTCCACGCCGGCGCGCTGGAGTCCGGGTGGATCCTGCTGTCGTTCCTGCTGGTCAACACGGCCAGCCTGGTGTTCTTCGGCCGGGTGGCCGACCTACTGGGCCGACGCGAGGTGTATCTGGGCGGGTTCGCCCTGTTCACCCTGGCCTCGCTGCTGGCCGGGCTGTCGCCGGACGTGTGGTTCCTGGTCGGGATGCGGGTGCTGCAGGCGATCGGCGCGGCCATGATCCTCGCGAACGGCACCGTGATCATCACCGACGCGTTCCCGCCGGAGCGGCTCAGCCAGGGCATGGGTGTCTACATCGGGACGTTGTCGGTGGCGCAGTTGGCCGGGCCCACGCTCGGCGGGCTGATCGCGGAGACCGCGGGCTGGCAGTGGATCTTCTGGGTGAACGTGCCGGCCGGGCTGATCGCGCTCGGCTGGGGCGCGGCCGTCTTACGCAAGATGCCCAGGCGGCCCCGGCAGCCGGTGGATGCGCTGGGCAACGTGCTGGTGTTCGCGGCGCTGTCGGCGCTGCTGCTGGCGCTGTCGGAGGCGGGCTCGGGCGGGCTGGGCAGCCCCGTGGTACTGACCGGGGCGGCGGTGTTCGTGCTGCTGCTGCCGCTGCTCGTGCTGGCCGAGCGTCGATCCGCCAATCCGGTGCTGGATCTGCGGTTGTTCGGAGGGCGGCTGCTGGCGTACGCGAACCTGGCCTCGTTCTGCAACGCGCTGGCCCGCTCGGCGCTGATCCTGGTGGTGGCGCTGTACTTCCAGGCGGCGCGAGGGCTGGACGCCTTCCAGGCAGGGCTGAGCGTGTTGCCGGTGCCTCTGGGCATCGGGCTGGCCTCGCCCATCGTGGGGATGCTGGGCAGGAAGGTGTCACCGTACGCGCTGTCCATCGGCGGGGCGGTGCTGAGCGCAGCCGGGCTCGGCACGCTGATGCTCACGGCGGACCCGCGCACGCCGTACTGGGTGATCGGGATCGGCTTGTTCGTGGCCGGGTGCGGTAGCGGGACGTTCCTCACCGGCAACACGACGCAGGTCATGCGGGCGCTGCCGCAGGACAGCCTCGGCGTGGTGAACGGCTTCCGCGTCATGGTCATGAACATCGGGATCGTGATCAGCGTGGGCCTGTCGCTCAGCGTCCTGACCAGCAGCGTGGGGCCCGGGCTGCGGGCCCAGGTCTACGCGGGCACGCTGTCCGAGCTGTCACCGGTGGCGGTGGGGCAGTTGATGGAGGGGTTCCAGCACGCGTACGCGGTGTTGTTCACGGTGGCCGTGGCGGGCGCGCTCCTGGCCGCCCTGGCACGGCCTCGTCTCCGTTAGTGTGTTACAAAATGTGTTACACTCCTCACATGGGGACTCTCAACGTACGCACCGATGAGGCCATGGAGACGGCCCTCCGCGCGCTTGCAGGAGAGACGAGAAGCCGGTCCGAGGCCGTCCGCTACGCCATCCTTCGCACCTACAAGGAGATGTTGCTGGAGCAGGCCGCGGCGGATGCGGACCGGTTGCGGAACGATCCTGACGACCAGGCCGAGATGCTGGCGATCCAGCGGTTCATGGGCGTCGCGGAGTGATATTCCGGGGCGCGATCTATGAGATCAAAGCGCTTCCAGGGACTCGGGATCATGAGCAACAGGGACGCCGCTATGCGATGATCATCCAGTCGGATCACTTCTCCACCAGCACCATCACGATAGCAATGACATCCGCGAGCGCCGGGCCTGCGGTCTACCGGCCCGAGGTCGAGTTCAACGGGACGAAGTCGCGCGTGCTCACGGATCAGATCTACTCCGTGTCGCCATCGAGGCTCGGCGACTTCAAGGGGGCGCTCGAAGCCCACGAGATCGCAGATCTCGACCGAGCCCTGATGCTGAAGCTCGGCCTCATCTAGAGGGCGGCGGCCAGCCTGGATTCCACGTCGCGGTAGCGGGAGACCGGGATGAGGTGGACGCCGGCGAAGGCGCCGGAGTCGCGGAGCGCGAGCACCTGCTCGCAGGCCGCCTCGACGCCCGCCATGCGATCCGCCGCCACTCGGGCGACCAGGTCGTCGGGGATGGCGATGTCCGGGATCGCGGCGGCCAAGGTGCGGGCGTGGCGCTCGCTGGCCAACACCATGACGCCGGCGTAGACGGGCACGTCCACCGGGTGGGACTCGCGCCAGCGCAGCTGGGCCTCCAACGAGAAGCTGACCTGGGCGAACAGGAAGTCGGCCGTACGCTTCCAGGCCGGCAGCGGGCGCAGCGCGGCGGCCGCGCCGAGGCGGGAGTCCGGCGAGAACTGCCTGGCCTCCTCGATCATCGAGCGGACCGTCAGGTCGCTGGTGCGGTTGCCGCTCGTGGGCTTGTCGCCGTAGACGAACAGGAACTGGTCCACCCCGTACGCCGCCGCCGTCAGCAGGTCGCGCTGGAAACCGAGCAGGTTGCGGTCGCGGGAGTTGAGGCAGGCGATGCCGCGCCCGCCCATCGCCTCCACCTCGTGGGCCACGGCGACGCTCGACACCGTCGCACGGCCGATGTGGTTGTCGGGGATGAGGAACGAGTGAGCGATCTTGCCCAGCGTGCCGATCTGGTGCCTGACGTGCTTCAGATCGGGTTTGGTCGGGGGCTCGATCTCGCAGATCAGCTCGAAGGTCACGAACACGACCCTAACGCCTGGCCGCCAGCGCCTCTATGCCGCTGAGCACGAGATCGACGCCGAACGTGTCGTACAGCATCGGGTCCAGCGTGTCGACCAGCGGCCCCGCCATCTCCACCAGGTACGGGTACTTCTCCATGGGCAATGACCGCAGGCCGGCCTGCTTGGCCCTGACGATGTACTCCTCACCGGGCCGGACGTGCACAGGGGCGTCGGCGATGGCGACGGCGCTCTGCAGCAGATATTTGCTGATCAGGCAGCTCTCCTCCACGTCGAACCCCGCCCTGCGGGCCAGGCCGAGCGCTTGGTCCCAGACGGCCAGGAAGTTCGGCACCGTGACCACGTCGACCTGCTCGAACACATTCTTGGCGCACGGGTGCGCGCGCAGCGTCCTGACCAGACCCACCATGAGGTCGCGCAGCTGTTCCTGCCACGGGCGCTCGTCGGCGGGCTTCGGCACGAAGCCGGCGATCAGGTGGTCGGCCATGCCGGTGAGCAGCTGCTCTTTGTTCTTGTAGTGCCAGTAGAGGGCCATAGGCGTCACGCCGAGGTCCGTGGCCAGACGCCTGATCGTCACGGCGTCGAGTCCCTCGGCGTCGCCGATTTCCAGGGCCCGCTCGGCGATGGCCTGCGCGCTCAGTTTTCCCATCACGGTTGACAACTATACGCCGTACAAGTTGAACTATACGACGTACAAGTACAGCGTATAGGAGGCGTTTGTCATGCGTTGGTGGGCGCTGGTCGCGGTGACCTTAGGCACCTTCATGACCTATCTGGACAACAACGTGGGCAATGTCGCGTTGCCGACCATCCAGCGGGAGCTCGAGCTGACGATCTCGGGGCTGGAGTGGATCGTGAGCTCGTACATCCTGGTCTTCGCCGGGCTCATGCTGGCCGGCGGGCGACTGGCGGACGTGTTCGGGGCTCGCCGGGTGTTCCTCGGCGGCCTGGCGGTCTTCACGGTCTCGTCGCTGGCCGCCGGGCTGGCCACCAGCGGGGGCGTGCTGATCGCGGCGCGCGGTGTGCAGGGTGTGGGGGCGGCTCTGCTCACGCCCACCGCGCTTGCGCTGATCGGGCAGATCTTCCCCGATCCGGGCGAGCGGGGCCGGGCCGTCGGCATCTGGAGCGCCTCGGGGGCGCTGTCCATGGCGCTCGGCCCGGTGGCGGGCGGCTTCATCAGCGAGAACCTGCACTGGGGCTGGATCTACCTGATCAACGTGCCGATCGGGCTGGTGACGTTCGGGCTCGCCCTGTGGGCGGTCCGGCCCGCGATCACCGAGCTCCGGCGAGTGCGCCACAGCCTCGATCTGCCCGGGCTGGTCACGTCGGCGCTGGCGCTGTTCGCGCTGACGTACGCGCTCATCGAAGGCGAACGGGCCGGCTGGAGCTCGCCGGAGATCGTGGCCGCGTTCGGCGTTTTCCTGGCGGCGGCCGTGGCGTTCGTGCTGGTCGAGACGCGGGCTGCGGAGCCGATGATCGTGATGTCGCTGTTCGGGTCCAGGACGTTCACGGGCGGGCTGCTCACCAGCGGGATCTGGTCGTTCGGCGTCTTCGGGATCTACTTCTTCAGCGCCCTCTGGCTGCAGAACGTGCTCGGCTTCTCCCCGACCGAGGCCGGCGCGTCGTTCGTCCCGATGGCCCTGGTCATGGCCGTGGTGGCGATCCTGTCCCAGAGGGTGAGTGCGCGGCTCGGCATGGGCCCGACGGTGGCGCTCGGGATGGCGCTCATGGGCGCGTCCATCTATCTGCTCTCCGGGGTCGGCGCCGACGGCGACTACGCGGACGTGGCGCCCTGGTTCATCCTGTACGGGCTCGGCGGCGGCCTGCTGGTGCCGCTGACCGCCGCCATCCTCAGCGGGATGCCCAAGGACCGCTCAGGCGTGGCCTCGGGCATGCTGAACGTCTCACGCGAGGTGTTCGGGCTGCTCGGCATCACCGTGCTGGGGGCGATCCTGACCTCCAGGCAGAGCGCCAGTGACCTGCCGCCGTTGCCGGCCTTCCTCGACGCCTACCAGTTCACGCTGGTCATCGCGGCGATCGTGGTGCTGGCCGGGATCCCGGTCGCGCTCTACGCCCTGCGGACCGCACGGACCCCGCAGGAGCCTCAGGCGGCCACTTCCGTCACCGTCGGGTCCTCGAACTGAGTGCGGTACAGCTCCTCGTAGCGTCCGCCGGCGGCGAGCAGCTCGGCGTGCGTGCCGCGCTCCACCACGCGGCCGTCCTCGATCACCAGGATGAGGTCGGCTGCGCGGATCGTGGAGAGCCGGTGCGCGATCACCACGGCGGTCCGGCCCGCGAGCGCCTCGCCGAGCGCGGCCTGCACGGCCGCCTCCGAGGTCGAGTCGAGCGCCGCCGTGGCCTCGTCCAGGATCACGACCCTGGGCCTGGCCAGCAGCAGCCGGGCGATCGTGAGCCGCTGGCGCTCGCCGCCCGACAGGCGGTAGCCGCGCTCGCCGACCACGGTGTCGAGGCCGTCGGGCAGCGACTCGATCAGGGTCGCCAGCCTGGCCCTGGTTAGCGCGTCCCAGATCTCGTCCTCGGTCGCCTCCGGCCGGGCCAGCAGCAGGTTGGCCCTGATCGTTTCGTGGAACAGGTGGCCGTCCTGGGTGACCATGCCGAGCGTGTCGCGAATGGAGTCGAAGGTCAGGCCGCGCACGTCCACGCCGCCGAGCCGGACGGCGCCTGAGTCGACGTCGTACAGCCGGGGCAGGAGCTGGGCGATCGTGGACTTGCCCGCGCCCGACGAGCCGACCAGCGCCACCATCTGGCCGGGTTCGGCCCGGAAGGAGACGCCGTGCAGCACCTCGACGCCGCCGCGCGTGTCGAGCGCGGCCACCTCCTCCAGCGAGGCGAGCGAGACCTTGTCGGCCGACGGGTACGCGAACCGCACGTCCTCGAACTCGACCGAGACCGGCCCGTCGGGCACCTTCCCGGCGTCCGGCTTCTCCTGGATGAGCGGCTTCAGGTCGAGCACCTCGAAGACCCGCTCGAAGCTGACGACCGCGCTCATCACGTCAACCCGGGCGCTGGCCAGTGCGGTCAGCGGGGCGTACAGGCGGGTGAGCAGCATGGCCATCGACACCACCGCGCCGGGCGCCAGCTCGGCGCGCAGCGCGTAGAAGCCGCCGAGGCCGTACACCAGGGCCAGCGCCAGCGCCGAGACCAGGGTCAGCGCGGTCACGAAGACCGACTGGTTCATGGCGGAGCGCACGCCGATGTCCCGAACCCGCCTGGCCCGGCTCGCGAACTCGGCCGACTCGTGCGCGGGCCGGCCGAACAACTTCACCAGCGTCGCGCCCGGCGCGGAGAACCGCTCGGTCATCTGGGTGCCCATGGCGGCGTTGTGGTCGGCGGCCTCCCGGCGCAACCGGGCGATCCTGGTGCCCATCCGCCGGGCGGGCAGCACGAAAATCGGCAGGAGCAGCAGCGCGAGCAGCGTGATCTGCCAGGAGATGCCGATCATCGCGGTGAGCGTCAGCGCGAGCGTCACGAGGTTGCCGACCACGCCGGACAGGGTGTCGGTGAACGCCCGCTGCGCCCCGATCACGTCGTTGTTGAGCCGGCTGACCAGCGCGCCGGTGCGGGTCCTTGTGAAGAAGGCGACCGGCATCCGCTGTACGTGGTCGAAGACGGCCGTACGCAGGCCGAGGATCAGGTCCTCGCCGATGCCCGCCGACAGCCACCTGTTGACCAGGCCCAGCCCTGCCTCGGCGATGGCCAGGCCCGCGATGGCCAGCGCCACCACGACCACCACGTCCAGCGGCTCGGCGTTGAATATCGCATCCACCACCCGGCCCGCGAGTAGTGGAGATGCCACTGCCAGACCTGCCAGCACCACGCTGAGCAGCATGAACAGCGCCAATTTCCGGCGGTGCGGGCGGGCGAAGCCGCTGATGCGCCGGAGCGTCGCCCTGGACAGAGGGCGACGCTCCGGCCGGTTGTTCATCGAATACAGCTGGTGCCAGGCGGTCACTTCCATGCTCATGGCATGGAACGCTAGTTCCTCAAGTTAAGTTGAGGTCAAGCGCCGATCTTCTTGCCCTTGCTGTGCCAGACCACGGCGACCGACGGGCGCGGCTGGCCGGCCCCGCCATCCGGCCAGTGGCTCGAGGGCTGTTCCGGGCTCGCGTCGTCGGTCTCGCCCGGGTGCTGCACGGCCACGAACACGCTGCGCTGGTCCTGGGTGATCATCGGGCCGCAGGTCTCGGCGCCGACGGGGACCGTGAGGAACTGGCGCAGGTAGCCGCGTTCCTTGCCGCTCACCGGCATGACGAACAGGCCGTCGTTGCTGTCCAGCGCGTTGCCGTCCGTGCCGATCCACAGGTTGCCGTCGCGGTCGAAGGCCAGTTGGTCCGGGCACGAGATCGGGGAGACCTTGGTCTTGTCGAAGCCGACGAAGTAGGTGGAGGCGTCGTTCGGGTCGCCGCAGACCAGCGGCAGCGACCAGGCGAACTTCGTCGCGCCGGCGTCGTTCCGCTGCTCGACGATCTCCAGGACATGGCCGTGCTTGTTGGAGGGACGCGGGTTGGCCTCGTCCACCTGGGCCGCGGTGCGGTTGCTGTTGTTGGTCAGCGCCACGTAGACCGCGCCGGTGACCGGGTTGCGCTCGACGTCCTCGGGGCGGTCCATCTTGGTGGCGCCCACCTTGTCGGCGGCCACGCGGGTGTAGACGAGCACCTCCGCGGCAGTCATGCCGTCCACGTACGACTTGTCGCCCGACACCAGCGGGATCCACTCGCCGGAGCCGTCGAAGAGGCCGTCGGAGGGCAGCTTGCCGGACCCGTCGATCTCGGTCTTCGGGCTGTCGCCGGTGAACTTGGCCACGAACAGGGTGCCCTCGTCCAGCAGCGTCCGGTTGTGCCGGTCGAATCCGGGGATGTAGCGCTTCTTGGAGACGAACTTGTAGACGTACTCGAAGCGCGAGTCGTCACCCATGTACGCGACCAGGCGGCCGTCCTTGGCGATCGTGGTGGTCGCGGCTTCGTGCTTGAAGCGGCCGAGCGCGGTGCGCTTGATCGGCGTGGAGTCGGGGTCGAACGGGTCGATCTCCACGATCCAGCCGAACCTGTTGGCCTCGTTCGGGTGCTTGGCCAGGTCGAAGCGCTCCTCGACGCGGTCGAACCGGCGGTTGCCCGACGGGGTGCCGGTGATGAGCGTGTAGCGGGTGGCGTACGGCTTCTGCTCCGCGGGGACCTTGTCGGCGTTGACGAAGTACTGGTCGAAGTTCTCTTCGGCGGTCAGCACCGTGCCCCACGGGGTGGTGCCGCCGGCGCAGTTGTTCAGCATGCCGACCGGCTTGACCCCCTGGGGGTCGGCGGCCGTCTTCAGCAGGGCGCTGCCCGCGGCCGGGCCGCTGAACTTCATGGGGGTCTGGGCGGTGATGCGCCGGTTGTAGCGGCGGCGGCCGCTGGTGACCAGCTTCCACTCGCCGCTGCCCTTGCGCTCGATCTCCACGATGGAGCCGCCGTGCGCGGCCAGCCCGATCTTGATCTGCTCCTCGGTCGCGGCGGCCCCGCCCGTGTAACCCCGGAACATCAGCGTCTCGTCGCTGTACTCGTGGTTCACCCAGAGCAGCGCACGGTCGCGGCCCATCGGGAACAGCGTCACGAAGTCGCAGTTGTAGCCGAACTGCTTGCTCTGGGCGTCGGCGGTCTGGTTGTCGAAGTCAAAAGCGGGCGCACCGGGCAGCACCGGGTCGCCCCAGCGCACGACCACGGAGGAGCTGTAGCCGTCAGGCACGCGCAACGCGTCTTCCTTGTTCGGCGGCACAGGGGTGAAGCGCAGATCGCCGCTGCCACCGCTCGGCCGGCCCTTGGCCTCGGCCCCGGCCTCGGGGTCGGCGAATGCCGGTGTCGCACCGGCCACGCCCACGCCCGCCACGAGGGCGCCCAGTGCGCCGGCCCGCAACATGCCCCGGCGCGACAGCGCCTCCTTGACCACATCCCCGAAATAGGTGTTGTCCGTCGTGTTGCCGTCATCGTGCGCGCACGCGTTGCCGCAGCGGAACTGACAGGTCAGCGCGGATCGGCCACCTTTGTGCGGGGTGGAAAGCAGCGGCAGCAGCTGCCGGCCCCCCATGAGGTTCGCCACAGGTCCTCCAGATAAGTGCGCGGTTGTACGGCGGGGACGCTACGGCCACCGCTGAAACCGAAGGTGAACGAAGACCTCCGTCTCGATGAACGCTTCCCGGGAGACAATGGTGGGGTGCCTGCACGCAAAGTAGATCCAGAACGGCTGAGAGCAGCCCTCGATGGCCAGTTGGTCGCCCTCGACGAGCCTCCCTACGACGGGCCGGCGTCCGCCCTGCCCGACGCGCTCGTCGCGGCCGTGCTGGCCGCCTACGACCAGGGGCTGCGGCCGGAGCGTGACGCGGCCAGGCAGGCGGTGCGTTACCTGCTCGACAAGCTGGCGGCCGCCGCGCCCGGCCGGACCGTCGAGATCCGCGTCCCACCGTACGCCGCCGTCCAGGCCATCGCCGGGCCCCGGCACACGCGGGGCACGCCCCCGAACGTGGTCGAGACCGACGGGCGGACCTGGATCGAGCTCGCGCTCGGCCGGTTGACGTGGGAGGAGGCCATGGCGAAAGGCGCGATCTCCGCCAGCGGGTCCCGCGCCGATCTGTCAGGCCACCTGCCGCTGCGTTAGCGGCTGCTCGCGCTCATCCAGGGGAACCTCTCCTCGAAGCAGCGGTCGACCTGCTCACTGGGGAGGTGGGCGCATTGCTGGACCACGTTCCAGAACCAGAGGGCCACGATCGCGAAGAGGATCAGGGACAGGACGCTGATCACGATGCCGGCGATGGCGCGGCCCTTGCCCGCGCGCCTGGCCAGTGCCACGCATCCGAAGACGATCGACAGGATCGCGGTGATCAGGCCGGTGAAGCAGACGAACACCAGGAAAGGGCTCGCCACGCCGAGGACCAGCGCGGCCGTGGCCAGGCCCTGGCCGGTCCTGTCCTGCTGCCCAGGCTGGTAGGGAGGGCCTGGGGCCCCGTACGGGGCTCCGGACGGGGGCGGCCCGTAACCCGGAGGGCCGCCGTACGGGCTGGACGGGGTGGTGCCGGGCACGCTGGGCGGTTGCTCCTGTGAGCCTGCGGCGTACTGTCCGTACGGGGTGACGGGCGGCCCGCCGCTCGGGGCCCCGTGCTCGTACCGCGATGGCGCCGGCCTGCTCGGCGGCTCCTCCTGCGGCGCACCCTGCTCGTACCGGGACGGCTCCGGCCTCCCCGGCTCCTCTTGCGGCGGCGCGCCCTCCCAGCCGGGATACCGCGGCGTGGCCCCCGGGATCGGGTACGCCGGAGTCGTCTCGGCGTCGCCGCCCGCCGGCTCCGGTGTCTCGGGCGCGGTGGGCAGGTCGGGGTGCCTGGGCTCGCCGGCCGGTCGTGGCTCGTGCGTGGGCGGCACGTCAGGCTGCGGGACCACGGGTGGCGCCGGCGCGATCGGCTCCTCGTCCTCGCGAGCCGGCGGCTCCGGCTCTGGCTCGGGGACGTCCGGCGGCGTCGGTCCCGGCGCAGGGGTGCCCGAAGGCTCCTCCTCGGGCACGACACCGCCCGTGGGTCCGGTGCCGGGCGGGCCGCCGGCCGACCATCCGGGCGGGGTCTCGTCGCCGCCCGTCGGCCCGGGCTCGTAGGGCCTGGGCTCGTGTTCGCCCTCTTCCGTACGGTCCTCGCGCGGGTCCTTGCCCTGGCGAGGCTCGTTCGGATCCCCAGATGTGGTCACGTCTGCGTCTCCCGACGGGTTTGCATGCCGGATACTTCACCCTTTCGCGGAGGGCGTCGGTTAAACCACATGACACGGTAAGAGGACGTCCATAGTTGGGTCTCCATGCGCCAAAGCAGAAGGTGACGGGCAAGATGAGGACATGCTGGACGAGACCCTGTCGTACGCATTGATCAAGCTCATGAAGACGCAGCGCAACCAGCTGGCCGCGTCCCTGGCGCCGCTCGGCCTCCACGTGGGACAGGAGATGCTGCTCAACCAGCTGTGGCGCGAGGACGGGCTGACGCAGGGTGAGCTCATCGCCAGGCTGGGCGTCGAGCCGCCGACCGTGACGAAGACCCTGCAGCGGCTGGAGCGGGCCGGCTTCGTCTACCGGGCGCCCGATCCGGACCGGCCGCGAGTGGGCCGGGTGCATCTCACCGACGCCGGCAAGGCGCTGCGCGAGCCGGTGGAGGAGATCTGGAACAAGCTGGACGAGGACCTCCAGCGCGGCCTGGCCGACGCCGAACGCGATCTGCTCGCCAGCCTCGTCCGCAAGCGCCTCTAACCCTTTCACTTCCAGCGAACCACCCTTGCGCGGCAACACATCATCGAGTTAGCTGGCTAATTAGTCGGCTAATCTAGATTTTGAGGGGAAATTTACATGCACGTTCTCATCACCGGTGGCTCGTCGGGCATCGGCGCCGCGACCGCGCTCGCGTACGCCCAAACGGACGCGCGCGTCACGATCACCTACAACTCCGGCGCGGACCGGGCGGCCGAGATCGTCAAGCGGATCGAGGCGGAAGGCGGCGAGGCGGCGGCAGTCCACCTGGACCTGGAGGACCACACGACGATCGCGCCCGCCGTCGCCCAGGCCGGCCCGGTGGACGCGCTCGTCGCAAACGCCGTCCGCTGGGGCACGATCATGCCCAACAGCATTCCTTTCGAGGACGTGCCCGCCGCGGAATGGACGGCCGCCCTGCACGCCAACGTCGTCGGCAACGCCCTGCTCGCCCAGGCCGTGCTGCCTGAGATGAGGCGGCGCGGGTTCGGCAGGATCGTGTTCGTGTCGTCCGGGGCGGCCGAGGAGGGATTGCCGGGTCCCGGCCCGTACGGCACCGCGAAGATGGCCCTGCACGGCATGGCCCGCGCCCTCGCCTGGGAGGCCGGCAGGGACGGCATCCTGGTGAACGTGGTCGTCGCCGGCCTCACGGTCACCGGCGTCTCCCGCCCCATCCCGCAGCCGGTCCTGGACCAGATCGCCGCCCGTACGCCCAGCCGCCGCCTGTCCACGGCAGACGACCTGGCCGCGCTGATCGTCTTCCTCGGCTCCGCCGCCAACCGCAACGTCACCGGGGAGTTCGTCCGCGACGGGTCGAATGCGGGCAGGTCATCCCACGCCCTGTGATATCGACCCGGGGTGCGAGCACGGATTCGGCCGACCTAGACTGAGCCATGTGCTGAAGGGCGACGGCCGGCTCGGCCATGACCTGGACCCCCATGACCGCGCTCCTAAGGACGCCTGTGGCGTCTTCGGTGTGTGGGCTCCAGGCGAGGAAGTCTCAAAACTGACCTACTACGGGCTGTACGCGTTGCAGCACCGCGGCCAGGAGTCCGCGGGCATCGCAGTCAGCGAGGGTAGCCGCATTCTCGTTTACAAGGACATGGGCCTGGTCGCCCAGGTCTTCGACGAGTCTGTGCTCGGCACCCTCCGCGGCCACCTGGCCATCGGCCACTGCCGCTACTCCACGACCGGATCGAGCGTGTGGGAGAACGCGCAGCCCACGCTGAGCTCCACCGACGTCGGTGGCCTCGCGCTCGCGCACAACGGCAACCTGATCAACACCCCGGTGCTGGCCCAGCGCCTGGCTCCGGGGTCGACCAGGGCCACCACCGACACCGAGGTCCTGACCACGCTGCTGGCCCAGGATCGCACCCGTTCCGTCGAGGACGCGGCCGCCGAGCTGCTCCCGCAGGTCAAGGGCGCGTACTCGCTCGTGTTCATGGACGAGAAGACGCTGTACGCGGCCCGCGATCCGCAGGGCATCCGCCCGATGGTGCTCGGCCGCCTCGAACGCGGCTGGGTGGTCGCCTCGGAGACGGCCGCGCTCGACATCGTGGGCGCCACGTTCGTCCGTGAGATCGAGCCGGGCGAGCTGCTCACCATCGACGAGCGCGGCGTGCGATCGCGCCGCTTCGCGCTGGCCGAGCCGAAGGGCTGCCTGTTCGAGTACGTCTACCTCGCCCGTCCCGACACCACCATCGCGGGCCGCGGCGTGCAGGTCACCCGGGTCGAGGTGGGCCGCGAGCTGGCCCGCGAGCACCCCGTGGAGGCCGACCTGGTCATCCCCACGCCGGAGTCCGGCACCCCGGCCGCCGTCGGCTACGCGCAGGAGAGCGGGATCCCGTACGGGCAGGGCCTGGTCAAGAACTCCTACGTGGGCCGCACCTTCATCCAGCCCTCCCAGACCATCCGCCAGCTCGGCATCCGGCTCAAGCTCAACCCGCTACGCGAGGTCGTCGAGGGTAAGCGGCTGGTGGTCGTGGACGACTCGATCGTGCGGGGCAACACCCAGCGCGCCATCGTCAAGATGTTGCGCGAGGCGGGGGCTCGCGAGGTGCACGTACGCATCTCCTCGCCGCCCGTGGCCTGGCCGTGCTTCTACGGCATCGACTTCGCCACCAGGGCCGAGCTGATCGCGGGCTCGCTGACCGTGGAGGAGATCCGGGCCTCGCTCGGCGCGGACTCGCTCGGCTACATCTCTCTGGAGGGGCTGACCAAGGCCACCACGATCCCGGCCGACCGCCTGTGCAGGGCCTGCTTCGACGGCTCCTACCCCATCCCCATCGACCAGGACAACGTGGGCAAGTTCGTGTTGGAGAGCAAGGCGTGAGCGAGCGTAGCGAGCGAACCATAGACACAGCAGCACAAGTGCTCACGCTGCCGACGAAGGAGGCTGCGTGAGCACTTACGAGGCCGCCGGGGTCGATATCGCGGCCGGTGAGCGGGCCGTCGACCTGATGAAGAGCAAGGTGGCGCGCTCGCGCCGCCCCGAGGTGGTCGACGACGCCAGCGGCTTCGCGGGCCTGTTCGACGCCTCGGCCCTGCTGCGGTACGAGCGGCCGCTGCTGGCCACCTCCACCGACGGTGTGGGCACCAAGGTCATGATCGCCCAGCAGTACGGCAAGCACGACACCATCGGCATCGACCTGGTCGGCATGGTTCTGGACGACCTGGTGGTGTGCGGGGCCGAGCCGCTGTTCATGACCGACTACATCGCCTGCGGCAAGGTGGTGCCCGAGCGCATCGCCGAGATCGTCGGCGGCGTGGCCGAAGGCTGCCGCCTGGCCGGGGCCGCGCTCGTGGGCGGCGAGACGGCCGAGCACCCGGGTGCGATGGGGCCGGACGAGTACGACCTGGCGGGGGCCGGCACGGGGGTCGTGGAGGCGTCCGCCATGCTCGGGCCCTCCCTCGTCCAGGAAGGCGACGTGGTGCTGGGCCTGGCCTCCTCTGGCGTGCACTCCAACGGCTACTCGCTCGTGCGCCACATCCTGCGCGAGGCCTCGCTGTCGCTCGACACCGTGGTGCCCGACTTGGGGCGGCCGCTGGGTGAGGAGCTGCTCGAGCCGACCCGTATTTATTCGCTCGACTGTCTGGAGTTGGCCCGTACGGGCACGGTCCACGCCTTCGCGCACATCACGGGCGGTGGGATCGAGGGCAATGTGTCGCGCTCACTCCCCGGCCACCTGGACGCGCTGCTCGACCGGTCCTCCTGGACGCCTCCCCCGATCTTCGGCGTGCTGGCCGGGCATGGGCGGGTGGCCCAGAAGGACATGGACCGCACCTTCAACCTGGGGGTCGGCATGGCCGCCATCGTCGCCCCTGACGCCGCCGACGCCGCCATCCGCCTGCTGGGCGACCGCGGCCTGGGCGCCTGGGTCCTGGGCGAAGTCGTCCCAGGCACCGGCCAGGCCCGCTACCGCTGACCCCCGCCACACCTCCTCACGTCTTCTCGCCGACGCGGCCAGGTTGGCATGCGCCTCTAGCGGCTCTTCCCCAAGCTGGGCATCAGCTCACGGTCGCGGTCACGCGATGTGTTGCGACTCAGGTGCTCTTGTGGCGCTGGTAGTAGCGGGCCACGCGCACCCGGTTGCCGCACAGATCGGGTGAGCACCAGCGGCGGCGTGGGTGTGCGGGCAGGAACACCATGCGGCAGTCGGGGCCCTCGCAACCCCGGATCCGGCCCACGGCCGGGTCGGTGAGCAGGTCGGCGGCGGCCTCGGCGAGCTGGGAGAGCAGGCGGGCCAGGTCGTCGCCATCCCGGCCCCTGCCCGTGCGGAAGGTGCCGTCCCGCCACTCCAGCACGCGGTAGGGCGGCGCGGCGCGGGCCGCCTCGTTGAGCGCGGCGACCGCCGCGTCCGGCGGCGCGGCGCCCTCGCGTACGGCGTTGAGCGCCAGCTCCACCTGGCTGCGCAGGCGGCGGACGGCCGCCAGTCCGGCGGACGTGAGCGGGGCCGACGGCGGAGTGAGCCGGTCGGCCTGGCGGGTGAGCCAGGTCTGGAAGTCCCCGGGCGCGTCGAGGGCGTCGAAGTCCCGGGTACGGGTGTTGACCAGGTCCAGCGCGAGCGGCTCACCGATGAGGAGCTCCATGGGATCTAATGGTACATCCCTGGGTTGACCCATTAGATGGGAGACACGTATAACTAATGCATCTTCAACCGAGAGAGGCATTAGTCGTGGACATTCCCGAGGTGCGGCACGGGTTCGTGGACGTGGACGGCGTGCGAGTCTTCTACCGGGAGGCGGGTCCGGGGGACGCGCTGCCGGTGCTGCTGCTGCACGGCTTCCCCTCCGCCTCACACCAGTACAGGCGGCTGATGGACGCGTTGGGCGACCGCTACCGCCTGATCGCGCCCGACTACCCCGGCTTCGGGCACACCGAGGCGCCGGACGGTTTCGTCTACTCCTTCGACCGGCTCGCCGACGTGGTCGAGGGGTTCGTGCAGAAGATCGGCCTGGACCGGTTCGTGTGGTACGCGTTCGACTTCGGCGGCCCGGTCGGCTTCCGGGTGGCGGCGCGGCATCCCGAGTGGATCGCCGCCCTGATCGTCCAGAACGCCAATGCCTACGACGAAGGCCTCTCCGAGCTCGCGCGCAAGACCATCGAAGCCCCCGTGGCGGATCTGTTCACGCTGCCGGTCACGCGAGGTCAGTACGAGGACGGCACGACGGACCCATCACTGATCGCGCCCGATGGATGGACGCTCGACCAGCACTTCCTCGAGCTGCCTGGACGCAAGCAAGCACAACTGGCGCTCGCGCTCGATTACCGGTCGAACCTGGAGCTGTATCCCGCCTGGCAGGCATGGCTACGCGAGCACCGCCCGCCCACGCTGGTGCTCTGGGGACGGGGGGACGCGATCTTCCTCGAGACCGGCGCGCACGCGTACCGGCGCGACGTGCCCGAGGCCGAGGTACACGTGTTCGACACCGGGCACTTCGCGCTGGAGGAGAAGCTTCCAGAGATCGCCCCGCTCATCGCCGGATTCCTTGCCCGGCAAGCGTGACGAAAGCCCCACGGTTGCCCGTGGGGCCCGACGAACATGGGCGAGGATCCGGCACGCCGGGCCCTCGGCCACGTCAACCAGGAGTGTGGCTATCGACGGCCGGACGGACGGCCATCGTCGTCGTCTCCGGTGTCATAGTCATCGGCGTAATCGGCATAGCGATCCGCCAGCTCATCGTTGAGGTCGTCGGCGTCGTCATTGCGGCTGGAGTCTCCGACCCCGAGTTCGTCGCGAAGACGGTCAAGATCCGTGCCACCGCTGTTGTACTTCAGCTGGCGAGCAACCTTGACCTGCTTGGCCTTTGCTCGGCCGCGCCCCATTGGCTCGACCCCCTCGTGTGGGGTCGTCCCCGACCCCTCGTCGCTAACGCACCACACACTGACGCCGCCTGACTTTGGGCGTCAGCCTATCGTTCGCCTATTACCGTACCTGTTTTGTGCTCAGCTCGGTACGCCGTATGGGCGTGGGGCGTCAGTGGCCCAGCCAAATAGCCCTAATACGCCCGACTTCCGACATTCTGCGCTCAGCTAGCCTATCCGCTGCGACCGCGGGAGGAACGCCCTCATCGGCCGCGATTCGGAAGATCTTCAGAGTCGTGTCATAGATCTGGGCGGCCTTGGACCTGGCCCGCTCCATGTTGAAGCCCTGGATCTCGTCGGCGACCTGGATCACCCCGCCGGAATTCACGACGTAGTCGGGCGCGTACAGGATCCCGCGTTCGGCGAGTTGCTTCTCGACACCCGGGTGGGCGAGCTGATTGTTGGCCGCACCGCAAACGATTGTCGCTTTCAGCCGAGCCACGGTGTCGTCGTCGAGCGCGCCGCCCAGCGCACAAGGCGCGAACACGTCGATGTCGGCCGACGTCAGGGCCCTGGCGTCGGGCACCACGTCCACTTCCGGGTGCCGCAGGCGGACCCGTTCGATCGCCTTCGGGCTGACGTCACAGATCACGACCTCGGCGCCGTCTTCGCGCAGGAGCTCGACCAGGCGGTGACCCACCTTGCCGACCCCTTCGACGCCGACCCGCTTGCCGCGCAGCGACGGTGTGCCGTACACCCGCTCGGCCGAGGCACGCATGCCCTGGAACACGCCGAACGCCGTCAGGATGGACGAATCCCCCGCCCCGCCGTTGGCCAGCGTACGGCCGGTCACGAAGCGCGACTCGCGGGCGACGACGTCCATGTCCTCGCTGTAGGTGCCGACGTCGCAGGCGGTGATGTAGCGCCCGCCGAGCGACTCGACGAACCTCCCGTACGCGCGCAGCAGCGCCTCGTTCTTGTCCTGGGCCGGATCGCCGATGATGACGGCCTTGCCGCCGCCCAGGTCAAGTCCGGCAAGGGCGTTCTTGTACGCCATGCCCTTGGCCAAGTTGAGCACGTCGGCGAGGGCCGCCTGCTCGCTCTCGTACGGATAGAACCGGGTGCCTCCCAGCGCCGGCCCGAGGGCGGTGTTGTGGATGGCGATGATGGCACGCAGGCCGCTCTGCTCGTCGGCGCAGAACACGACCTGCTCGTGGACGTCCTTGTGGGACGTGCCGAAGACGTCGGTCACGGTAGTGACTCCCTGTCCGGTCCGCCGCACCGTTGCGGCGGAGATCACCTCACAGAGTAGTAAGCCACAACGATGCATGCAGGGTCGCTTCGTGACACGATGCCTCCGTGCTGCCCTATGCCGCCTACCTCCGTGTCTATGAGCCACTGACCGCGTTCGCCGAGTCCGAGCGCAAGGTGTGGGCCGATTACGCCGACTCACGTGACCGCCCGCGCCGCGCGAACGCGCTCAATGCGGAGCACGGCGAGTCGGTCATGCGCCTCCTCGGCATGCCCCCTCAACCCGTTCCCGCTCAGGAGAGCCCCAACGCCTATCTACGGCGTGTTGAAGACCGTCTGTACGTTTGCCCCTGGCAGAGCCGTCTGCGCTCATGGCTGGCGTTCTCAAGGCTGCGCGGGACCACTCCCGTGAAGCTGATGGACCGCCTCGTGCCCAAGGGCGTGGCCGAGCAGATCGCCGACGACTTCGACCGGTTCAAGCGTCAGGCCGGGTCGTCCGCGTTGCGCACGCACATTCGCACTACGGCGTGGCATGTGCCGCCATCGTGGTTCGTGCCGTTTGATGGGAACGAGCGCTGGCTGGTACTCGGCTCCACTCCTGGACAGGACGTGAAGACCACGGCGACCGGACGCAACCTCATCTACGTCACGTCCATGGCGCAGGCCAGGAGACGGGCGGCGCGGGCACTCAACGTGCTGCGCAAGCATCTGGGCGACGTGGCGGCCAACTTCGACGTGGAGGACATCGCGCGGTGGCTGGAGGAGTTCCACCCGCATTCGCTGGTCGAGCTGGACTACGGCGGTCTCGTGCACCTCATGGACGACGACGCGCTGCAGGCCGACCAGTCGGTGGCGGAGCTCTCGGCGGCTCTGACGGGCCTGGACACGGGTCAAGAAGAACTTGCCTACGCCATGTACCAGAGGGTGATCCTCCGGTGGAAGTCAATGCAACTGCTGGAATCTGCCAACTGAGCCCCAATACGGCCGTCTGACCTGCATGAGTAGGTCACGTCTCACGGCTGCTCTCTTCTGCGAACTGAGTAGTTTGCCGTTTTCACTGCGATACCACGAACCGTGTCGCTAGAATCACCGAGCGTGACATGGCCACGGGGGGCGGGCAGTTGGGTCAAAGAAGGGCTCGCCAATCGCTCAGCGTGGCGGTATGGTCACATCGGGTGATACCGCATATGGCCCAGAAAAGCCGCACGCTCTGGGCCGTAGGTGGACATCCGTGACACGCGCAAAAGGCAGTCACAGGATCGCGAAGCCGGTCCACACGGAGGAGAGGCCGCACAAATGTCAGCTCGTACACCCGAGGCCGAGCCACTGCTTACGCCCGCTGAGGTCGCCACCATGTTCAGGGTCGACCCCAAGACCGTCACGCGGTGGGCCAAGGCGGGCAAGTTGACGTCGATTCGCACCCTGGGCGGTCATCGGCGTTACCGGGAGACCGAGGTTCGGGCACTGCTCGCGGGCATCCCGCAGCAGCGTTCGGAGTAACCAGAGGGTCGTCACTGACGAACCTCAGGGGGGTTGAGGGGTGGACCAGGCTGACACTGAGCCCGGTCCACCACTGCTGGAGAGTTGGCGCCGCCCGCCCGGCGCCATCCTCACCCCAGACGCTGCATCAACTCCGCCACGGCGTCGTCGTGGGTGGCGGCCACCCCCAGCAGCGCCACCATGTGGGCGACGAGCATCCGCTCGAGCGTCGGACGCTCGATGTCGCGGTGTTCCAGCCAGTCGAGACCGGCCGTCTCCACTGAGGCGATCCACGACCGGAGCGTTGTGCGCAGCACCGGGCTCGGCTCCTCGACGCCCATTTGCTTCTGGATGAGGCGGAAAAGCCGCCGCCGCACGCCGTCCACGATCTCGCCGACCTCGCCCGTCCTGTTGGCGGGGCCACCGCGCAGCAGCGCGGCGAATCCGGCCGCGTGCTCCTCGACGAAGTCGAAATACCGCTTGAGCCCGGAGGCCAGCTCGTCCAGCGGCCGGCCGCCCCCCTGGGGGCGCAGCCGGGACTCCAGCTGCTCCGCCGCGCTCTTCAGCGCGGCCACGTAGAGCTCCTGCTTGCCACCGAAGTAGTGGTAGACCAAGGCCCGCGAGGCGCCCGCCGCCGATGCCACGTCATCGATCGAGACGTCCTCCGCGTCGCGGGTGCTGAACAGCTCCAGAGCGGCCGCCATGAGCTCCTCACGCCGGCGGTCCACGCTGAGCCTGCGCCGCGTCGGCCGTACCGTCTCGCCGGACTTCCCGCTTGTCACATCTGCACAGTATCGAATGGCTGACGTGTGGATATCCGGTCAATATCGGCATCCATGCGTCAATCAGTGACGGAGGCCGTACCCTGCGGCTAACTCGATCGTTTGGTCAGACAGGTGCCCGTATCCGCCTCGCGGGGGAGACACATGTCAGGACCGCCCGTCAACACTTCAACTATCGCTGAGCTCAGAGAGGTAGATGCCCTGCCTCGGCCCAGACCCACCATCCGTAACGTCGCCGAGCGAGCCGGCGTCTCAAAATCGCTGGTCTCTCTCGTGCTGCGCGGATCCCCGCACGTGAGCGAGCATCGGCGCCAGGCGGTGCTACAGGCCGCCCGCGAGCTCGGCTACCGGCCGAACGCGGTCGCACGCAGCCTGGTCGAAGGCCGTACACACCTCGTCGGCGCGCTCGTCGCCGATCTGCACAACCCCTTCTATGCCGAGTTCCTCGACGGCCTGCAGGAGAGCCTGCACGGCGACGGCCTGCGCATGCTGATCGGGAACAGCCAGTGGGACCCGGCGTTCGAGGACGAGGCCGTGGAGGCCTTCCTCGAGCTCAGGGTCGACGGGCTGGTCCTGCTGGGCATCCCGCCGACCAGCGAGACGCTGATCGAGGCCACCGCCTACACGCCGACCGTCGTCGTCGGGGAACGTGACATCGAGCTAGACAGCGTCGACATCGTGGTCGACGACGATCAGCTCGGCGCCCGCCTGGCCATCGACCACCTGGTCGAGCTCGGCCACAAGCGCATCGCGCACATCGAGGGCCCGCGCTCGTCGCGCTGCGAGGGATATCTCGTGGCGATGCGCAGGCATTCGCTGGCGCCGTACATCATGGTCGAGGCCGCGGACTCCTCGGAGGACGGCGGCCGGCAGGCGGCGATCGCGCTGCTGACTCGCGACCCCAGGCCCACGGCGATCTTCGCCGCCAATGACGTGGTCGCGCTCGGCGTGCTGTCCGCCGCGAGCGAACTGGGCCTGACCGTGCCGGATGACCTCTCCGTGGTCGGGTACGACAACACGCACCTGTCGGCCTCCCGGCACATCTCGCTGACCTCGGTCGACCAGCCCCGCCGCGCGATGGGCAGGTCGGCAGCCGCGCTGCTGAGCGACCGGATCGGAGACCCCGCCAAGGTCGCCCGCATGCGCGAGATCCGCCCCGAGCTGATCGTCCGCCGCAGCACCGGCAAGGCTGATTGAGGAAACTGCAAAGCAGGCTGCCGCTACGGGGGCCTGCTAGAGCAGGATTCGCCCAAGGCTGGGTCAAGCCGCGTGGCGCCGTGGCCGCGCGGCGGTTTACTCGGCAGGGTCATGCTATTTGTGGCTGGATCCATCCGGCCACGATCTGATCCGGGGGAACAGTCATGCGTGATCCGGAACTGGTGTCCTGCGCACAGCGCGCGGCGGCCGAACTCGAGCGCGCCTGGGGGCACTGGCGCGCGGGCAGGGGGCGGGCGGTCGACGCCGGCGCCGAATCCGTCGCCAGCTACGTCGCCCACTCCCTCGACCATCCGTGGGGCCGCCCCCGCGTCGTCCTCGGTCTCGACGCCGAGGACGCACGGGAGCTGGCCGCCCTGCTGGATCGTCAGGAGGTCGGCGCACCGGGGTTCTCATAAGGGCGCACCGGGGTTCTCATAAGGGCGCACCGGGGTTCTCATAAACACGGTTCGAGTACCGGGTTTGACGTAACTTGGAGCCCATGCGTGCTCTTCCAGCGTCAGTACTCGCCGTCTGCGGCCTGATCGCCTCCGCGTGCGGCGGCACCGGCTCCGGTGGCGCCGCGGCGGGTCAGGCCGCTCCCGCGACCGCCGTGCAGCAGCAGGCTCCGGCGAAGGAAGCACTGCCGAAGGGCAAGCCGCTGGACGGCAAGGTCGTGGTCATCGACCCCGGCCACAACGGCGGCAACCGCCGCGACCCGGCGGCCATCAACCGCAAGGTCAACGTGCTGACCAAGTGGAAGCCCTGCGACACGACCGGCACCGCCACGAACGACGGCTACAGCGAGGCCGCTTTCACGTGGGACGTCTCCACCCGCCTCGCCAAGATCCTCAAGAGCCGCGGCGCCACGGTCGAACTGACCAGGTCCAGCAACACCGGCGTCGGCCCGTGCATCACCGAGCGCGCCGCGATCGGCAACAAGGCCGAGGCGGACGCCGCGATCTCCGTGCACGCCGACGGCTCGGCCCCGGGCAACCGCGGCTTCCACGTCATCATTCCCAAGAAGATCAACGGGCCCGTGGACAAGGTCGTGGGCAAGTCCAACAAGCTCGGCCTGGCCGTACGCGACGCCTTCGCGAAGGGCACCGGCCTGCCGTACTCCACCTACATCGGCCGCGACGCCCTGAGTCACCGCAACGACCTGGGCGGGCTCAACCTGTCGACCGTGCCGAAGGTCTTCATCGAGTCCGGCAACATGCGCAACGCCGTCGAGGCCGCCAAGTTCCGGGACCCGAAGTTCCGGCAGACGATCGCAGTGGCGCTGGCGAACGGATTGCAGCACTATCTCGAAGCATGATTCCTCGCCCTGAGCTGCTCACCCACTTGTCCGCCTCTTATGAACTGACCGCGGGCGCGACCGTGTCCGGCGATCTGGTGGACGCCGTGCGCCTGGCCCTCCCCGTGCTCGACCTGCGTCCCGGCGACTCCGGTGAGATCGATGTACGGCGGGATCCCGCGCTGGGCGAGGAGGCGTACCGGCTGACGGTCGGCTCGCGGGGCATTGAGATCGTGGCCGGTGGGCGGGCCGGTGCCTACTACGCGGCGCAGTCGCTGCACCAGCTGCTGCCCGGCAGCTCTTACCGGTCCGCTGGGCCGGTGTCGGGCTCATTCATCGGGCCCGTGCCCGGGGTGCGGATCGAGGACGCGCCGCGGTTCTCCTGGCGAGGGCTGCACCTGGACGTGGCCCGGCATTTCTTCCCCAAGCGGGAGATCCTGCGCCTGGTGGACCTGATGGCGATGCACAAGCTCAACCGGCTCCACCTGCACCTGGTGGACGACCAGGGGTGGCGGGTGGAGAGCCGGGCCTACCCGCTGCTGCACGAGGTCGCCTCGTACCGGCCGCGTACGGCGATCAACTATTACCGGGAGCCGGCGGCGTACGACGACGTCCCGCACGGCGGCTACTACACGCTCGACGACCTGGCGGAGATCGGGGCCTACGCCCGGGCGCGCTGCGTCACGATCGTTCCCGAGATTGACGTGCCGGGGCACGCGTCGGCGATCCTCGCGGCGTACCCGGCGTTCGGGGCCACCGGCGAG
The DNA here is from genome assembly GCF_052245935.1 of Nonomuraea sp. 3N208. Taxonomy (NCBI): domain Bacteria; kingdom Bacillati; phylum Actinomycetota; class Actinomycetes; order Streptosporangiales; family Streptosporangiaceae; genus Nonomuraea; species Nonomuraea sp. 3N208. The sequence goes on along the minus strand of NZ_JBQQBR010000056.1, from coordinate 30,991 downwards.
CGGCACGACGTGCTGGACCGGTGGGGCATCTCCCCCGCCATCCTGTCGCCGCTGCCGCCCACCGTCGAGTTCCTGACCACGATCTTCGACGAGCTGATGGGAGCGCTGGGCGAGACGCCGTACGTGCACATCGGCGGGGACGAGGTGGTGCTCGACCATTGGGCCGGGTCGGCGGAGATCACCGCGTACCGGGATTCGCTGGGCCTCGCCACCACCAACGACCTGCAGGCGTGGTTCTTGCGGCGGCTGGCGGACGTGCTGGCCGAGCGGGGGGCACGGGCCGTGGTGTGGGATGAGGCGTTCGTCAGCGGCGGGCTACGGCAGGACACCGTCGTCATGCCGTGGCGCGGCATGGGCGTGGGCCGGCGCGCCGCGGCCGCCGGCCACGACGTGGTGGCCACGCCGGTGTTCCCGCTGTACTTCGACTACGCCGAGTCGGCCACGGCCGACGAGCCGATGGCCATCGGGGACGCGATCACCGTCGAGGACGTGGCCGCGTTCCGGCCGGCGCCCGGGGAATGGACGGATGAGGAACGCGCGCGGGTGGTGGGGGCTCAGGCGCAGTTGTGGACCGAGCGAGTGCCGGACGCCCGCACCGTGGACTACCGCATGTGGCCGCGGGCCTGCGCGCTCGCCGAGGTGGCCTGGTCGGGCACCGGCCAGGAGGGTTTCTCCGGACGACTGGAAGAGCACCTGGGGCGGCTGGACGCCATCGGGGTGGAGTATCGTCCGCTCGCCGGGCCGCACCCGTGGCAGCGGCGGCGGCCGCACCGGCCGAGCGGCGTGCGGGTGGCCGACGTGATGGCCCGCATCGAGGACATGACGCACGACCCGGAGTCCACCCGGCCGAGCATGTAGCTCAGAAGGCCGGGCGGTCGTTGAGTATGCGCTGGAACAGCCGGTGGTCCTGCCACTTGCCGTCGATCTCCAGGTAGCGGGGCGCGTCGCCGTAGGGCTCGAAACCGCACTTGAGCAGGACGCTCTGCGAGGCGGCGTTGTGGAGGAGCGTGCTGGCCGCGATCCTGTGCAGGCCGATGTCCTGATCGGCCATCCGGCACACCTCCGTGACGGCTCTGGTGGCCAGGCCGCGGCCGGTGTAGCGGGCGTCCGTCCAGTAGCCGAGGTCGGCGCTGAGCCAGGGCCCGCGGACGATGTTGCTGAGCGTCATGCGCCCGACGATCTCCTCGCCGTCGGCGAACACCCACGGCACCGCCCGGCCCTTGGCCTGCTGCTCCAGGACGTCCTCGAGCCGGCGACGCTGCCCGGGCCGCGTGAAGAACTCCTCGGGCCTGCGGGGCTCCCACGGCCGGAGGTGGTCGCGGTTGCGCACGTAGGCCCGATGCAACGCCTCGGAGTCCTTTTCGGTGGCCAGGCGCAGGACGACGTCGTCTGTGAGTGACACCGCTTCGATCACCGTCCCACGATAGTGGGCTAGGCGGTGCGGCCGATGGCCTCTGTGATCGACTTCAGTCCGTGGCGGCGTACGCGTTTGGCAAGCCGGCGGTGGATGCGAGCGGCCCAGAGCGGGCCGCCGTAGATCCAGCCCGTGTAGCCCTGGACCAGAGTCGCGCCCGCCAGTAGGCGCTCCCAGACGTCGTCCTCGTCCTCAACCCCACCGGCCGACACCAGCGTGAGGCGGTCGCCGACCCGCGCGCGCAGGCGGCGCAGCACCTCCAGCGAGCGGCCCTTGAGCGGGCGTCCTGACAGGCCGCCGGTCTCGCCGCCGTGCTTGATCGTGGTGTTGGTCGCGATGATCCCGTCCAGCCCCAGCTCCAGGGCCAGATCGGCGACCGCGTCCACGTCCTCGTCGGCGAGGTCGGGGGCGATCTTCACCAGCAGCGGAGTGCGGCGGGGCGTGTCGTCCGCGACCTCCTTGACCGCGGTGAGCAGCGGCCGCAGCAGCGACACGGCCTGCAGGTTGCGCAGCCCGGGCGTGTTGGGCGAGCTGACGTTGACCACCAGGTAGTCGGCCAGTGTGGCCAACTCCTTGGCACTGGCCACGTAGTCGGCCGCGGCCTCGGACTCGGGGACCACCTTGGTCTTGCCGATGTTCACCCCGACCACGACGGGCACGCCCCGGGTGCGGCGCAGGCGGCGGGCGGCGGCCGCGGCGCCGGCGTTGTTGAAGCCCATCCTGTTGATCACCGCGTGCTCTTTGACGAGGCGGAACAGGCGCGGGCGCGGGTTGCCCGGCTGGGCGTGGGCAGTGATGGTGCCGACCTCCACGTGCCCGAAGCCGAGCGCCGCGATCGCCTCCGCGCAGGCCGCGTCCTTGTCGAACCCGGCGGCCAGCCCCAGCGGCCCGGGGAAGTGCACGCCGAACGCGGTCAGGCGCAGGACCGGGTCGTGCGGCGCGAGCACGCGGTGCAGCAGCCGCTTGAGCAGCGGCAGCCGCACGAGGAGCGCGAGGGCGCTCACCGTCAGATGGTGCACGGCCTCGGCGTCGAAACGCCGCAAGACCTGCGTGAACACGAGGCGATACATCACGGGTCAGGCTACCAACCCCGCTTCGTGGGCGACGATCGCGGCCTGGACGCGGTTGCGTACGCCGAGCCGGGTGAGTATGGCGCTCACGTACGCCTTCACGGTCCCCTCCACGATGTGCAGCCTGGCCGCGATCTCGGCGTTGGACAGTCCGGCGCCGAGCAGGGCGAGCACTTCGCGTTCGCGCTCGGTGAGCGCCTCGACGCGGTCGCGCGCCCGCGCGCCCCTGGCCATCCTGCCGCCGGAGAACTGCGCGATGACCCGCTGCGCGACCTTCGGCGACAGGTACGCCGCCCCCTGGGCCACCGCGTGGATTCCGGCGATCAGCTCGCGCGGGTCCCCCGACTTCAGCAGGAAACCCGCGGCCCCGACGTCGAGCGCCTTGGCGATGTAGTCGTCCTCCCCGAAGGTGGTCAGCATCACCACGGCCGTCGCGGGCGCCACCCTGCGGATCTCGGCCGCGGCGCCGAGACCGTCGAGCCTCGGCATGCGGATGTCGAGCAGCGCCACGTCCGGGCGGTGGCCGATGGCCAGGTCGACGGCCTGCCTGCCGTCGCCCGCCTCGGCGACCACGTCGAGCGACGGGTCGGTCGCGAGGATCGCGCGTATCCCGGCGCGGATCATGGCCTCGTCGTCGGCGAGGAGAATACGGGTCACTACTCTATAGTGGCCGACATGGCGCAGGTGAAAATGTACGGCCGCAGGGACGTGTGGTCCGGGCGGCAGCGGGAGATCTCGGACCTGATGCAGTCTTGCCTGGTGAGCGCGTGGGGCTTGCCCGAGGACAAGCGGTTCCACCGGTTCCTGCTGCTGGACCCCGACGACTTCGTGTGCCCGCAGCGGGGCGAGCATTATCTGATCGTCGAGGTGGTCTGCTTCACCGGGCGCAGCGACGACGCCAAACGGGCGCTGATCCGGGAGCTCTACGACAAGTGGCCGCACGACCCCGAGGACTTGGAGATCACGATCATCGAGATGCCCAAGGTCAACTGGGGAATTCGCGGCGTTCCCGCTGATGAGCTCACCCTGTCGTACAAGGTGGAGGTCTAGCGAAGAGCTGACTTCGGGCGGACGATATGGTCCGACTCATGAGCACTCACTATGACGTCGTCGTTCTCGGCGCGGGTCCGGGAGGATACACGGCCGCGGTCCGCGCCGCCCAGCTCGGGCTGCGCGCCGCGGTCGTCGAGGAGAAGTACTGGGGAGGCGTCTGCCTGAACGTGGGCTGCATCCCGTCCAAGGCACTGCTGCGCAACGCCGAGCTGGCCCACATCTTCCACAACGAGGCCAAGACCTTCGGCATCAGCGGCGAGGTCACCTTCGACTACGGAGCGGCCTTCCAGCGCAGCCGCAAGGTGGCCGACGGACGGGTCAAGGGCGTTCATTACCTGATGAAGAAGAACGCCATCACGGAGTACGACGGCCGCGGCACGTTCCTGGACGCGAACACCATCCAGGTGAACGGCGAGACGATCACCTTCTCCCACTGCATCATCGCGGCCGGCGCGACCACTCGGTTGATCCCTGGCACGCAGCTGTCCGAGCGGGTGGTGACGTACGAGGAGCAGATTCTCACCGAGGAGCTGCCGCGCAGCATCATCATCGCGGGCGCCGGCGCCATCGGGGTGGAGTTCGCGTACGTGCTGCACAACTACGGCGTCAAGGTGACGATCGTGGAGTTCCTGGACCGGATCGTGCCGCTGGAGGACGAGGAGGTCTCGGCGGAGCTGGCCAAGCGCTACAAGCGGCTCGGCATCGAGGTGATGACCTCCACCCGGGTGGACGGCATCGACGACACCGGTGCCTCGGTCAAGGTCACCGTCACCAAGAACGGGCAGCAGCAGGTGCTCGAGGCGGACAAGGTCCTGCAGGCCATCGGGTTCCAGCCGCGGGTGGACGGCTACGGCCTGGAGAAGACCGGCGTGGCGCTGACCGACCGGGGCGCGATCGCGGTGGACGGGCGCCTCCGGACGAACGTGCCGCACATCTTCGCCATCGGCGACGTCACCGCCAAGCTGATGCTGGCGCACGCCGCGGAGTCCATGGGCATCATCGCCGCCGAGACGATCGCGGGCGCGGAGACCATGGAGCTGGACTACGTGATGATCCCGCGCGCGACGTACTGCCAGCCGCAGGTGGCCAGCTTCGGCTACACCGAGGCGCAGGCCCGGGACCTGGGCTATGACGTGAAGGTGGTGAAGTTCCCGTTCACCGCGAACGGCAAGGCGCACGGCCTGGGCGACGCGGTCGGGTTCGTCAAGATCATCAGCGATGACACGCACGGCGAGCTGCTCGGCGCCCACCTGATCGGGCCCGAGGTCACCGAGCTGCTGCCGGAGCTGACCCTGGCGCAGCAGTGGGACCTGACCGTGCACGAGGTGGCGCGCAACGTCCACGCGCACCCGACGCTCGGCGAGGCGGTCAAGGAGGCGATCCACGGCCTGGCCGGCCACATGATCAACATGTGACTTCCGGGCTCAGGGGACGCGGCCCCGGGTGTGCGGTTCGTGTCGCCGACGGCGATCTCCGAGTCGAGCGTCTGGCCGGCGGCGATCGCTTCGCGCAGGCTCTTGGTCAGGGCGTCGGCCTGGTCGATCAGGTGACGCAGTCCCTCCGTGTCGCCGGTCTGGGCCAGCAGGTCCCGGTATCGTTCATTGCTCTTCTGGAGCTCCTGCACGCGCAGCGCCGCGTCCGCCTCCCGGACGCGGCTCGCGTACGCCTCCAGCTCCCGCACCCGTCCCGCGACCGCCGCCACCGACAGGTCGAGCGCTTCCCGCTGGGCCTCCAGCACGGCGGCGAGCTCGGGCGTCATCACCTCGGCCAGCGCCGCGGCCTGCTCGGCCCGCAGCTCGGTGTGGGTACGCAGGAGGCAGGCGATCTCCCACAGCCGTTCGGGCAGCACGACGTCGTTGGCGATGGCGTCGAGGAGGCCCAAGCGGTGCACCCGGGAGCCGGACACGTCCATGACGGCCTGCCGCGCCCTGGCCAGCAGGTCGAGCGCGGCGCCGTCCAGCTTGGCCGGTACGACGTAGCGGCCGGCGTAGGTCCAGGGCTGGCGGTGTCCCATGCCGGGCCGGGCGACGCCGGCTAAGAGCATCGTGATGATCAGGACCATCACGGCCGACAGCGCGGCCGCCTCGTGGTCGGTCCGGTAGACCGCCGCGGTGAACAGGGCTCCCCCCGCGCCGGTGACCACCATGCCGGCGCGGAAGAACCACCGGACCCATGGCGGCGGGTCGCGGTCAGGCGTCCCGACCAGCGGCGACGGCGTGTTGAGGCGGCGCGCGCGGTCCCGCTTGGGAAGCGTCGGATCCACGATCGGCTCATTGATCCAGTCGCCCATGGGCGGCACCTCCGTCGGGTGGGACACCGGGGCAGGTCGCGCCCACCCCAGGCACGACCCGCGACGCCCTTCGAGCACACCGCGCCGGGACGGGCCGATCCACCAGGCTGGTGTGCGGATGTCGTGAAGATGTCGTGCAGCTATCCTTGGGGGCCGTGTCCCGACTTCCCGAGTTGTACGTCGCCGTCGACGTGGAGGCCGACGGGCCCATTCCCGGCCCGTACAGCATGATCTCCCTGGGCATGGCCGTGGCCGGGCGGGCGGATCTGACGTTCTACACGGAGCTGCGGCCGATCTCCGACGAGTACGTGCCCGAGGCGCTGGCCGTCTCCGGGCTCGACCGCGACCGGCTGCTGCGCGAGGCGCCCCCGCCAGAGGAGGCGATGGCGGCGGCCGCCCGGTGGGTTGACGGGCTGCGGAAGATCGGGCGGCCCGTGTTCCTGGCCGCGCCCGCGGTGTGGGACGGCATGTTCGTGCACTGGTACTTCACCCGTTTCACAGGCAAGAGCCCGTTCGGGGCGACCGGGTCCGGGGTCGATCTGAGGAGCTACTGGATGGGCCTGACCGGCCGCGAGTGGGCCGGGACCCACAGTGGGGACATCAAGCGTGAGCTGGGCCTCGGAGGGCTGCCTCACACGCATCACGCGGGAGAGGACGCGGTCGAGCTGGCTCGGATCTTCGAACAGGTTCTGCGGCGTGCGGCCAGCTGATCGAGGTTCTTACCAGTTCTTCAGAAAGCGCACAGGATCCTCTGAATCAGCCGGGTAAGGGTCAGTGGCATGACCTCAACCACGGAGCGGGCGCCAGGCCACCGCAGGCTCGCCCAAGCAGGCACGATCTCGCTGCGTCTCGGACTCTTGGCACTGGTCGCGATCGGCATCGCGGGCGCCGCCTTCGAGCTCGCCTTCGAACGCCACTGGGGAAGCCTGACCCAGCTGATCCCCTGGGCGGCGCTCGCGCTCCTCGCGCTCGCTCTGGTCATGGCCGCCTTCGGCGACTCCCCGCGCACGGTCACCGTGGTCCGGGTCCTGGCCCTGGTCGTGCTGTTCACGGCGGCGTACGGCGTCTTCGTGCACATCTCGGTCAACCACGGCGCGGGCGGGTCCGACGGCGAGTGGAGCACGCTCTCGCCGCTCACCCAGTGGTGGTACGCGGCCACCAAGACCGTCGGCTTCGCCCCGCCACTCGCGCCCGGCATGCTCGCCCAGAGCGCGCTCATGCTCCTGCTGGCCTCCCTGACGCCGAAGAGGCGGGAACCAGCCGGACTCGGCACCTGAGCTGTCACGGCGCCACGCCGGTCCGCACGGCGCCCGTGACACACATGACTTTGAACGTCTGCTGAACGCGATCTATCCCAAATCGAACTTATCTGCTGTTCTCTGCGTCACATTCAGACAACCCATGTGACTTCTGAGACTGGTGAGGTTCTAGTGGCGTTAGGTCGTACATTCTTCGCGGCGGTCGCGACGATCGCCGTCGCCTTCAGCGCCGACGGGGCCGCGGCGACGGCGGAGCCTCGTGTGGTCGCGCAGGCCGCCCCCGCTCAGGCCGCCCTCGCTCAGGTCGCCCCCGCGCAGGCCGTCCCCGCTCAGGTCGCTCCTACACAGGTCGCCCCCACGTCGGTGAGCGATGATGCCGACGAGGAGCCCGTGTGCGTCCGGATCAAGGGGGCGGAGGCGTGCGTGGGGCCGGACGAGAGCGATCGGCCAGGCATCACGATCGAGGACACGGCGAGTGACAAGCTCCATCCCGCCGTCGAGTACTACCTGAACGGTTACCTCGGCACCCAGTACGTCATCCACAACCTGGCCCGCGAGGGCGAGGTCCGCGGCAGCCGGGAGATCGGGAAGGTCGTGACCTTCCGCGTGGCGGTGTACAAGGGGAACCACCGGGTGCGCTTCGGCCGCTGGAAGACCGTGCAGAATATCGCCAAATATCCGGTCAAGCGGGAGACGCGTGTCACCCCGGCCTCCGCTCGCGCCCGGGCCAAGATCTGCACCTCGACGAGAGGCGCCGTGACCTGCTTCGCCGAGCGGAACACGTACATCTTCGCGTGCGACACACGGGCCGACAAATACCAGGCCCGCGCCGAATACTTCGTGGCCGGCGACCCGACCGCGCGTTTCGAGATCCATCAGCTGGCCGGCGTCAACACCTGCGGCAAGGCCGAGCACGGCGAGCTCGCCATCAGCATGTACCGCGCCGCGGTGTTCGACCAGAACCGCCGGATCGCCGACCAGCTCTACAAGTACAACTAACGTGGCCGGAAGGGCGCGATGATCTCGCGTACCTCCTGTGCGGCGCCCCAGCCGTTGTCGTCGTGGGCGATGTCGCTCAGCAGCTCCCGGAGGTGGAACACCCGCATGCGCTGCTGCCAGCCATCGGCCAGGGACGCCGCCTCGGCGTACGCCGCGAAGAAACGATCGGAGGCAGGTGGGCGGGGCGAGCACCAGAGCATGCTCAGGTCGGCCTCGGCCCAGCTGTAGGAGACGGCGGGGTCGATCAGCGCGGGGCCACCCGCGCGGTCGGCGAGGATGTTCTCGCGCCACAGGTCGCCGTGCGTCAGGACCGGGCGCTGGGGCGGCAGGAGGTCGGGCAGCGCCGCGCAGAGCCGTTCGAGCGATCGGCGCTCCTCGCTGTCGAAGGCCGCCTCCACCAGCGGCTCCGGCAGCCAGCGCAGGATGCGGCGCTGGGCGAAGAAGGCGTGCCCGTCCTCGTCCCAGGTGTTGTCCTGGCGCAGCCGCCCGAGCCAGCCGTCCCGGTGCCAGCCGAATCGCTCACCGGTGACGGTGTGCACGGCGGCGAGCGTATGGGCGAGTTCCTCCCAGAACCGCTCGTCGTCGTCCGGACGCGGACGCAGCGGCTCCAGGACGAGCAGGTCGGGTGTCACCGCCAGCACCTCGGGGGTGCCGCCGCCGGCACCGCGCAACACACGCAGCCCCTCGGCCTCGATCTCGAAGAGGTCGGCCCCGGCGCCGGGCAGCGTCTTCGCGAACACCCGGGAGCCGTCCCGCAGCGTCGCCATGCCCGCCATGGCCACCACCCCGCCGGGGGCCGGGTCGGCGGAGACGGCTTCGAATCCGGCTGCGCGCAGCCGTGCGAGTAACGGATCCATCAGCTCGGCCTCCGGTAGACGAGCAGGTACCGCCAGAAGAGCAACCGCCGGATGGTGGCCCCGGGCAGCAGCGTAGCCGCCTCCCTCCGGACCTCCTCCAACGACATCTCGGGGTGCTTGACCGGCGCCTGCGTTGCCTCCGCCCGCTCCCGCGGCTCCGTGGCGGTGACGGCGAGCCGGGCGGTCGCGTTGGCCGGGATGGCGGCCAGGCTCCAGGCGTAGTCCACGGCCGAACGCTCCGGATAGCAACCCAGGATGGCCAGCACGCCTCCGGTGGTGAGCGCGTCACGCAGCGCGGCGACGGTGCCGAACGGCACGTGGTGGATGCTCGCCAGGCAGGAGATGTAGTCGTAGCGGCTCTCGGGCAGCTCCATCCTGGTGATGTCCGCGTGGTGGAACCGCGGGCCCCCACCCTCGGCCACGGCGGCCTCGATCACCTCCGCCGCCGGGTCCACCGCGTCGACCTCGATCCCGAGGCCGGCGAGCCGCCGCGCGAACCGGCCGGTCCCGCAGCCCACATCCAGCGCGGTCCGGCAGCCCTTCGGCACCCGGCGCAGGAGCGTGCGGTGGTAGTGATCGTTGTGGTTGAACGGCATGCTGTCCTTACGTCCGGTTAGCGGTCCGACCGCGATCATAGGCGTACGCCGAGTCGCGAGCGTGGATCGCGCTGAGATCCGTGCTCCTGCAGCCCGGGCGGTGAAAGTTTCACGTCTGGTTGACGGGTCCGGCGCCCTCCCCTCATGATCATCGTGCCTCCTGGTCAGGAGGGGGCGTCGAGGTGACCGCTGTCCATGGCGAGGAGCGCCGATGCCGAAGACCCTGTTACGAGCCGCGTCCGCGATCCTGTTGTCGCTGACCGCAATGTCCGCCCCCGCTGCGTACGCCGACGACGAGATCGCGCCCGTCGCGGTGACCGTCAACGCCCGCGCCGCCCTCGCCACCGTCCCCGAAACGGGCATCGGTACGAACCATGCGATCTGGGACACGAACCTGGGTACCAACGAGACCGCCGACCTGCTCAAGGACATGGGCACGAAGGTGCTGCGGTATCCGGGCGGCTCCTACTCCGACATTTACCACTGGGCCGACCACACCGCCCCCGGCGGCTATGTGGCGCCGAACACCGACTTCGACACCTTCATGAGCGGCGTGCGCCGCACCGGCGCCCAGGCGATGGTGACCGCCAACTACGGCACGGGGACCGCCGAGGAGGCCGCGGCCTGGGTACGGCACGCCAACGTCACCAAGGGCTACGGCATCAAGTACTGGGAGATCGGCAACGAGAACTACGGCAACGGCCATTACGGCTCCGCCTGGGAGGCGGACGATCATGCCGACAAGAGCCCGGCCGAGTACGCCCGCCATGTCGTGGCCTACTCCGACGCCATGAAGGCGGTCGACCCGACCATCAAGATCGGCGCGGTGCTGACGACCTCGGCCAACTGGCCCGACGGGCTCGTCGGCGAAGGGGACGCCGGAACCTGGAACAAGGTCGTCCTGTCCATGGCGGGTCCGAAGATCGACTTCGTGATCGTGCACTGGTATCCGGGCTCGCTGGACAAGGCGGGCCACGTACCCGACATGATCCACCTCACCCGCGAGCAGATCGCGAAGTACGCCGGACCCGGCTCCGAGCGGATCGGCATCGCGATGACCGAGTTCAACACCGGAAGCAGCAGCGCAGGCACGACCACCCAGCCCGGTGCCCTGGCCGCCGCCGACGCGTACGCGACGCTGCTGGCGAACGGGGTGTTCACGGTCGACTGGTGGAACGTGCACAACGGCATCGGCCCCGTCAAGGAGGTCGAAGGGCACACCGACTACGGCGACTTCGGCCTGCTGTCGAGCGCGACGTGCAGCTCCGACGGCACGGTCTGCGAACCCGCGCTGAACACGCCCTTCGCGCCGTACTACGCGCTCCAGATGATGAGCAGGTTCGCCCGCCCAGGGGACCAGTTCGTCCGCGCCGCGACCGACCAGCCGAAGGTCACCGCGCACGCCGCCCGCCGCCCCAACGGCGACCTGGCGGTCATGCTGATCAACACCTCGTCCGACACGTCGTACCCGATCGCGGTCGACTACTCCGGCTTCCGCCCGGCGTCGGATGCGGCCACCGTACTGACCCACACCAACGGCGCCACAAGCATCACCACCTCGACCGCGGAAAGCCCGACGCTGCCCCCGCTCTCCCTGACCACGCTCGTCCTGCGCCCCGCCTCCTCCCCAACCGGCCTCCCGGCCGCGCCCGGGCAGCCGGCCGCCTCGAACATCACGGACAAGACCGCCACGATCTCCTGGCCCGCCGCCTCCCCAGGCGCCCGCCCGATCGCCAAGTACGAGATCCACCGCCAGAACGGAGTCATCAGCGAACAACTCGGCGAGACGACCGGCACGTCGTTCACTGTGCACAACCTGAAGCCGGGCACCCGTTACACGGTCAACGTGATCGCCCGCGACAGCGGCGGCGGCCTCTCGTGGTCCTCCGCACCGCTGACCTTCACCACGGGCACCCCGGCCGCCAGCTCCTGCGCCGTGAAACTCACCAACCAGAACGACTGGGGCAGCGGCTACGTCGGCGCCATCGAGATCACCAACAACGGCGCGCCGATCAACGGCTGGACCCTGAACTTCACCTGGCCCAGGCCGTGGCAGAGCCTCGGCAGCGGCTGGAGCGCCGTCTGGACGCAGACCGGGTCGGACGTCAAGGTCGTCAACGAGTCCGGCAACGGCTCACTCGCCACCGGCGGGTCCACCACGATCGGCTTCGTCGGCAACTACAGCGGTCCGAACGTCCTTCCCACCGTCTTCACTCTCAACGGAACCGTCTGCGGGCTCACCTAGCAAACGCGCGGCCCGGCCGGGCAGGCCGGGCCGCGATCACAAGATGACCCGCCCGGCGAGCTTCCCACCGTCCAACGGGACAGCCAGGCAGTACGACGTCCTGGACCTCGGCCAGTCCTCCGCCGCCGGGGCGAGCACGCCGATTCCTACCTCGTCTCTCCTTGACGGCACGTACCGCATCATGGGCCGGCACCCGTTCCGGCTCAGCCGCCGCACCTCGGCGACCCCCGGCCATGGGCCTTCTGGAACCACGTACGTGGTGGCGAACTCCGCCGAATGCGGCACCGTACAGGGCACCACCGTCACGATGAGGTCCACGGGCAGCGGTTCGATGCAGTCACCGGGCCGCAGTTCTGTGGCGTGAAATCGCTCCGCGGCGGGGTGCATGGTCTCCCCCGAAGGGCCGGGCGGAGACGTCACGGTGGAGGACGCCGGCTCGCCGGAACCGGCGAAGGAGGCGCCGCAGCCGAGCAGTGCGCCCGCCAGGCACACGACCGCGAGTGGGTGACGGATCACGAGGCCAGACGATGGCAGCCGGAGATCGCGATGTGGTCTCCAGCACAAATCGAGTCCGTCCCGGCGAGCAGGGGCTGCCGTTTCACAGCAGCCGTCTCTGCAGTTCACAGCAGCCGTCTCTATGCAGTTCACGGCAGCCGTCTCTCTAGTTCACAGCAGCCGTCTCTGCAGGACGTCGGCCATGACTGTGGTCACGACCTTGCCGACGGCCTCAGCCTCCGGCGGAGCGCCTTTGCGATCGGCGAAGAGCAAGTGCCCGGCCCCTATCAGAGTGAGCGCGAGCGTGTCGACGTCCGCGTCGGCCGCGATGCGGCCGAACTCGCGCTCACTCGCCAGGTAGGAGGCGATCATGGCCGCGGCTTCCGCCAGGACCGGGACACCGGCCGGCCTGACCTGGCGCAGCCGGGCACGCAGCTCATCCCGGGAGATGATGAGACCGACGATCGCCACAGCGACCGACCCGAACAGATCCATCAGCGCGCCGGTGAGGTTGCCGTCGACGGTGCCGGTCCCGGCGGACTCGCGCAGGGCGGCAGCCTGATCGTCGATCCGGGCGATGCGGTCCAGCACGAGCTCGGCGAGGAAGGCGTCGAAGTCGGCGAAGCGCCGGTGCAGGACGCCCTTGGCGCAGCCTGCCTCCGTGGTGACCGCCCGGCTGGTCAGCGCGTTCGGTCCGTCCCTGAGCAGCACGCGCTCGGCGGCGTCGAACAGCTGCGTCCGCGCGTCACGCATGGCCACCCCAGTCGGCATAACGCGCATCCTCCCATTCCCTCGCCGGGTCCCGCTCGTTGACGAGTGGGCACTTGCCCACTATGGTGGGCACATGCCCACTCTACCTCCTGAACGAGAGCGGCTTTCCGAGCAGCAGCCCCATCAACACCGGCAGATCGCGGAGTCCTTCGGCGTGGACGCCGAACGTTACGACCGGACCCGCCCCCGGTATCCCGACGCCATGGTGTCCCGCATCGTCACCGCGAGCCCTGGGCCCGACGTCCTCGACGTCGGCTGCGGCACCGGCATCTCCGCCCGGCAGTTCCAAGCGGCCGGCTGCAGGGTGCTAGGAGTCGACGTCGACGCCCGGATGGCGGACTGGGCCCGGCAGAGCGGGCTCGAGGTCGAGGTGGCCGCGTTCGAAGCCTGGGACCCTGCCGGCCGGACCTTCGACGCTGTCATCGCCGGGCAGACCTGGCACTGGGTGGACCCGGCCGCAGGAGCGGCCAAGGCGGCTGACGTGCTGCGGCCAGGTGGCCGGCTGGCGCTTTTCTGGAACGTGGCCCAGCCGCCGCCCGAAGTCTCCGACGCCTTCGCCGCCGTCTATCGCCAGGTGGTGCCCGACGTGCCGACGTACAGCCTGACGATGTCGCCCATGGAGGGGTACTCGGTGTTGTTCACCAAGGCAGCCGACGGCATACAAGAGTCGGGCGCGTTCAGCGAGCCGGAGCAGTGGCGGTTCGAGTGGGAGCGGTCCTACACCCGGGACGAGTGGCTGGACCAGGTGCCCACTCACGGCGGCCTCAGCCGGCTCCCGCCGGCCAAGCTGGAAGAACTACTGGCGGGCATCGGGGCCGCGATCGACGCGTCGAAAGGCGGCTTCATGGTGCATTACACCGCCGTGGTGGTAACCGCCATGCGAACCGGCACCGCCTGACCCGACGGTTACTCGGTCAGGATCGGAGTTGCGAGGGTCACAAGGGCTCATAGGTGGTTTCGCCATGACGGTGTACGACGCGAACACCCCATGCGCCCGAGGCCTCCATGGCCTCCTCGGCCATACGACGTTTCTCATCCTCGGACGCCCAGCAGGCAGGCATTCGGTCAAAGAATCCACTCGATGAATACACGTAGGCCGTACCGACCACTTCAGCGGGGTCGCCCTGTTTTTCGCAGATCGAGTAGCTCGCCGCATCCCAATTTGCGCCGCCCGTACAAGGTGTAGGGCCGTCCGCATTGAGCCCCTGCTTGCCGTTACAATTTCTAATAACATTTTGCCACATAGAGTCACATGTCGCGATCTTCTGGAAGACGCCGTCCGAGAGATCCCGCAAACAATTGATTCTCATGTTGAACCCGAATGCGCACTCATTCGGGGAAAGGCCCTCGGGCTGGCACACAAGATATTTGTCGAGGAGGTCGGAGCAGCTCACCCTCAGCGTGTGACACAGACCGAGCACCTCGAGGTATGTCGGGCAGAACGCGTCATCGCCTCGAGCGTCGTCGCGGCACTCATAGTAGGCGCCTCGCGCCTTCACACAGTCGAAATCGCTGGCCGGATCCAGGTTATCCGGACAACGCCAGTATTCTCTCTCACCCGCCGCGCACACGTCGTCAGACCGGCTGGGACTCCCGGTCCGGCACGACAAATATGATTCGGTCGACGCGGCACAGCCCGCGTCGTTATGATGAGCGCCCCGCTGGCCAAACTTACATTCGATTCGGACAATCAACGCTTGTTGACATAACGTGGCCGCGTTTTTCGCCTGATGACGCTTGACGCAAGCCTTATATCCTGGAGCTTCCGACCGGCAATCCAATCCCCTCGGCCCATTCCCCTCGGGGCAGAGAGCGTCCGCGGCACGTGCTTCGCTATCGGCATGGGGATACCATGACGGCTGCGACCGCGGGATCTTCGGAGATTCCGGGGTTGTGGTGCACCCAGTCAGGGCGACAATAGCCAGGAGCGCCGCCAGCAAACCTCCTATCCGCCATCCCGCTGCGACCATGTGCTCTCCAAATCGATTCGCGATTGACAATCAGTACGCAGACAGTGGCCAACTCTGCCGAACCAGCCCTGCTGTCATCAAGAGGAAAGCCGCCGTCAGCGATGAGACGGGCCCGAACCGGCGGGGTTGCCGTTGGCGCTCAGCCAGGAACCACCTGAGCGCGAACGCTTGGAAGATCATCGAATGCGGCCGAGGCGCCCACGTGATCATTATTCTCGCTGTGGCCGCAGCCTTCGCCGCGATCAGCGGACCGTACGCGTCCCTCCGCATCGGCCACCTCCACACCACACCGCTGCCCAGCTCCCGCTGAACCGCTAGCTCATATCGTGCGTAGTGGTGTTCGATTGGCGAAAAATATGCTTTGGGGTATAACAGCCGCATGTCCGCATTTGGGCGGAGGTGGATACAGAGGGAACGGTCCATAAGTGAGCTCTGAACCAGCCGTGCTCCAGTTCTCCGTCTTGGGTCCGCTGGCGGTAACGCGCGCGGGGGAACCACTCGACCTCGGGGGCACCCGCGTCAAAGCCCTGCTGGCGACACTGCTCATCGCGCAGGGCAAGGTGGTGACCACCGACCGCATCATCGACGCGGTATGGGGCGAACAGGCTCCGAACAGCGCCATGGCCACCCTGTATTCGTACATCACCAGGTTGAGAAGGGCCCTCGAACCAGACCGGCCCCCACGTGCGGCCACGGGCCTCCTCGACCGCCAGGGTCCGGGCTACGTCCTGCGCGTCAGGCCGGAATCGGTGGACTCCGAACGCTTCGCCGCCCTGGCGGAGCGCGGCGCGAGACTGCTGCCCGGCGATCCATCGGCGGCGGCGGAAAGCCTCGCGACCGCGCTCGCACTGTGGCGCGGCCCCGCGTACGCCGACCTCGGCGACTCCGACGTGGCCGGCGCCGAGATCGCTCGCCTGGAGAACGCCCAGCTGGCCGCCCGCCAGGACCATGCGGCGGCCCGCCTCTCGATGGGCACGGCCGTCCAGGCGGTGGGCGAACTGGAGTCGCTGGTCCGCGAGCACCCCCTGGCGGAGCGGTCCTGGGAGTTGCTCGCGCTCGCCCTGTACCGGACCGGGCGGCAAGGAGACGCCCTGGCCGCACTCCGCACGGCGCGCGAGCGGCTGATCGAGGAACTCGGCGTGGACCCCGGCCCCTCCCTGCGCGCCGTGGAGGCCGCGGTGCTCCGGCAGGACCCCGCCCTGGACTGGCAGACCCCGAAGGAAACGGCGGCGATCATCGAGCCTCCCGAGCCGAGCGGGCCCGCCCGCCCGCGGCTTCCGGCGCCGCTGACCCGCCTCATCGGGCGTGATGCCGCCGTGCGCGCGGTGAAGGACCTGCTCACCGTCCACCGGCTGGTGACGATCACCGGCCCCGGCGGCGCGGGCAAGAGCCGCATGGCCCTGGAGATCGCCCGGGAGCACGAGCACGGGGACGGCCCGTGGCTGGCCCTCCTCGCCGACGTGACAGTCGCGGAGCTGCTGCCGGCCACGGTCGGCGCGGCGATGGGCACGGCCATCACGGGCAGCACCGACCACCTCGCCGCGTCGATCGGCGACCGGGAGACGCTGCTGGTCCTCGACAATTGCGAGCATCTGGTGGACGCGGTCGCCCCGCTGGCGGAGACGTTGCTGTCCCGCTGCCCCGGCCTGCGGCTACTCGCCACGAGCCGGGAGCAGTTGGCCGTCGCGGGAGAGGCGACCTGGGATCTGCCGCCACTGGACGCCGATGGGGCGGCCGCGGAGCTCTTCGTGGAGCGGTCCCTCGCGGTCCGTCCGGGCCGGACTCCACGGTACGACGAGCGGCAGCTGATCGCCCGGATCTGCCGGGAGCTGGACGGCCTCCCCCTGGCGATCGAGCTCGCGGCGGCCCAGACCCGAGTCCTGACCCTCGAGCAGATCGCCGACGGGCTCCACGATCGGTTCGCGTTGCTGGCCACCGGCTCCCGTACCGCCCCGGAGCGCCATCGGAGCCTGGAGGCGGCCATCGCGTCGAGCGTGCGCCTGCTCACCCCGCCGGAGAGGGAACTGCTCGGCTGCCTGAGCCTCTTCGAGGGCGCGTTCGACCTGGAAGCGGCCGAACGGGTGGCGGGACCTCCGGCGGTGCTGCACAGAATGGGTGGCCTCGTCGCCAAGTCGCTGGTCACTGTGGACGGCACCGCCATGCCTCGGCGTTACCGGATGCTGGAGAGCATCCGGCAGTACGCCCTTCGCACCCTGTCCGGCGACGAACGGGCCCGATGGGCCGGCCGCCATCTCGCGTGGGCGGTGGAGCTGGCCGAGACGGCCGAACGGCGCCTGCGCACCTTCGACGGGGAGCTGTGGTTGCGCAGGCTCCGGCACGAGCAGGCGAACACGCGTGCCGCTCTCAGTCACGCCCTGGCCACGGGCGACGGGGACGCCGCGCTGCGCATCGCCACCGCGCTGTCGTGGTTCTGGTATCGCAACGGTGACGTGCACGAAGGCATCGCGCGACTGTCCGAGGCACTCGACCGCGCAGGCGCCGACCACCCCGGGCGAGGGCAGGCGCTGATCGGGCGGGCATTGCTCCGCTACCTCGCGGGCGACCCGTTCTCCGGGAACGACGACGTCGAGCTGGCGCTGCGGCAGGCCGAGGCCATCGGCGACGTCGAGGTCATGGCCCGCGCCCTGCCGTACCGGGCGTACTTCCTCCAGCTCAGCGGCGACCCGGACCAGGCGCAGCTCACGCTCGCCGAAGGCTGGACGCATGTACGGGCGGCGGGGCTGCCGTGGGTCGAGGCCGAGCTGATGATGGTGCGCGGACAGATCACCAGGGTGGCGGGCGATCCGCAGCTCGCCGCCGGGCAGCTCGTGCAGGCCGCCGACATCGCCAAGGCCTGCGGCCACGACTGGGCGTACTGCTCCTCCGGCTGGATCGGGGCGAAGGTCGCCATGGACCTGGGCGACGCCCACCGGGCGGTGCAGCAGGCGGCCCGGCTGGTCGTGCACCTCGACCGCGTGCAGGACGTGACCTCCTGGCTTGCCTGTGCCCACGTGCTCGCCGGCGCCCTCGGCATGGCCGGCCGGGCAGTGGACGGCGCGGTGCTCCTCGGCACGGTCTCGGCCATCGGCACCCGGGTGGGCTACTCCCCCGAGCTCATGGACCCGCTGGACGGCCCCCGGAACGTGGCCGCCGTGCGCGCCACCCTCTCGCCGGAGGCGTACGACGAGGCGACTGCCATGGGGGCGAGCCTCACGAAGGAGGACGCCACCGCTATGGCGCGCCGCCTCATCGTGACCATCCCGGGCGACGACGGCCGGCGGACGGTCCTGCGCAACGACCACTCCTGACGGAAGGCGCGGTAGCGGTCGATGGCGGCCGCGATGTCGGGGGCCAGACCCGATGTGGGCGGCTTGGCGAGGGTGTCGATCTGGGCCATTCCCCTTCGTGTAGACGACGAGACCCTGAACCGGCGGACCTATGGGTACGGGATCGACGTCTTTCCCATCGGCGGGGAACGTCGTTCGCGGGGCGGAGGGAGGTATGCGATGGCGCCCGGTCGGGTGAAGCCGGCAGCGGAGGATCAGCCCGAGGCGAAACGAGGAGGCATCAGGAACGGTCGACTGTTTGCTCCGGACCGGAGTTGCTGCCCTGCCCTATCTTCCAGCGGGCCCGAATTCCCGAGATCAGCAGAACGGCCGCGCTGCCGTTGCCAAGCACCGGCAGAAGATGCCACAGCAACCACGGGAGCTTTCCGCCCCATCCCGCACAGTCGAGCAGCATGGAGTAGGAGAGTGCGAGGAACACCCAGTCAAGTGCGACCACCAGCATGACCGAAATAGCCAGCGCTCCCACCGCCGTGCTGAGCCGCCGCCCTGCCCAAGCGGCGACCGCGCCTGACAGCAGAGCGCTCATGGATGGCAGGGCGTTCAGGATCAGAATCTGCTCGAGCGTGGACGTAATGGGCTCGCGCAGACGCTCCCACGTCCGTTGGAAATCGGAGTACTTCTCGACCGGGTGGAGCGAGAGCGGGCCGGCGCAAAACACGCCCGCATCATCGGGAAAGAACCTCGGCAGCCACAGGGACAGGAAACTCAGGACGCACGCCGCCAGTGCGGCTAACCACCATCGCAGATAGCGCCACGGGAGCATGGCCTCCCTTTCCCGTATGATCAACGGCGGCCATTATCCACGCTGGCGGCATTGCCGCGAACTGGACGCGTGCAGGGAATTCTGTACATCATGCCGACGGCGTTCGATGATGCGGCGGGCGGGCGGGCTGTCGGGCGGGACCGGCCCCGGAGAGACCGTGAGTGCCGGTCTCGTTAATCAGTTGTCGCCGCTATGCGCATCGCCGATGATTGCGGCCATGGCTACGACACGACGAGCTGACATGTTCACCGCGGACGGCAAGCCGTCGGACGACGACCCGCGTGAGAACGGACCAACGTTGGGCGACGAGCGCACCACGCTGGTCGAAGCCCTGCGCTGTGCACGCCTCACGTTGGAGATGAAATGCTCAGGTCTTGATGCGGAGGATATGGCGCGGCGTTCCGTTGAGCCGTCGACGATGTCGCTCCTGGGGCTGGTGCGACACCTGGCCGAGGGGGAGCGTGCGACGTTCCGGGTGATGATGGCGGGACAGGACGTGCCCCGGCTGTTCACCTCCGAGACCGACCGTGACGGTGATTTCGATGGTGCTGTTCCCGACCCTCAGGTGCTTAGGGAGGCGTGGGACGCATGGCGTGCGGAGGTGGACTTCGCCGAGCGGTTTGTGGCCGAGGCGCCCAGTCTCGACACCACCGGCGACGATCCCTTGAATCTGCATGGCAGCGGTGGAGGGTCGATGTCGCTGCGCGAGGTGCTGGTCGGGATGATCTGGGAGTATGGCCGCCACATGGGTCACGTCGACCTGTTGCGCGAGCGGATCGACGGACGCATAGGCCAGTAATGATCACGGGCGTCAGCTGGACGCCATCAAGGAACACCTCCTCGCCACCGTTGCCGGAGTAGCCGATCTCCACCAGTTCAACCTTGTCATCCGGGTCGTAGTGCAGTACCAGCATGGGTGCAGTGTCGTAGACTGTCCCTGCTACTCGGGCGTTCATGCACTGGGCCGCCGATCCGACTCTCAACTTCACTTCGCTGATCGCCGACCTTGGCGAGGGACACACCTGCGCTAGGAAATATCTCCATGCGCCTTGGTTCCATCTATTCTCGGTGTCTACAGGGCACAGAGGCCATGGACTCAATCTCCAGGGCGGCACGTACGTAGTCACCCAGCAACGCGAAAGGCCGTTCCAAAGCCCTGGGGTCGACCTTTGGCGGGGTGGGCTACCTTCAGACGGTGGATGAGCAGACGGCTCCAACGGCGGGAATGACGATCAGCGTCCGCACGCGCCGGGACGTGGTGATCGTGGATCCGGAGCGTTTCCTGGCGTCGGCCCGCGCGGCGTACCGTGATCTCTATCCGGAGGCCAGCGAGGAATGCGCCGCCGAAAACGTCCGCGACCTGTACGACGCGGTACACATTCTGCTGAACCGCTTCGGTCGGCTAGCAGCCGATGCACCGGAGGCCGTGATCAGATGCGGCCACGGCGGCCTACAGCCGGGCCAACGCGTTTTGGACCGCCCGGACGGTTTGTCCCCCGCCGGCGAACTCCAGCGGATCGTGCTCGAGGACCAAATGCCGCTGCAGGATTACGGCTGCTTCCTCCCCGAGGACCCCTTCGCCCTGCCACCCAACTCCCTGGCCTGAATCCCAAGAACCGCCTCCACGGACCAGCCGAGCAGCGCCGACACTCCTTTATCACTCAAGGACCAGGTCCTCCGGGCTGTTCCCAGAGGACCTTTGATCAGGTGCGCGGCCGGGTGAACTCGAATCCCTACCTTCTGACGATCCGTAGTGAAGGGCGGGCGCCTCGTCAGTAACCTGCCACCCTGGTGATGCGGTGGACCAGGCCGGTGGTGCCTGACTGTGTGAGACGGCGTTGCTGTACAGCACCTCCGCTGCGGCGGACCTCTTCGATGCGAAGCCACTGGATCCTCAGCCTGATCAGGCACATAAATTAGCTTGACCTGCGCGAACAGTCAGGTGAGGTCCGCGAACGTCCGTAGGTGTACGTGTCGATCGTCACTGCGCCAGTTTGTCACTCAGAGCTCATCGGTTGATTAGCGCCAACTCAACAAGATCGCCGCGGAACTCCTACTCAGTGATCTCGAAAGGCGCGAGCTCCTCGAGGTCCAGCTCGGCATACCCGTGGGTGTGGCCTGGTCGCTGCCACGGAGTCCTGCAGGCTCTGCCGAAGCAACCTCATGATCTGCGATGCCGGCGATGCCACCAGGCGAGACTCGCCAGCGAGAACACGCACAAGCCGAGCACAACGAGCGGGGACGCCGCCATCGAACGCCAGCATGAATGACCCTGTGCATAACAGGACCGCCCAGGCTGAGGTTTTCGCCCGCGCCCTGGTTGTTCTTCCGGCCTGCTTTACCGGCGTCAGCCGGAGCGGCTCCCATAACAGAGCGCAGTCAGGGCACCTCCACGACTTGTCGTTCTCGGAGGTGGGACGGACGCACTGGTGGGCGCTCAAGGTGTCACGCCTCCCTGGTCACGTGTGAGGCGGTCGCTACCTTCTCGATCTCATCCGCCACCGCCATCAGTGTGTCAGCTATAACCGTGCTGAGCACGGAGGGATTCGCCGATGCGGGTCGGATGCCACTAGGAAGTATCTCCATGACCTCCCTGTCAGACTGCTGTGACTGTCGTCAGAACAACAAAACGCCCCGGAGCGGCCTTCGCTTCGGGGCATCTCGGCTGTTCAAGCCTGGTGGTCAGGGGCAGGGTCCAACTGCCGACCTCCCGCTTTTCAGGTGTGACGATCGTCCCGCTCGTTCGTCTGGGACACGACAAATGGTGATGCCCAAGGCGCCTCACGTACGAGCGTGGTAGTGGACGTTGCCGTCAAGGTTGCCGTCACCGATCAGCGGGGAACGACCTGAGCCCGCACGCCCGGAAGATCATCGAAAGCCGCCGATGAGTCCATAGTGAGAATGGTTCTCGCGGTAGTGGCAGCCGTAGCGGCGATCAAGAGGTCATACGCTCCCCTCGCCTTGCCCTCGCGCCGGACATATGCCATGAGCCGAGCATGAACCCTGGCGACGTCCGTGGTGTACTCCTCAACTGGAACCAAGGCCAGGACCTCGTCCACAAAAGCTTGGCGGTTAGGGCGGCGTGCGTCATCGGCCAGCTCCACCCCGACGAGCAACTCCGCAACACTGATCGCGGCGATGGCCACATCATCGGCATCCCCGATCACCGCGCCCACGGACGCCTTGCCCCGTTCGGCAGCGATGAGCACACCAGTGTCCAGGATCAGGCGTCGGGCCACGTGCCCCTCATCTCATCCTCGACCGACTCCCGAGCCGCCTCGATGTCAGCCTCGAAATCGGCATCCAGCGTTCCCGCACTTCTAGCGAGAAACGCCTTGACCATACGACCGGGCGCGGTAGGCGCGGGGCCGATCATCGCGATCCGCTTCCCACCACGGGTGACCATGATGGTCTCGCCTCGCTCGGCCTCATCGAGAACCGCTGCGAAGCTTCGTGACGCTTCAGTGGCAGTCATCACCTTCATGTAATCAGATTATCTGATCCCACACGCGCTCGAATGGCCGCCGAGCAAAACCGTGCTCCCAGCCGCAAGGCCTGGGAGGTGACGACCGTCCGCCAAACGTTGCCGTCAGCGGACGCAAAACGCCCCGGAGCGATCTTCGCTTTCGGGACATCTTGGCTGGTCAGTTGCTGCGGTCACGGGCGAGGGCGAACCGCCGACCGTCCGATTTTCAGGCCGCACAACCACTCAGATCGCGTACGGCAAGGCCTGGCCAGACGGTGGTCGGCGGCGCTCGGGGGATGCCTCTGGTGCCCGACGTTGCTGTCACCGCTACTGCCAGCCCGATCTTCATCTTCAGCAGCGGTGCACTTGATGCGTTGTCTGGCGGTCCGCCGCACCCCGTAGATCGTCGGTGACCATTACGCCGACACCACCGAGATCAAGATCCCCTGCTGCCGTCACTTACTAGCATGAGGCGCATGCGTTTTGTGGCGACCGATGACGATGTCACCTACGAGGCGGACGACGAGATCGAAGCCGCCATAGGGATCCTCCTGACCCGCGAGATGGGAGGGTCGACGGCGCTCTGAGCGTCCTCGCAGCGATAGACGACACGCTGTCCTGCCGGTCGTCCGGAGCGGATTTCGAGTTCGGCTCGTACACGATCGAGATCTCTCGCGAGCGCGCCATCTTCAGGAAAACCTTCTGGAAGAAGACCAAGCGGAAGTTCCGCCCGGTGTCACTGCTAAAGGACGCCGCAGAAACGTACTGGGAGCTTCTCCTGGCCCACCGCAATTATCGCCCGCCCGGGGTTACGTATCTCTACCGTCCCGACCTGCCCTGGGCCTGGGCCGAGTTGCTGTCATGGGAGGAGGCTGCCAAGCGGTCGCACCCGTACCGAGGCAGGCTCGGCATCCCCGCCGAAGGGCCCGCTTGAGCCAAACCCGATTGGCGTGACGGGCGGATCTACCCCCAAGGGGGCGAGATCATTCGAGGCCGTTGTCGTCATGCGCATCAGGAAGATCGTAGTGCGGGTGTTGAGGATCTACCTTAGAACGCACGTCCACCCGCGAACGACCTGATCCAGTCTTCCCCGAACTGTCGGCTCTGTGGCGATCCCAGTGGCCGGACTGCTCGCCCGGCGGGCGCCAGCTTCGGTGGTGGACGTGAAGTGGACCCAGGTATGTGAGCCTTGGGGCAACCCCCACCTGGACCGACCGTAGTCAGGTAATTCGGAGACTTCCCTTAGACCTGGAGCAGACGTGTCCAACCCCTGAAAGCGGCCCCGCTCAGCGGACGGTCATCCACTATCCTGACTTGGATTGATCATTTGCGGGAAAAGGTGCGGTGATGCAGGAGCCCGCGGCAGAAGCGCTGTCCCCGGTGGCGGCGGTGTTGCGCTTCGGTGCGGTTGCGGCCGCGTCTGGACCGGTGATCCTGACGACCTTCGGGGCTGGCAGGCAGAGCGTCGGCTGGTTCTGTTCCTCGGCGGCCCCCGCTCCCTATTCATTCGTGGAAGGTCCGTATGCGCTGGCGGGTCCGTACGGGCTGGGTTCGTACGCGCCGGACAACCTGCCGGGAGAGCTACTGTTCTGGGGCGTTCTCCTGCTGCCGATCGTCGCAGCCGGCCTTGTCCTGAACGGCTCACGCCGAGCCACGCTCACGGCCGTCGCCGCGATCGCCGCAGTGCTCGCGTACGGGCTCGTCGTCGCGTTTCTCCTGCAGGGCCCCGATCCATGCACCGGGCGGGAACATGCGGTCGCACCGCCCTGGCTCCTGATCATCTGCTATCCGATGGCCGCGGGGGGCTGCTCCTGGCGGCCCGATCACCCCTGCCCCGCAGGAAGTACGGGATGATCCTTTGGGCAGGCGCCGCCGTCGCGGCAGCATGGGCGGCCATGTTCCACCGCCTTCCGGCCACATACGACATGTTCGTGGCCGGCGTCGTCTACGTGACCAAGGCGTCCTCCTGGGACGGCCTCGCGTGGTGGTCCGGTGACGCCGACATGATCGGCCTGCCGGTCGTCATCGTTGCACTGGCGGCGGCCGCGACAGCCACCGCTCCAACACGGTGGAAACGCATAGCCGGCATCGCGGCCGCAGCGGCTCTTCTTTCCTTCATACTGCTCGACATCGTGACGTACACCAGCCTGGAGAGCGACGCCTTCGGGCTGCTTTTCGCCGGTTCGGTGCGCTGGCGCCTGCTTCTCGCGGCCGTCCTCGTCGCCTCGGCCGCTTGGCACCCCCGGGTACGGATCTCCTGGGCCGGCACCGTCCACCTGGCGCGAAACATGATCCGCGGACAGTTGAAAGGCGTGATCTCCAGACGGACGAGGGATCTCACCATGGCGATTGTGATCGTGGCCGGCGCCGTCTGCCTGGTCGTCTCGTCCTTCACGCCGACCCGGTAGGAGCACAAGACGCAGATCCCCCGGCCCGGAACGGCATCTACGCCCGGAGCACTTCATTACGAGTCAACGGCAGAGCAGTGGCCGAAGGGTCGCCGCGCTGGTCAGGCGTGTGAAGGGGTACGGAGTGAGGAGCCTGTGCGAGGGGGGCGTTGCGGTACCCGTGTGCTGTACGGCAGAGGCCAGGGCGTGGTTGACCGCGCCGCGAGAACTCAGCGCCTTGCCTCGCACGCCCGCTGAAGGGTTGGTGGAATTGGTGGCGATCCATTACTACGGGAGGAACGCCGGGTGAGCCCCTCACGTCGAAGATCACATGGAGGCTACCCCACGAAGGATCAAAATCGCGATCGCCTTGATCCTTTCCCCGGCCCCGGCCGGAACCGTGCTGGCACTGATCACGCTGCTCGCCCACGCGCAGAGCTCACTCACCCTGCCGTACTACGAGGACCCGCGGGAGATCTCGGCAGCGATGTGGCACTCCGCGGCAAGCCAGTCCAGCACGGACATCCGTGACCAGCTACTCGGGCTGGGAATACTCACCGCGGTGGCCACCGTCGCGTTCGGCATGACAGCATGGAAGTTATGGCGTGGCACACGCCGGCCCACGCTCCTCCTCGCGGTGGCCGCCGGACTGACCGCCATCTACGTGGCCATGCTCTGGATATTCCTCAAGCAGCCGTCCTCCTTCTTTATCGTGACCAACGGCAGGGAACTGACGCACGTCATCAAGCGGAGTCAGCCCGGTTGGTACGCCCCCCTCCGCGGAACCCTGCTCGTTGCCGGCACAGTCGCACAAGTACAGGGCCTCGCCCTGCTCACCAGCAGCCACGGAGTGTCATGGTTGTCAGCGCTCACGTAATTCCCCCATCGGGGTGTGATTCGCTCACGTAATTCCCCCACTGCCCGCTCGTCATGGACCACGGATGTCGCTCGTGATGTTCGTCCAGGGGATGACGAACGTTCCGGCGGCATTGTCCTGGCTCGGACCTCTCCCATCGATGATCGCCCTCCAGGCGCCCAGACGTCTGGGGAGCAGATGGCGAGGAGGACCTTCTACGTGATCGACATAACCGAGATCTTGGTGCACTGGTATGCGGGCCGGTCCCAGCACGAGGTAGCCGGCTCGCTGGGAGTGGACCGCAAGACGATCCGCCGGTACGTGGAGCCGGCGATCGTCGCGGGGTTTGTGCCTGGCGGCCCGCCGGTGAGCCCGGAAGAGTGGGCGAGGCTGGTCAAGGAGTGGTTCCCGCAGTTGAGCGATACCCGGCTGCGGCAAGTGACCTGGCCGGAGTTCGACAAGCACCGCGATTACATCGTCGAGATGCTGCGCGCCGGGGTGACCAAGGCGACGATCCACCAGCGGCTGCGGGATGAACACGGTGTGAGCGGCTCGCTGGCCTCGCTCAAGCGGTATGTGGCCGCGAACCTGGCCGAGGATGCGGCACGGGAGAAGGTGACGGTGCTGCGGCCGGACCCCGAGCCGGGGTTCGAGGCGCAGGTGGACTATGGGCTGCTGGGCTCCTGGACAGACCCACGCACCGGCCGCTCGCAACGCATCTGGGCGTTCGTCATGGTGTTGTCGCACTCCCGGCACATGTTCGTCCGTCCGGTGGTGTCGATGGATCAGGCCTCGTGGACGGCCAGCCACGTGGAGGCGTTCGCGTTCTTCGGCGGCGCTCCGGCGCGGCTGGTGCCGGACAACTTGAAGACCGGGGTGGACAAGCCTGACCTCTACGACCCGAAAATCAACCGGGCGTATGCGGAGCTGGCGGCACACTACGGCGTCCTGATCGACCCGGCGCGCTCACGCAAGCCTCGGGATAAACCGCGGGTGGAGCGGCAGATGCCGTATATCCGGGACTCCTGGTGGCGGGGCCGGGAGTTCTCCTCCGTGGCGGGGATGCAGGCCTCGGCGCTGCACTGGTGCCGCCAGGTCGCGGGGTTGCGCAAGCACCGCAGCCTGGACGGGCGGACCCCGGCCGAGGTGTTCGAGCAGGCCGAGGCCGGATGCCTGATCCCGCTTCCAGCCGCAGCGTTCACGCTGGCGGAGTGGACACGGGCCAAGGTTGCTCCGGACGTTCACGTCAAGTGCGGCAAGGCGTTCTACTCGGTGCCGTGGCGGCTGATCGGGGAGCACGTCGACATCCGCGCCACGCCCACGATGGTGCAGATCTTCCACCGCGGCGAACTGGTCAAGACCCACGTCCGCACCGGCCAGGGCAGGCGCACCGATGTCGCCGACTACCCGCCGGAGAAGATCGCCTTCGCGATGCGCACCCCGGCATGGTGCCATGAGCGGGCCGAGCAGATCGGCCCGGCCACTGCGGGCATCATTGCCGAGTTGTTGGACGGCCCAGCGCTGCACCGGCTACGCTCCGCGCAATCAATCCTGGGGCTGGCCACCAAGCACTCCGACGTGCGACTGGAGGCGGCTTGTCATAAGGCCGCCACCGCAGGCGACCCCTCCTATCGCACCATCCGCAACATTCTGGTCGCCGGCCTGGAGGACATCGATCAGCAGCGGCCCACCGGGGACGCTGGAGCTCCAGCGTTCCTGCACGGCCCGGACGCCCTGTTCGCCGACGTGATCCCGTTCCCCGGCCCCGAGGTCGATACGGCGGACGAACAGGACGGCGAACCCGGCGACGACGAGCCGACCAACGCCGCCTCGTGACTCCCGACACCGACAACGACAGCGCGGTCCATCTGCGCCGCACGGACGCTGTCGCCCTGGCCGGGCTGCTTCGTGAGCTTGAACGTTTCCTCGATGACTGCGACGAGACCGTCGCCGACGCCTTGGACGACTACTTCGGTTTCCACCCCGTCGCCGAATCCTTCAGCGCCGCCCTGGCCATCCACGCCGACCGCCTGGATGCCCTCCTGACCAGCAGCCCCCACTCCACCACAGAAGGTTGACACACCATGACCATCCTGCGCCCCGGCCTGGCCGACAGCCTACGAGCCCTGAAACTATCCGGGATGCTGGAAACCCTGGACGCCCGCCTGGCCCAGGCCCAAGGCGGTGACCTGGGCTACCTGGAGTTCCTCCAGATCCTCTGCGACGACGAGATCACCCGCCGCGAGCAGCAGGGCATGGCCCGCCGTTTGCGCCGCGCCCGCTTCGACACCGAGACCACCCTGGAGGCCTTCGATTTCACCGCCTCCCCCAAGCTGCCCGCCGCCCAGATCCGCGACCTGGCCGCGCTGCGCTGGCTGCAAGCCGGAGAGTCGATCATCCTCTACGGCGCCGTCGGTGTCGGCAAGACCCATGTCGCCCAAGCTCTTGGCCACCTGGCGATCCGCGCCGGCGCCGAGATCCGCTTCCACAAGACCAGCCGCATCCTGGCCGACTTGGCGGGCGGCCACGCCGACAACACCTTCGCCAAGCGCCTGGCCGGACACGTCAAGACCGACCTGCTCATCCTCGACGACTTCGCCATGCGCGAGTTCACTCCCACCCAGGCTGACGACCTCTATGAGCTCATCTCCCAGCGCATCGCCGAAGGCCGCTCACTGGCGATCACCGCCAATCGCGCGCCTCAGGACTGGTATCCACTGTTTCCGAACCCGGTCGTCGCAGAGTCGCTGCTGGACAGGCTGATCAATACCAGTCATCAGGTGTTCATGAACGGCCCGTCCTACCGGCCGAACAAGCGACCCAAGGCGACCAACGCCACCACGTAGGGCTCGCGTCATTCTGACTCCGGGAGCACCGCAGCTACGGGGAATGACTGCCGCGGTGCTTCCGGTCCTCGGCGCTTGGAGCGCCTGCGGTCCGGGTCACCTTGCCACCGAACAACCGCCCGCTCGTCCCGCCGTCGACAAGGCCGTGATACCTCATCGACTCGCCCACGAGACAAGGGGTGGGGGAATTACGTGAGCCGACCCCGGGGGAATTACGTGAGCGTCCACATCATGGTTGACCAGACATCAGAAGCAACCCGTCGAGCAGGAATCCCCACCCCTGTGGGCGAGCCCGTCCCGCCAGGCAACCGTGCTGATGTTGCTCACCCCGGCCTTGCTCCTGATCTACGCCGCAGTGAACTATGTCGGCTGCCTGGCCGGTCTGATCAACGAGCGCGGCGAACCAGAGCTCCTCCCCAGCGCCTTTCTCCTCGACATGCAGGTCCACGTCAAGTACCTTGCGATCCCGGCCATCGCTGTCGTGGTGGGCGGCCTGATCCTGCTGCTCAGCCACGGGCGCGCACGGGCATGGGCCGGCTTGATCGCTGGATTCTTCGGATTGCCCTACACACTGGCCTTGCTGGAGTCCGCCCTGCATTACAGCGACACAAGCGGGTTCCACAATTACGTGGCCACGGAGATCGAAACACCCTGGTGGAACCAGCCCGCGGTATCAACCACAGGCATCGTCATTCTCCTCCTGCATTTGGCAAGCCTGGCCCTCCTCTTCCGCGCCCCCCAGTTCGGCTTTGCTGCGGGCCGAGCACTGGCAGCGGGCGCTGGCTCGGGACCTGCTGACCCGTCCCGGGCAGCATAAGATCGACGAAGCCCTCACCATCACCACGACGCAGGCGCAGGCTCGGCCATCAGGACCCGCTGGTGAGCGCGGTCAGCCTGATCGCCGACTCCGGGCAGGCCGCCTCGGCGTACGCCGACCTGCTGGCCGCGATGCTGACCGGGGACCCCGCCGAGCCGTGGCCGGACGTGGCCGCTCCCGCGGTGGAAGGGCTGGCACGGCTCGGTGACGGCCGTTGCGTCCCGTAGTTTGCCGCCGCCTTCCTTGACGAATACGGCCACGTCAAGCATCTCAACGTCCGAGACATGATTCCGGCCCTGGTGGAGCACGCGAACGCGCTGATGCCCGCCTTGCGGACTTATCTCGACCCCTCCCAGCGGTACGACGGCATGAAGATTGTCGACTGCCTGGACGCGCTGGTCTCGTGGGGAGCGGCGGCGGCACCCTTGGTGCCGGCGATCGCCGCCCGCGTGTCCCAGCGGTTCCTTTCGGTCGCGCTGCCGCTGTTCGGGGCAATCGGTCCGGCCGCCGCCGACGTCGAGTCGCAGGTACGTGCCCTGCTCGACGATGAGCAAGACGGCCACGAGGCGGCCTGGACGCTGTGGCGGATCACCGGCGAGCCGGGCCAGGCCCCGGCGCTGCTTGCCGAGCACCTCGCACGCAACGGCGGCCATGCGGCGCGCGACGCCGCCCCGATGCTCGAAGAGCTCGGTCCCGCCGCCGCCATCGCCGTCCCGGTGCTGCGCGAGCACTTCCACGACGCCGAGCATGGCCACCTGTACGACCGGGTAGCGATCGCGCGAACGCTCTGGGCGATCACCCGCGACAGCGACGGGCTCGTCACACCGCTGCTGGAGGCCATCACTGCCAGGCCGCTACCCGATTGGGGACATCGGCGGCCCGCATCCGAACTACTCGCGGTGGAGGCGCTGGGCATGATGGGCGCGGCGGCGGCCGCGGCCGTACCGGCGCTGGAAACCATCGCACACGACCGGGCGCGCGTGACAGACCGCGACGTATGGGCCGACGAGCGCTACCAGCAGGCCGCACAGGGCATCCCGCGTCACCCTGCTCCCGGGCACCATGGCCGCGCTCGTCTGCTTCTACGACCGGTTCGGTGAGGGCGCGAGCGTAGTGACCATCTGGAGCAGCAGGCCGGGGAGGAAGGCCACCAGAGCGGGTGTCGTTCCTGGAGATGGCCAGCGCCGTGGACCCGGCCCGCTCTGGGGCATCTGGCACCTGCCGCTGTTCCTGAGCGAGTGGGGCGGGTGCGTTGCCTGCG
The DNA here is from genome assembly GCF_052245935.1 of Nonomuraea sp. 3N208. Classification (NCBI taxonomy): domain Bacteria; kingdom Bacillati; phylum Actinomycetota; class Actinomycetes; order Streptosporangiales; family Streptosporangiaceae; genus Nonomuraea; species Nonomuraea sp. 3N208. Next base: position 229 of record NZ_JBQQBR010000056.1, on the reverse strand, counting down.
ACCTCAGTACCGGCAGGCAGCAGATGGACGTTGCTCTCGTCGGGCTACTTCGGTTGCTCGGGCGAAATCAGTTGGCGGGCTTGCCGAACCAGCGGGAGAGGTGGAGCAATGATCGAAACCTGTGGATCTGCCGGGAAGGGGTGTACCTTCCCGGATCATCCGATGTGGTTTCGAGATAAGGCCGACGCGCCAACGTCGGTCGGGAAGGCACACCCGTGCCGCTTACCGT